>NZ_JBEZFD010000015.1:0-228028 GCF_040649235.1 Spirillospora sp. NPDC049024
CGAGATCCGGCAGCGCCACCCCGTCTTCGGCGTCGGCTCCTACGTCGAACTGTCCGCCTCCAACCCCTCCGTCCTCGCCTTCACCCGCGAGATCACCGAGGACGAGAGCCCGTGGGGGGAGATGGACACGGTCCTGTGCGTCAGCAATCTGTCCCGGTTCCCGCAGCCCGTCGAGCTGGACCTGCGGCGCTTCGAGGGCTACTCCCCCGTCGAGTGCATGGGCGGCGTGCAGTTCCCGGCCATCGGCGAGCTGCCCTACCTGCTGACCCTGCCGGGCCACGGATTCTTCTGGTTCCAGCTGATTCCCCCGGACGACGCGGCCCCCGGGCCTAGCGCGGAGGCCGGGCTCGGCACGCGCGCGGGAAGGACCGTCTGACCGTGCTTCCTCCAGAGCCGGACCTCGTCCGGGACATCGCGGAGTGGCTGCCCCGGCAGCGCTGGTTCGGCGGCAAGGACGGCCCCATCCACGAGCTCGCCATCGGCACCGCCACCGAACTCCACTCCGGCGACCCCGCCCTGCACCACCTCGTCCTCGACGTCCGCCGCGACGACACCACCGACCACTACCAGCTCCTCCTCGGCGTCCGTCGCGACCTGCCCGACCGGCTCCGGCACGTCGAGATCGGCGGGCACTGCGGCGACCGGGCCGCGAGGCCCCGCCTGTACGACGCCGCGCACGACCCGGACCTGACCCGGGTGCTGCTGGACGCCATGGCGCGCGGGGCGTCCGTGGGCCCGCTGCGGTTCCACCACGCCGGCGGGGCCCGCATCCGCACGGACCTGGCGAGCCTGCCCATGACCGCCGAGCAGAGCAACACGTCGCTGCTGTTCGGCGACGAGTACATCTGCAAGCTGTTCCGCCGCCTGTCCCCCGGCGTCAACCTCGACCTGGAGGTCAACCTCGCGCTGACCCGCGGCGGCTGTACGCACGTCCCGGCCGTCCTCGGCTGGATCGAGCTGGACCGGGGGCACGGCGCCCCCGCGGGCGGGGAGCCGGTCACGCTCGCCCTCCTGTCGGACTACCTGCACACCGGCGTGGACGGGTGGAGCCTCGCGATCGCCAGCGTGCGCGACTGGTTCGCGCACACGCCGCCGCCCGGCGGCGACGAGTGGGCCGAACTGGACGCGAGCGCAGCCGGCGGCGACTTCGCCGCCGAGGCCGAACGGCTCGGCGCGGCCACCGCCGAGGTGCACCGGGCGCTCGCCGACGCGTTCGGCGTGACGGTCGTCCCGGCGGCGGAGGTCCGCGCGATGGCCGCGCGGATGAACACCGAGCTGACCGGCACCTGCCGCACGGTGCCCGCCCTCGCGCCGCACGCCAAGGCGCTCACGGAGGCGTACCTCGACCTGGCCGCCCGGGCCGAGCCGCTGCCCGTCCAGCGCGTCCACGGCGACTACCACCTCGGGCAGGTCCTGCGCACCGAGTCCGGGTGGAGCGTCCTGGACTTCGAGGGCGAGCCGGCGCGGACGCAGAGCGAGCGCCGCGCCCTCGCGCACCCGCTGCGCGACGTCGCCGGGATGCTCCGCTCGTTCGAGTACGCCGCGCGGTACCTCATCACCAAGGCGGGCACGGTGCCGAGCGAGTCGGGGCCGCGGCTGGAGACGCGGGCGCACGCCTGGGCGGCGCGCAACCGCGCCGCGTTCTGCCGCGGCTACGCGGCGGGCTGCGGCCCCGACCCGGCCGCGCATTCGGTGCTCATCCGCGCCTTCGAATTCGAGAAGGCCGTCTACGAGGTGCGGTACGAGGCGCAGAACAGGCCCGCCTGGCTCGCCGTCCCGCTGAAATCGCTCGCCCATCTGACCGCTTGATCAAAGACACTGAACCCGGCCTCCAATTCGGCGTCATGATCACGTAAAATCGGCGCGCTCGCACAATTCCGTGCCGTTCAACGGGTACCCGTTCCCTCGGCGGGATGATGATCACCTGCCGATACCTGATCGGAAACGGAGAGCGGAAGAATGTCCATCGCACGCCACTCGCACGATGCCGAAAGCGGAAGCGGAGCGATCGCGGGCCGGACCGGCCGCGGCCGGGCGGCCGACCGAAAACGGGGAGCGCTCCGAACCGCCGTCACGGCGACGGTGACCGGGCTCGCGCTGACGGTCCCGCTGGGTTCCACGGCCTTCGCCGCGCTCACGCCGACGGCGCTCAGCCCGACGGCGCTGAGGAGACTGCACCTGGACGCGGCCACGCTGCAGAAGGTCCGGGCGTACGACAAGTACCGGACGCGGGAGGCGGCCCAGCGCAAGCGCGCGAAGAAGGCGCTGCGGTTCGCCCGCAAGCAGATCGGCAAGCCGTACCGGTGGGGCGCCACGGGGCCGTCCGGCTACGACTGCTCCGGCCTCATGATGGCCGCGTGGCGCAGGGCGGGCGTCAGGATCCCCCGCGTCACCTACGCCCAGTACCGCCAGGTGGACCGGAAGGTGAAGATGAGGCAGCTCAAGCCCGGGGACCTCATCTTCTTCCACGGCCGCAGCCACGTCGGCATGTACGTCGGGCACGGCCGGTTCCTGCACGCGCCCAATTCGGGGGCCAGGGTCCGCATCGACAAGTTCGGCGCGCGGCGCAAGAAACAGTTCGCGGGCGCGGTACGGCCCGGCGCGCCCGCCTATCGCGAGTGGTCGCCGTCCGTGCGGGAGCTCGTCGAGAAGATCGACCGGATGAGTGCGCAGAAGAGAGCCGACCAGCCCCCAGATAGCGAGCGGACCCCCCACATTCCGCCACATCACTTGAAATCACACAAGAAAAGCGACAAACCCTCCAAAAAGGCCCCCCGCCACCCGGTAGCGAAGGCCGCACCACCCGGCGGCCACTCCAGACCGGACGATTCCGCGGCCCAGGCTCCGCGAAGCGACACACCGTCGGACATGTCAAAGCCTGAACCCCGGCCGAGAGCCGCGGCGCAACCGAGATCCTTCTGGCACGGCCCGGCCTACGAGCCGTGGGCCGAGTACGTCGGTCCCTGAGCCTCTTTCCGCCTGCCCCGGCGCCATGCGCGCGCCGTGCGGCGCCGGGGGGCGCGTCACACTTGACCTGGAGCACGCTCCAGGTGCTTGGCTTGATCACCATGGAATACACCCGACTCGGCCGCACCGGCCTGAAGGTCAGCCGCCTGGTGCTCGGCACGATGAACTTCGGCCCGTTCACCGAGGAGGCCGACGCCCACACGATCATGGACGCGGCGCTCGACGCGGGGATCAACTTCTTCGACACCGCGAACGCCTACGGGTGGGGCGCGAACAAGGGCCGCACCGAGGAGATCATCGGCTCCTGGTTCGCCAAGGGCGGCGGTCGCCGCGAGAAGACCGTCCTCGCGACGAAGGTCTACGCGGACATGGCGCCGCCCGACTCGCCCTGGCCGAACCAGGGCGGGCTGTCCGCGCTGCACATCCGCCAGGCCGCCGAGGCGTCGCTGAAGCGGCTCGGCACCGACCACATCGACCTGTACCAGTTCCACCACATCGACCGGTCGACGCCGTGGGAGGAGATCTGGCAGGCGGTCGACGTCCTCGTCCAGCAGGGCAAGGTGCTCTACGCCGGCTCGTCCAACTTCCCCGGCTGGGGCATCGCGCAGGCCAACGAGGCCGCCGCCCGCCGCGGCTCGCTCGGCCTGGTCAGCGAGCAGTGCCTGTACAACCTGGTCGAACGGCGCGCCGAGATGGAGGTCGTCCCGGCGGCGCAGGCCTACGGGCTCGGCGTGATCCCGTGGTCCCCGCTGCACGGCGGGGTGCTCGGCGGCGTCCTGCGCAAGGAGCGCGACGGGGACGGCTCCCGGTCGCGGTCGGGCCGCGCCGCGGAGATGCTGGCCGACCCGGCGGAGCGGGCGCGCGTCCAGGCCTACGAGGACCTGTGCGACGAGCACGGCCTCCCCCCGGGCGACGTCGGCCTCGCCTGGCTCCTCACCCGTCCCGGCGTGACCGGCCCGATCGTCGGGCCGCGCGTCCGCGAGCAGCTCGACTCCGCCGTCCGCGCCGCCGACCTGGAGCTGCCCGAGGCGTTCCTGGCCGCCCTGGACGACATCTTCCCCGGCCCGGGTCCGGTGCCGGAGGCGTTCGCCTGGTAGAGCCCCCTCGACCGAACACCGCACAGGCCGCCGTCCCGGACCGGGACGGCGGCCTTTCGCGTGCGGGGGCCTTGCCGGCGACGAGCGACGAACGGGACAGAGCGGGCGAGCCGTGCTAGGTTGCCACTGAAAATCGTTATCATTTTCAGGAGGTTCATGATGCCTGCTCAGCGTGCGCGCGTCCTCGGGGCGGGCGCCGTCCTCGCCGCCGCGGCGCTCGGGTCCGCCGCCTGCGGATCGTCCCCCGGCGCGGGCGCGGCGGCGACGGTCCAGGTCGTGGCGTCGACCAACGTCTACGGGGACATCGCGCGGCAGATCGGCGGCGGCAGGGTGACGGTGACGTCGTTCATCAGCGACCCCGCGCAGGACCCGCACTCCTTCGAGGCGGGCACCCGCGCCAGGCTCGCGCTGTCCAAGGCCGATGTGGTCATCGAGAACGGCGGCGGCTACGACGGCTTCGTGGACACGCTGCTGAAGGGCGCCGGTTCGAAGGCCCGGGTGCTCAACGCCTTCCAGATCTCCGGGAAGACGGCGCCCGCGGGCGAGGAGCCGAACGAGCACGTCTGGTACGACCTGCCGTCCGTCGCGCTGCTGGCCGACCGGGTCTCGGCCGCGCTCGGCGAGGCGGATCCCGAGGCCGCGGAGACCTTCGCCTCGAACGCCGCGTCCTTCAAGGCGAAGCTGAAGGCGCTGGAGGAGAGGGTGGCGGCGATCAAGGCCGCGCACGCCGGGGAACGTGTGGCGGTGACCGAGCCCGTACCCGCCTACCTCCTCGAAGCGGCCGGCCTGGTGGACCGGACGCCGGAGGGGTTCGCCGAGGCGATCGAGGAGGGGGACGACGTCCCGCCGAGGGCCATGCGCGACACGCTGGCGCTGCTCACCGGCAGGAAGGTCCGGGCGCTCGTCGAGAACGTGCAGACGAGCGGCCCGCAGACCGAGCAGGTCCGCAAGGCGGCGGACGAGGCGGGCGTCCCGGTGGTCCCGGTCACCGAGACGCTGCCCGGCGGCCGGGACTACGTCGCCTGGATGGACGGCACCGTCTCCGCGCTCCAGAAGGCGCTGTCGTGATCGCCCTGCGCGGCGCCGCCCTGTCCTACGGCGGCCGGACGCTGTGGCGCGGGCTGGACCTCGACGTGGCGCCCGGCGAGTTCCTCGCCGTCGTCGGGCCCAACGGTTCGGGAAAGACCAGCCTGCTCAGGATGCTGCTCGGGCTCCAGCGGCCGTCGTCCGGAACGGTCGCGGTGGACGGGCGCCGCCCCCGGCGCGGCGGCGCCGGCACCGGCTACGTCCCGCAGCACAGGGCCGTGCCGCCGCACACCCCGCTGCGCGCCCGCGACCTCGTGCGGCTCGGCGTCGACGGCCATCGCTGGGGGCCCGGCCTGCCGCGCCGGGACGTGCGCCGCCGGGTCGACGCCGCCCTCGCCGACGTGGGCGCCGCCGCGTTCGCCGACGTCCCGCTCGAACTCCTCTCGGGCGGCGAGCTGCAGCGCGTCCGGGTCGCGCAGGCGCTGGCGGCCGGCCCGCGCGTCCTCCTGTGCGACGAGCCGCTGGCGTCGCTGGACGCCCGGTACCAGCGCGTCGTCGCCGGACTGGTCGACCGGCGCCGCCGCGAGCACGGCACGACCGTCGTCTTCGTCACCCACGACATCGACCCGGTCCTCCCCTTCGCCGACCGGCTGCTGGACATGGGCACGACCCGGGTCACGGAGGCTCCGGCGCGCGCAGCGGCAAGCGCCCGGCCTTGCCGCTCGGAGACGGTATGAGCTGGCAGGAGGCGTGGCACGAGGTCTTCAACTTCCAGGACTACGGGGCGCTGCTCGGGCTGGTGCGCAACTCGCTCATCGCGGGGGCCGTGCTCGGTCTCGTCGGGGGGCTCGCCGGGACGTTCGTCGTCATGCGCGACCTCGCGTTCGCCGTGCACGGCATCAGCGAGCTGTCGTTCGCCGGGGCGGCGGCCGCCCTGCTGGCCGGGGCGAGCGTGGCGGGCGGCTCGGTGGCGGGGGCGCTGGCGGCCGCCGGCCTGATCGGGGTGCTCGGCGCGAAGGCCCGCGGCCGCGGGTCGGTCATCGGCGTGCTGATGCCCTTCGGGCTCGGGCTCGGCGTGCTGTTCCTGTCGCTGTACCAGGGGCGGTCGGCCAACAAGTTCGGGCTCCTCACCGGCCAGATCGTCGCGATCGACACGCCGGGGCTGACCTGGCTGCTCGCGACGTCGGCGGTGGTGCTGGCGTGCCTCGCGGTCATGTGGCGCCCGCTGGCGTTCGCCAGCCTGGACCCGGACGCGGCGGCGGCGCGGGGCGTGCCGGTGCGGGCGCTGTCGCCGGCCTTCATGCTCGTGCTCGGCCTGGCGGTCGCCGTGTCCGTGCAGGTCGTCGGGGCGCTGCTGGTGCTCGCGCTGATCTGCACGCCCGCCGCGGCGGCGGTGCGGGTCACCGCGTCGCCGGCCGCGGCGGCGGTGCTGAGCGCGGGGCTGGCGACGGTGTCGGCGGTGGGCGGGATCCTGCTGTCGATCGGGTCCAGCCTTCCGATCAGCCCGTACGTCACCACGGTCTCGTTCCTGCTGTACGGGGCATGCCGCGCGGTGGGCGAGGTCCGGGCCCGGTGGGGCCGGCAGGGCCGGACGGCGCCGCCGGGCGCGCGGTCCGGCACCGTCCCCGCATGATCTCGGGCGCCGGCCCGGGAGCGGGTGCCGGGCCGGCGCCGGAGCGCGTTCCGCGATCCAGACATTCCGGATCCAACCCGCCAGGTCGTTGCGATTCGCTTACCCGGGCGTGGGCATCGCCGCAGGTAGCACGGGAATCATCTGGACTCTTGCGACGAACAGGGCGATTGGGAGGGACGCGATGTGGGACTTCGCGGGCCGGGACACCGCTATCGACCTGGGCAGCGCGACCGTGCGGATGCATGTGAAGGGCCGCGGCGTCGTCTGCCGCGAACCGTCGCTCCTCGCACGCTCCCGGGACACGGGGCGCATCCTCGCCCTCGGCGCCCCCGCGCGGGAGATGGCCGGGCGCAACCCGGACGTCACGCTCGTCCGGCCCATCCGCGAAGGCGCGCCGACCGAGACCGACGAGGCCGAGTACCTGATGCGGCACCTGGTGCGCCGCCACCACAAGCGCCACTACACGGCGCGCCCGCGCCTGGTCGTCACCGTCCCGAGCGGGCTGACGTCCGTCCACTACCGGGCGCTGCAGTTCTCCGCCTACCAGGCGGGCGCGCGGCACCTCACGCTCGTGCCGACGCCGATCGCCGCCGCCATCGGGATGGGCATGACCTCCGCCGTGCGGCCCGACATCACGGTGATCGCCGACATCGGGGCGGACGTCACCGACGTCGGCGTCATCGCGTTCGGCGGCCTGGTCACCTCGCACACCGCGCACGTCGGCGGGTCGGCGCTGGACCGCGCCATCGCCACCCTCGTCCGGCAGGAGCACGGCATCGCGCTGTCGCTGTCGGCGGCGGAGCAGGCCAAGCTGGAGGTCGGCGCGGTGCCGCCGCTCGGCCGCCGCCCGGTGCGGCAGACCGTCGTCCACGGGCGCGACATCGCGACGGGGATGCCGCGCGGCATCGTCCTCACCACCGCGGACGTCGCCCGGGCGATCTCCGGTCCGGTGGCGCGGATCGTGGACGCGATCGGCACCGGGCTCTCCGGCTGCTCGCCCGAGATCTCCGGCGCCCTGCTCGGCGTCGGCATCACGCTCACCGGCGGCTGCGCCCGGCTGCCCGGCCTGGAGCGGCTGATCAAGGACCGGACGGGGCTGGGCGCGCGGCTCGGGGACGACACCGGCGACGCGGCCGTGCTCGGCGCCGGGGAGGTCCTGCGCTCCGCCGGGACGCAGGAGCCGTCCGCCCGGGCCGTCTCGCCGCGCGCGCACCTGCTGACGACCGTGGCGGAGTACTGACCGGGCCCGCCGCGGCCGCGCGGGAGCGGCCCGCCCGGTCGCGCTCCCGCCGCCCGTTACACTCCCGGTCCCATGAGCGACGCACCCGACCGCGAGGGACCAGGAAGCCCGCGGCTGCAGGAGGTCTCCGACGGGATCTTCGCCTACGTCCAGCCCGACGGCACCTGGTGGATCAACAACACCGGCTTCCTCGTGGGGGCGCGGGGGGTGACGAGCGTCGACTCCTGCTCGACCGAGCGCCGCACCCGGGCGTACCTGGAGTCGATCCGGTCGGTCACGGACCGCCCCGTCCGGACGCTGGTCAACACCCACCACCACGGCGACCACACCTTCGGCAACTACCTGTTCTCCGGCGCGACCGTCGTCGGCCACGAGAGGACGCGGGACGACGCGCTCAGCTGGGGCGAGCCGTTCGACGAGCCGTTCTGGACGAAGGTCGAGTGGGGCGGCGTCGAGATCGAGCCGCCGTTCCTCACCTACACCGACTCCGTGACGCTGTGGGTGGACGACCTGCGGTGCGAGGTCCGCCACGTCGGCACGCCGGCGCACACCACCAACGACTCGATCGTGTGGCTCCCCGACCGGCGGGTGCTGTTCTGCGGCGACCTGCTGTTCAACGGCGGCACCCCGTTCCTGATGCAGGGCTCGGTCGCGGGCGCGATCAAGGTGCTGGAGGAGGTCGTCGCGCCGCTGGGGGCGGAGACGATCGTCCCCGGGCACGGCCCCGTCGGCGGCCCCGAGCTCATCGGCCGGGTGCTGGGCTACGCGCGGTTCGTCCAGGCGACGGCCGCCGAGGCCAAGCCGGCCGGGCTTTCGCCGCTGGAGGCCGCCCGCGAGGCCGACCTCGGCCCGTACGCGGAGCTGACCGACCCCGAGCGCCTCGTCGGCAACCTGCACCGCGCCTACGCCGAGCTGGACGGGCACGCGCCCGGCGCGCCGATCGACCTGGTCGCCGCCCTGAGCGACATGATCACCTTCAACGGGGGCCGCCCGCTCACCTGCCGCGCCTAGCGGCGCGTCAGCGCAGTTCCGCCGCGGTCACCAGGCGGATGTGGGCGGTGGCCCAGGCGCGGGACATGCTCCTCGGGTCGTCGCCCGCGAGCGCGGCGGCGAGGGCGTCCAGCGCGCCGGCGGTCGTGCGGAGGCCGGCGCGCTCCAGCGTGGCGCCGGCGCGGACGAGGCGCTCCCGCACCCCGGCCGGGAGGCGCAGCAGGCCGCGGTGGGCCGCCTCGGCGCAGGCGGCGAGCGCCTCGTCCAGGGCCCGGCCCAGCGGGTCCGGCGCCCCGGCGGGAGGGGCCCCGAGGGCGGCGGTGCCGTCGCCGGGCGCCAGGTCGGGGACGACGGTGCCGTGCGAGGTCATGACGGCGAGCGGGTCGACGACCAGTCCCCCGCGGTCCCTGCGGACGGCGCCCGACACGAACCGGGGCTCCGCCGCGAGCGCCTCGGCGAGGGCGTCCAGCGCGGCGGGGCGGTGCGGGCTGTAGTCGGCGGACACGACGGCCGTGGTCCCCGCCGCGTCGGCGACCACGGCCTCCAGCCGCTGCGCGCCCGGGTGGTAGCCGATGTCGCGGACCTCGGCGATCTCGACGACGCGGACCAGCTCGGCCTCCACGCGGGGCCGCACCAGGCGGGGCGGCAGCGCGTCCAGGGCCCGCCCCTCGGCGGCCAGGTCGCGGACGAGCAGCCGGGCGGGCAGGCTCTCCCAGGTGTCGCCGAGCGGGGTGACCGTCGTCTTCGCGATCCGCCCGGCGGCGACCCGGACGACGCGGCCGGCGCTGCGCGAGGCGCTCTCGGACACCACGTTCGCGGCGGCGAGGGACCGCAGCGGGGACCCGAGGACGCGGCGCCCGGCGAGGTCGGAGCCGGTGAGGCGGTCGCCGTCCGGGACGTCCCAGCGCCGTTTCAGCACGAGGACGATCCCGGTGCCGGTGTGCGCGAGGTAGACGTCGGCGGTGCGGCTCCCGGGCGTGCCGCCGACGCGGCAGCCGAGGGCGGCGAGGCGGACGCGGCGCAGCGGCGTGTCCGCGGCCTCCTCCGTGCCGAGCACCTGGGAGCGGCCGCCGCCGCGGGCCGCCGCGCGGTGCCGGGCGTGCAGCTCGGCGAGCAGCTCCGCGACGCGCACCGGGTCGTGGTCGGCGCGGCGCTCGTGGTGCGCGGCGAGCTGCTCGGCCAGGTCGCCGAGCGCGGCGGCGGGCCAGTGCAGACCGGCCGCCGCGAGGTCGCCGGCGGTGCGTCCCAGCGCGGTCGCGAGGACGGGCCCCGCGTGCGCGGCGCCCTCCAGGAGGACCTGGTCGGCGAGGTCGAGCGCGGCGTCGAGGCCGTTCCCGCCCGTCCCGCCCGACCCGTCCGCCGCGGCCGGGCCGCCGACGTCCAGCCGGACCTCCTCGCCGGTCAGGCCGCGCTCGTCGGCGGCGCGGAACGCCCAGACGGCGAGGACGGTGACCTCGCCGCGCACCGCCGCCACGGCGTCGGTGTGGATGTAGCCGAGCTCGCCGGGCACCAGGAACCGGACCGTGCAGGTCGGCAGCTCGACCTGCGCCACCGGGTCCTGCGCGGTGGGGCGGCGGATCTTCGCCGAGTAGCCGGCGCGCAGGGCGCGGCGCGCGGCGGTGAGGGCGCGCCGGCCGAGGACGCGGGCGAGCGCGTCGTCGTCGAAGGCGCCCGGCGACCAGTCGGCCGCCGGCTCCGGGGCCGGCGGGGCGTCCGGTTCGGCGGCGCCGCGCTGGTAGGCGAGCACGAGGCAGATCCGGTGCCGGCACGTCCCGGTCGCCGCGCAGGAGCAGTGCGCGGCGTCCAGCCCCGCCCCGGCGGGCAGGGACGCCGTGGTGCCGTCGGGGAAGGCGCCCTCGATCCCGCCGTCCGGCAGGACGGTGATCTCGGGGCCGTTGCCGGCGTCGAGGTCCTTGGCGGCGCGCTTGACCAGGCCGCGGTTGGCGAGGGCGGCCAGCGCGTCCGGGGTGAGCGCGAGGAGGTCGGCGCGGGTCAACGGCCCATCCTCTCCGCGACGAACTCGGCGAGCTGCCCCGGCGTCATCGCGCCGACGTGCGCGCCCTCGTCGGCGAGGCGCTGCGCCGTCCCCCGGTCGTAGGACGGGTTGGCCTCCTCGTCGAGCGCCGCCAGCCCGAGCACCTGCGTGCCCTGCTGGACGAGCCGCCGCACCTCCCGGACGAGCCGGTGCTGGTCCCCGCCCTCGTAGAAGTCGGTGATGAGCGCGACGATCGAGCGGCGCGGGTTCTCCACGAGGCCCGCCCCGTAGGCCACGGCCCGCGCGATGTCGGTGCCGCCGCCGAGCTGCACCTTCATCAGCAGCTCGGCGGGGTCGGTCACGTCGGAGGTCAGGTCGACGACGGAGGTGTCGAACGCGACGAGGTGCGTCTTCAGGCCGGGCAGCCCCCACAGGCACGCGGCGGTGACGGCGGCGTGCGCGACGGAGCCGACCATGGAGCCGGACTGGTCGACGAGCAGGATCATCTGCCACTGCTCGACGTGCCGCCGCGTCCGGGACACGAACCTCGGGTTCTCGATGTAGAGGCGGCGCTCGTCCGGTCGGTAGTGGTCGAGGTTGGCGCGGACGGTGCCGTGGAAGTCGAAGTTGCGGGAGTTCTTGACGCGGCTCGGCCGCCGCGAGCGGGTGCCGTGGAACGCCTGCCGGACCTCGGTGGCGAGCCGCTCCATCAGCTGCCGGACGACGGCCTCCACGATCTTCCGCGCGAGCGCGAGGACCTCGGGGTTCATCAGGTGCTTGGTCCGCAGGACGGCGCGCAGCAGCGCCTCGTCCGGCTCGATGCGCTCCAGGACGGCCGGGTCGGTGACGATCTCGTGGATCTCGTACCGCTCTACGGCGTCGCGTTCGAGCCGCTCGATCGTCTCCTTGGGGAAGAGCCGGTGCACGGCGTCGAGCCAGTCGACGGTGGTGAGCTTGGACGGCCCGTCGCCGCCGGCGCGGTCGTCGGACCGGGCGGGGTCGCCGTCGCAGTTCCCGCCGCCGCGCCGCACTCCGCGCCGGCCGAGGTCGGGGTCGCGCCCGTACAGCCAGTCGAGCGCCGCGTCCTGTTCGGCGGCCGCGCCGCCCAGCCCGCCCATGCACGCCCCGGCGGGCGAGCCGAGGACGAGCCGCCAGCGTTCCAGGTCGGGCGGGATCACGATGCCCCCTCCTCTGCGGTGGGCTGGCTTTCCGCGCCCTGCCCGTCCGGTTCGGCGGTCAGGAGGCCCGCGGCCGCGAGGGCCCGGTCCACGCGGGCGTCCAGCGCGAGGGCCTCGGCGGTGAGCAGCGGCGGGTCGGGCGCGCGGAGCAGCGCGCGGCCGGAGCCGCTCAGGCCCCGGCGGTCCAGCAGCCCCTGGGCGATGGCCTCGCGCTCGCGCGGCGGGAAGAACTCGAACGCCTGCCGCAGCGCGGGCAGCGCCACCAGGAACTCGGTCTGGTCCAGCCCGCCGACCAGCTCGTCGAGGACGCCGAGGACGGCGGCGCCGGGGTCGAGCACCTCCTGCCTGGCCAGCGCGAACAGGCCGGCGAGCCAGTCGCCGAACGTCTCCGGCGCGGCCGCGCCGCGCACCGCGCGGGCCGGGTCGGAGGCGTCGCCGAGGGCGCGGGCGAGCCCGAACGCGGCGCCGCGCAGGTCGGGCGGCGCGCCGGGTTCGGCGGCGACGCGCCGGGCCACGCCGAGTGCCGCGGCCCGGTCGAGGCGCAGCGCGCCGGAGGCGTGCAGCAGCGCGTCGCGGGCCGCGGCGACGGCGCGGAGCCGGCGCAGGTCGGCGGGCGCGGGGCCGCCGCGCACTCCCTCCGCCAGCCACAGGATCCGGTCGACGCACTCGTCGATGACCGTGCCGAACAGCGGGCTGCCGGCCGTGCCGAGGACGCGGTCGTGCCGCCACAGCCCGAGGACGGATTCGAGCGCGGCGCCGAGCGCGGCGATGTCGGAGGCGCCGGCGACGCCTGCGGCGATCGACTCGGCGATCCGGCCGGACTGGTCCGCGCAGCCGCACAGCGCCGCGTCGAACAGCACGGCGGCGAGGTCGTCCATGTCCGCGCCCGCGGTGGCCGTCCGCTCGTCCAGGACGGCCGCGGCGGCGTCGGCGAGGGTCGGCCCGTAGGCGCCCGCCTCGATGAGGGCGGCGTGCCGGCGCCCGTCGCGGTCGGAGGCGTCCAGGACCCAGCGCTCCTCCAGCACCGGGTCGGCGCCCGTCTCGGGACCGGACTCGCGCTCGGCGAGGGGGACGCGCAGGACGCGCAGGCGGTGCAGCGTGCGGCTGCGCTCCAGCCCGCGCGGGGTCGCCAGCTTCAGCACGACCCGGCCGTCGCGGTCGAGCCCGAGCCGAGCCAGCTCGGCGGTCGCGTGGGCGACGAGCGGCGGGGCCGGGGTGTCGGAGTGCAGCCGCCCGGTCCGGTCGCCGCTCAGCGCGGCCACCATCTCGACGACGGCCGGGTGCGCCCCGGGGGCGAGCGGGCCGCGCGAGGTCCACGGGAGCCGCTGGTCGAGGTCGTCGTTCACCAGCGCGGACACCAGGCCGTCGAGCAGGTCGGTGCGGGCGGGCGCGGAGTGGCCGCGCAGCCGGGTGAGGCCGCCGGTGAGGGTGCGGGCGGCGATCAGGTCGGCGGTCGACACGACCTGGCCGCGCCCGCGCAGCCGGGCCACGACCGTTTCGACGAGCGCCTCGGCGGCCGCTTCGGGGCCGTCCTCCCAGAGCCGCTGGTAGTACTCCGGCGACGGCATCCCGGACTGGTAGCCGGTGAACGCGTCGAGCCGCCGGAAGGAGTACGGCACGAGGAAGCTGCCCCCGGCGGCGCCGTCGGGCGGCTCGGGCACGCGGGGCCATTCGGTGCCGCCGGACGCGGCGAGGGCTTCGAGGGCCGGCTTGTGGAAGCCGCCGGTCACCACGACGACGGGACGGTCCCCGGCGTCGGCCTCGGCGGCCCGCACCCACTCCGCCATGTAGGACTCGCGGGCGGTGTCGTCCTCCCCGGCCTCCGCCTCGCCCCGCAGGAGCCCGAAGTACGCGTCGAGCCGCTCCGCCGCGCCGTCGGCGTCGATCTCGAACAGGTGGTCCCAGAGGATGTCGGTGTTGTCGACGGCGAACTCCCGGCACAGCCGCTCGGTGACCTCGGCGTAGCGGCGCTCGGCGTCGGCGTAGCGGTTGCTGCGGCCGGCGAACGCCGGATGCCACGCGGGCAGGTCGATGAACCGCAGCTCCGCCCCGGCGGCGCGGCCCTCGTTCAGCGCGACCCACTCCGGGGAGTACGCGCAGAACGGCGACCAGGAGGCGTGCACGCGTTCGGCGTCCCGGTAGTAGCTGAACACCGCGACGGGCGGCAGGTGGCCGAGGAGCAGCTCGCCGATCCGTCCGCCGAAGTCGGCGGGCCCCTCCACCAGCACGTACGCGGGCCGCAGCCGCCGGATCGCGTCCCGGACGAGCCGGGCGCACGCGGGGCTGTGGTGCCGGACGCCGACGAACGTGACGGCCATCAGCCGGGCAGCAGGTGCCGGGCGGCGTGCAGCGCGCTCCACTGCTCCCCGCCGCGGCGGGGCGCCTGCTGCTCCAGGTAGCGGCGCAGCCGGGCGAGGTCCTCGGGGCTGTCCTTGGCGGCGGTGCCGGCGAGGCACTCGACGATGTCGGCGGCGCCTCCCGCCTCGCCGCGCAGGAACCAGCCGCGCACCCCGACCTGGTGGGCGACCGACACCGCCTCGGCGGTGCTCATCACCGCCGACAGCCGGTCCATCGCCCGGCCCTCCCCGGTGGTGGCGTCGCGCAGCTCCCGGAACACGGTGACGAGCACCTCCAGGACGTCGCGGCGCGGCGCGACCTCGACGCCGCTGTGCTCCAGCAGCCGCCGCGCCTCCTGCTCGACCAGGTCGAGCTCGGTCGCGAAGTCGGCGATCGGGAACACGGTCTCGAAGTTGAACCGCCGCTTGAGCGCGGCGCTCATCTCGTTGACGCCGCGGTCGCGGGTGTTGGCGGTAGCGATGATGTTGAACCCGTCGCGCGCGAACACCATCGCGTCCGCGCTCTGGCCCCCGTGCGAGACCGCGCCACTCCCCACGGCCGCCGCGCGGGACAACTCGGGGATCGCCAGGACGCGGTCGGACAGCGGCGAGAGCAGCGAGTCCTGCACCTCCAGCGGGCAGCGGGTGATCTCCTCGAACCGGACGACCTTGCCCTCGGCCATCCCGGTGAGCAGCGGCGCCGGCACGAGCGAGCGCGTGGAGGGCCCCTCCGACACCAGCAGCGCGTAGTTCCACGAGTACTTGATCTGGTCCTCGGTGGTGGCCGCGCCGCCCTGGATCGTGAGCGTGGAGGTGCCGCTGACCGCCGCCGCGATCAGCTCCGACAGCAGCGACTTCGCCGTCCCGGGCTCGCCGACGAGCATCAGCCCCCGGCTCGTCGCCAGCGTCACCAGGGCCCGGTCGATGAGCGCGGTGTCGCCGACGAACTTGCGGCGGACGCCGAGCGCGTCGTCCCCGACGATGAACCGCCGCGCGGCCGTCAGGCTCAGCGCCCACCCGGGCGGCCGCGGCCCGGTGTCGCTCTCGCGGAGCCTCTCCAGCTCGTCGGCGAACCGCACCTCCGCCGGCGGCCGCTGGTACTCCGCCGCCCCCGCACCCGCGTCCTCGGACCCCTCCGAGGGATGATCTTCCATGCCCCCCAACGCTAGGGGACCCCTCGGACACTCCGCCCAGAGATCCCCATCTTCCCCCGAGCGGGAGGGCGGGGCTGTCGGCCGGTCTGGCCAGCATGCGCAACATGATCTTGGTAACGGGAGCCCCCCATCAGCTTCGTCGACGTCCGCGACATCGCCCGGGTCGCCGCCCATGTGCTCACCACCGACGGCCATGACGGTCGCGTCCACGACCTCACGAGCCCCGAGGCGCTGACCTACGAGCAGGCCGCCGAGGTGCTCTCCCGGGTGCTGGACAGGCCGGTCCGCTTCGTCCAGCTCTCGGACGACGAAGCCCGGGCCGCCATGCTGGAACGCGGCCTGCCCGCGTACCACGCCGACGCCCTCATCGAGGTGAGCCGCGCGTACCGGAACGGCGGCGCGGAGACGGTCACCACGGCGGTCCGCGACCTCACCGGCCGCGAGCCGACGTCCTTCGAGCAGTTCGCCCGCGACCACCGCGCCGCCTTCCTCTGAGCGGCCGCGGCAGTCCATGGCGCCGACCACGTCATCGACGGCGGCACCCTCAAGACCGTCTGACAGCGCTGCGGCGCGGCGGGGGCGCGCCGTGGCCTTCTGGGTTCGCATGGGCGAGAATCGGACCGGACGATGTGGAGGGCGGCCGACGGGAATGTGGCGGAAAAGGTCTGCTGAGCAGCTTCGCATGTCGGCTGAGCCGCATATTCGCGAAGCCGACGCCAATGCGGCGATCGGCAGATACGACGTGGCACTGTCAGAGAACATGGCCGCTGTCCAGGTGGTGACTCGCCTCCGGCAGGCCGAACCCGGCAACCGCCGCCACATCGCAGTCCTCGGATCGCTGCACTACAACCAGGCGCTGCTTCTGGAGAAGAACGGGCGGGGACTGGAGGGCATCACCGCCGCGCGCAGGGCGGTCCTCATGTACGAAGCGCTCGACCCGGCCCGCGGGAAGAGCGTCCCCGAAGCCGTGGCCGATGGCGCGCTTCTCGAAGGGGGCGGCGAGCCGGTCGACGCCGCACAGCTCATCGCCCATCTCGCCGACGCCCGGGCCCGTCTCGCACGCCTCCTCGGCACCCATGGGCACCCGGACCGCCACCGCGACCGCGAGTTGCGGCGATTCAACCTGGACCCCGAGCTCACCCTGAGACACGAGATCAACGTCCTGGACGCGCAGGCCTGCTTGACCTATAAGGCACTGGTCGAATGTTCCCGCTACACGGAGGCCGACTACCAGCGGGTCCTTGAAGAGGGCGGCGAAGGACTCGGCCAATACCATTCCAGATTCCCTTAGGCCGCGGAAGCCCGCCTGCTCCCGAATGATCGCCGGGAACGGTCGCTATGACCGCCACGTCCTATCCGGGGTTTCGCTGGAAGTCACCTCGCAAGGGATGGGCGTGAGGATGCAGAGCGTCTGGGTGGGCGAGAAGCGGTTGGGCCTGATGACCGTGTCGGGTTTCCAGGAGGTTCCGGGGCTCGGCCTCCTTCCCAAGGGCAGGGTGGTGGGAGGGCCCGGGATCGCTCGGGGCGCCCGGGCGCGACTGCTTCGGCACGGCACGGTGATCGCCGAGGATCTCCGTATCGGTGCTCTGATCAAAAAGGCCGGCATCGGGTCTGGGCTGGAGCCCAGGGAACGGGTCGGCATCCTGGAAAGGTGCATGCCGGCCATCGGTCACCGGCACGTCCTCAAGGGCGATCAGATCCAGGCCTACGTCCGCGCGGAGCCCGCGGGGGTCGGTTCCGACCTTGTTCCGGGGTACCAGGACCCCTTACCGGAGCACCGGCGCGGGCTCGGACGAGCCGAGGTCCGCGAGGTCGCCGGCGATCCCCTGGCCGGGCCCGTCGCGCGGGCCATCGTGACCGAGGGCAGGTTGGCGGTCGGTGACCGAGTGCGGGTCGTGCGCGACGGACGCCCGGTGGTCGAGGCGCTGCGCTTGCTGGCCCTCGCGGACGGCAACGGCGGACCGGAGGACGACCTTCCGCAGGGAAGCACCGGGACCCTGTACCTGGGCCACCCCGATGTGCGTCCCGGAGACGTCGTCCAGGCATATGACGTTCCGCCCCCGCAGCGAACCGAGGAACGCAAGCAGATCCTCACCGTCCTGCTGGCGGGGTCGAACGCCTTGGTGGCCACGGCCCGTGTCCAGCCGGTTCCGAGTTCTCCGCATGGAGGGCAGGAACTGGCCGTCGGGCACCGCGCGCGGGTGCTGCGCGATCGGGTCGTCGTGGCCGACGGTCTGACCATCGGCGATGTCCGCGAGCCGGGCCTCCTCCAGACGGTGGCCGTCGACTACGGCTCCAAGGCGCGGGCCGGCTGGCTCGATGTCGGCGTCGACTTCCCCGGCCTCCGGAACGGAGACGAGATCGAGCCGTACGAGGTCGTCCCCGCCGACCACGAGCCGGCACCGCAGATCAAGCGGCCCGAGAGCATACGATTCATGGTCGGCGTCACGGTGGTGCTCGGCGCCGTCGTCGCCCTGTTCGGTTCCCTGGCCGTCTGGGCGGGTGTGACGGCGTGGCAGTCGTTCCGGACGCCGCCTGCGGACGACACCGGCTTGGACGGGGGTTCGGCGCTGGGTCTCACCCTGTTCTTCACCGCGATCACCGCCACATTTAGCTGGATGCTCGTTATGGGCCACCGTCATCAGCGCCGGCGGCGCGAACATGCACGCCGGCGAACCGGCCCGCGTCGGTTCGAGGGCTGAAGGCGGGGCGGGTCGGGTCGTTCATGCCGTTGACCGGGGCGATCGTCGTGCACCGGGACACCTCCGTCAGGCGGTCGGCGGCCTCGGCGGGCAGGTCGAGCGCCAGGCGTGACCTCCTCGGCGATGTCCAGGTTGCGATCGCGCAGCAGTTCCCGCGCCCAGGTGCGGGCCGCCGGGAGGTCGGAGTCCAGCAGCAGCCCCATGCGGCTGCCCGCGTCCGGGGCGGTGTCGCGGCCGTAGCGGCCGGTCAGCACGCCGCCGCCGAGCGGGGAGTAGACCAGGGCGCCGAGCCCGTGCCCGCCGACGACGCCGGGGCGGCGTTCTTCGCCTTCTTCACCCGCGTCGTGGCCGACTCCACCGACAAGAAGATGCTCGTGGACGCCCTCGCCGACGCGGGCGTGGACGTCAAGGCGGGCATGGACGACCTGCACCGTGACATGGTCGAGGCCATCGAAGCGCTGCTGGTCCGCGCCCGCGCACCCGCGCCCTGGCCTTCATGTTCGACGGCTTCCGACCGCGCTGACCTGCGCCCCTCCCCCACGTCATCCGGATGGAGCGGTGCGTCCTGCGGTGGCGCCGCGGCCCAAGGGTTACCGCGAGTTCGCCGCGGAGCAGGCCGGCGCGGTGCTCAGGCACAAGGAGTTCCCGGCCGCCTGGCAGTCGCGGAACGACGTCAGGCGGCCGGGGGCGGGCGGGTGGTCTCGGGCGGCGGTGTCGGCCCCACGCTTCGTCACCGCCGATCTGCCGTTCCCCGCGCCGCGCCGCACCGCCCGGCGGATATCGCCCTTGGCGGTGCAGGTGGTCAGGCGGCGGATGCCTAGGGCGCGAAGGTCGGACGGCTCAGCTTGTGCCTCAGGGCCTCGGTGAGGCGGTGGACGTCGGCCTCGGTGGTACGCCAGTTGCTGAAGGCGGCGCGGAGCGCGGGTACCCCGGCATAGGTGGTCGGGGTGAGGAACGCCTCGTCCTTGAGGTCGGCGGCGAGGCCGGCGAGCCGCTCGGCGGTGGGGTCCTCGGCGAGCGTGAAGCAGACGACGTTCAGGCGGACCGGTGCCAGCAGGCGCAGTCCGGGGGTCGTCTCGACGGCCTGCCCGAGGGCGTGGGCGCAGGCGATGTTCCGCTGGACGATCTCGCGGTGCCCGTCCCGTCCGTAGGCCCGCAGCGTGAACCAGGCGGCGAGGGCGCGCAGGCGGCGGGAGTTCTCCGGGGTGAGGTGGACGGGGTCGGGCGTCTCGCCGAGCGGGCCGAGATAGGCCGCGGCGTTCTGGAACACCCGGGTCTGGAGGCGCCGGTGGCGGGTGAACTGCACGGCGCTGTCGTAGGGGACGTTCAGCCATTTGTGCAGGTCGACGCAGATGGAGTCGGCGGCGTCGAGTCCGGCGACCAGGTCCGCGTGGTCCGGCGACAGCGCCGCGAAGGCGCCGAAGGCGGCGTCGACGTGGAGCCAGAAATCGTGGCGTTCCCGCAGCGCGGCGATGGCGCGGAGGTCGTCGAAGTCGACGGTGTTGACCGTGCCGGCGTTGGCGACCACGATCACCGGGCCGCCGGACTGGGCCAACGCCCGCTCCAGCGCCTCGACATCGACCGCCTCCCGGCCGTGCAGAACCGGCACGTGGACCAGCGAGGCGCGGCCGAGGCCGAGGAGGGACAGGCCCTTCCCGATGCTCGAATGCGGGCTGCCGGACAGGACGCGCACCCGCCCCAGCGCCGCCGCGCCGTCCTCCGCCACGTTGACGCCCATGCGCTCGCCGAGCCACTCGCGGGCGATGGCCAGGCCCACCGTGTTGGACATGGTCGCGCCGCTGACGAACGCCCCCTGGTGCCCGGCGCCGAGACCGAACAGCTCGCGCAGCCAGCCGACCGTCCGGCGTTCGAGCTCCGGGCCCGCGCCGTCGAGCGCCGACGTGGGGTTCTGGTCGGCGGCCGCCGTCAACCAGTCGCCCGCCAGCGCGGCCGGTGTGACGCCGCCCGTGACGAAGCCCAGGTAGCGGGGCCCCGCGCTGGCGGAAAGCAGCGGAGCCCACTCGCGGGTGAACTCCGTGAGCGCCGCAGCCAGCCCGGTCCCCTCCTCGGGGAGCGGTTCGGCGTCGGGCAGGCGCAGCGGCGGGACGACCGGCTGCTCGTGCAGGCGGCCGAGGATGTCGTTCGCGCGTAGGCCGACCGTCCGCAGGAGATCCGGGAGCCCGGCGAGATCAGCGGCGAGGCGTGGATGCATGAGCGGAACGCTATCCAGGCCGGCGTCCGAAAACGTGGTCCAATACTGGCAAACTGGACCAGTGCGTACTACCGACCTCCAGTTGGCCGCGGCGCTGGGCGCGTGGCGACGACCGGGCGTGGCGCTGGCCCGGGCGCTGGCCGACGCGGTCGGCGACGCCGCCCTGGACGGCCGGCTGCGGGTCGGCTCCCCGCTTCCCGCCGAACGCCGTGCCGCCGCCGCGCTCGGCGTGAGCCGGGGCACCATGACCGCGGCGCTGGACATCCTCCGTGCCGAGGGATGGGTCGACACGCGTCGCGGCAGCGCGAGCACGCTGCGGCTTCCGCCGGAGGCGGCGATGCGCGTCGCCCCGACCTCGGCCGTCGGCGAGGACGGCGTCATCGACCTGCGAAGGGCGGTTCCGGCCGCGCCCCACACGGCGTACCAGCAGGCGGTCCTGAGAGCGGCCGAGCGTTCCGGCCCGGTCCTGGCCGAGAGCGGGGAGACCGGCCCCGGGCTTCCGGAGCTGCGGTCACTGATCGCGGACCGCTACACGGGGGAAGGGCTCGTCACGCGGCCCGAGCAGATCCTGGTCACCTCGGGGGCGCGCGCGGCCCTCGCGCTGCTGACGGCGCACCTGCGTCCCCGGGCCGCGGCCGTGGAGATCCCCACCTATCCCGCCGTGCTGGCCACCTTCCGGGCCGCCGGAACCCGCCTGGCCGGCTGCCGGGTCACCACGGACGGCTGGGACCTGGACCAGCTCGACGACGCGTTCCGGGCCTCGGCGGGCGGGGTGGCCTACCTGGTCCCCGACTTCCAGAACCCGACCGGCGCGCTCATGCCGGACACCGCCCGGCGCACCGTGGCGCGGCTCGCCGAACGGCACCGGGTGACCGTCCTGGTGGACGAGACCATGCGCGACATCGATCTGCGCGCCGCACCGGAGCCGTTCGAGCGGATACCCCGCGCCGTCCTCATCGGGTCGGCGGCCAAGACGGTCTGGGCCGGCCTGCGGGTCGGCTGGATCCGCGGGACGGCCGCGCTGGTCGGCGAGCTGGCCCGCCATCCGCTGTGCGAGCCGCTGTCCGCGGCGCCGACGCAGCAGATGATCGCCGCCGAGTTCCTCCGCGACCCCGCCCCGGTCCTGGACCACCGGCGGGCGGCCCTGAGACGGCAGCGCGACCACCTGAGCGGGCTGCTGGCCGGAGACGACCGCTGGCGGTTCACGGTCCCTCCGGGAGGGCTCGCGCTGTGGTTGCGCCTGACCGACGTGCGATCCGACCTCGTGACGGCCCGGGCCCGTGCGCACGGGCTCGAACTCGCACCCGGGCCGTCCTTCGCGGCCGACGCGACCTGCTCCCGCCATCTGCGCCTGCCCTACACCTCGCCGATCGCCACGCTGGACCGCGTCGCCGCCGTGCTGGACGGCGCGTGCGGCGGCCAAGGCCCGCAGGTCCCGAGTCCGGGCCGCCGGGGGACGCGACCCGGCAGGTGAGCTGCCGCTCAGGTGGTCGTGCCGCTCACTTCTCAGCCTTCTCGGCGAGGGCGGCCAGGTCGGACAGGATCTCGGACGCCATGACGGGGTGCAGCTCGCCGAACGTCAGCGGCGTCCCCTTGCTGGGCCAGAAGTCGTCGGGTTCCGGGGCGAGCCACACGTAGTCGAGGACCTGGTGGTCGCCGGTGGCGTCGAGCGCGCCGACCGCGAAGCCGGGATCGAGGTCGATCACGACGTACTGCTGATCGGCGACGCGCCGGTAGATCCACCGCTCGACCCCCGCGTCCAGCGGGGCGCCACGCTCCCAGCCCAGCTTCACCAGCCCGAGGACGTCGCCGAAGGGCAGCTTGAGGCCCTCGAACCGCTCCAGCCGCCCGCTGCCGCGCTCCTGCTCCGTCAGCGCGAAGACCGGGCGGGTGAGCTGCGGGAACGGCTGCGTGATCTCGTAGTCGGCAAACACCTCCGTCCACGCCTGCGCCGCGTCGCCGAGGTCCAGCGGGTGGGCGATGCCGACGCGCGCCGACTCGGGAAGGGCGTACGCGTCGTCGCCGGCGTCGGCGAACGACCGGTCCTCGGCGATGCGGAACGCGGTGGTCGTGGCGCCGTCCTCCGCCAGCCAGACCAGGCGGCGGGCGACGTGCCAGACGAGCGGGTGCCGGACGAGGTGCTCGCCGAACTCGGCGGGCGTCCAGCGGCGCCGCGTCACCATCGCCTGCTCCAGCCTGCGGATCTGCTCGGAGGCGACGGTCCGGACGTCCTTCTTGAGCCCCGCGAACGCCTTGTAGGCGGCGGGCGCGAGTTCCGGGTCGTCCTTGGCGCCGGGCTTGGGGAGGGACTTGCGGCGCTTCCCGTCCTCGTCGGCGACGAACGGCTTGAGCTGCTCGTCGAACCGGACGAGGAAGCGGCGCGGCCCGTAGTCGAGGGCCATGCCGCCGTCGGCGTCGAGGCCGAAGTCGGGGACGAGCCGGTCCGCGAGCTGGTCGGTGGTCAGCCCGAGCCGCTCGGCGACCTGCCGGATCCGCTCCTGCGCCTCGTACTGGAGGCCCTTGAACTTCACCTTCTGCGCGATGCCGTGCAGGTGCATCAGCGCCACGTCGGTGCCGATCTCGGCGAGGACGCCGAGGCCGTTGACGGCGTTCCTGTGCCCGCCCTCCCCCGGCCACGTCCGGATCACCGGGGTGAGGAGCCGGACGGTCTCGTCGTCGCCGGTGCGGCCGAGCTGCCGCAGGGCCCAGGCGTCCTTGGACGGCTTGCCGGCGTCGAGCCACTGCCGGAACAGCGCCCACCCGAACTCGGCCACCGCGCCCGGCGCGCACGCCTCCGCCAGCTCGTCCATCCCGTAGGGGGTCGGGAGGGCGAGCAGCTCGATCAGGCGGCTGACCGCGTCCAGGGGAAGGGCGCGGTCGCGGCCGCGCAGCAGCACCTGCGGGAGCGGCGCCGGATCCGCCCAGGCACCGATCTTGGCGGGCTGGTCGAGGCCCGTCTCCGCCGCGGGCCGGGACAGCAGCTCCCCGATCGCGTCCGCGGCCTCGCCGCCATGGGCGTCGCGGGCGGCGGCCACGACCGCGTCGGGGCCGTGCGCGTCCAGCAGGTGGCGGAGGGCCGTCTCGGCGTTCCGCCAGTCCTTGGCCTTCTTCCCGAGCGCCGCCGGGACCAGGAAGGGCACCGCGTCGAGCCCGTGGCGGCCGAGCCACTCGCGGGCCGGGGAGAGGAGCGCGCCGCGCTTGGCGAGGCCCTCCGCCATCAGCATCGCCACACGCTCGTCCAGGTACGGCATCAGCGGGTCGCAGCAGGTTTCCGGGTGCGCCTTGGCCGTCTGGACGGCCGCCGGCAGGGCGTCGATCTCGTAGCGGGCCGCGAGGAACTGCATCCACGTGTAGGCCCAACGGACGCCGTAGCCTTTCCAGTCGGGCAGCAAGGGACGGATCAGATCCTCCGGCCCGAACACCATCAGCTCCACGGCGCCGGTCCTGTGGTTCGCCGTCTTGTAGTGCTCGACGAGCGCTTCCCAGTCGGCGCCGTCCGGCTCCTTGACCCCCGGGGAGGCGTCGAGCCACTTCTGCCGTTCGCCGTCCAGCCACGCGAGTCGCGGCTCGGGGACGGTGAGGCCGGTCAGGACGGGGCGGCGGGGACGCAGCCACGGCGGGTCGGTGAGCACGGCGGGCAGTTCGTCCGGCGCCGCCGCCGGGACGCGGGCGGACGCGGCGGAGGCGCGGCGGACGGCGTCGGCCACGTCGTCCGGCAGGCCGGGCAGCACGGAAACGACCAGGTCGGCGTTGGCCTCGACGTGGGCGGCGAGCAGGTCGTCGGCGCCGGCGCGGGCCAGCAGCCGCAGCGCCCGCACCGGGAACCGGCGGGCGGCCTCCCCGAGGGCCGCCCTGACGTGCTTGCGGTCGAGCCGGTCGAGCAGCGCTTGGAACGCCTCGTCCGTCGGCAGGATCGCGACCGTCTCGAAGATGCGCCTGCGGTCTTCCGACTCCAGCCCGTAGGCGTCTACCTCCGCGAGCAGGAAGGACAGGACACCGGGGCCGATGCCGTCGGCCATGGTGGCCAGCACCGCCCGGGTCGCCTGGCCCCAGGACAGGCCGTACGCCGGGTACGGGGCGGCGAGCTGCTCCGGCTTGCCCAGCGCCGACATCACCAGCCACATCAGGCCGTGAGAGCGCGTCTGCGGCAGCGGGGCCGCGCAGCACTCGTCGACCCAGTCCTCCCGGGTCGGGACGAGGTACGACACCAACCACCGGGCGTGCCAGCCGGTCCTGAGAGCTGCCAGCCGCTCGACCGCGTCCGCGTACTCGGCTTCGGACGCGACGGCCAGCAGCCCGCGGACGCGGCGCGCGTCCTCATCCAGGGTCTTGTGCCGCCCGCGCTCGTCCGCGATGCGCTGGACGCCGGCCCCGGTGCGGCCCGCTCTGGTCGCCTCCATCCGGCTCAGCTCGACCAGCGCGCACGCCGCGAACGCGACCCCGTGCTCGGTGACCCATGCGTCGACGAACGCCCGGTGGGCCTTGTCCTTCTGGTCCACGCCGGGCACGCCCATCACGGTGACGGCCGCGACCGCCGCCGCCCCGGCCGGATCGGGCCGGCCGTCGAGGTGCCGCCGCGCCGCCTCGGTCAGGTCGGGTTCGCCGGCGCCGCCCTCCAGGAGCGCCTCGACCGCCCAGGCGGCCTGCTCCACAAAGCCCTGGACGGCGCGCGCTGCCGAGCGGTCGAACTTGATCTTGGGGCCGGGCGCGCCGCCGCGCCGCGCGTGCAGCGAACGCCGCCAGGCGTCCGGGATCACCAGGTCGTCCTCGCCGGGGAGCTGATCTTCCATGGCGCCCAACCGTAGAGGGGCGCGCCGACAAATCCGTAGGATCCGGGAAATGATCGACTCTGGCGGCGCGCGGACGTGGCGGCGCGGCGACGTCGTCCTCGACCTCTACGAGGTCCTCGACGTGGTGGCGAGCGGCGGGATGGGCCTGGTCTACCGGGTGCGGCACCGCGGGTGGGACGCCGAGCTGGCGATGAAGGTGCCCCGGCCGGAACTGCTGGGATCGCCGGACGACCTGCGCGCGTTCGAGGACGAGGCGCAGACCTGGGTCGGGCTCGGCCTGCACCCGCACACGGTGAGCTGCGCTTACGTGCGCCGGCTCGGCCCGCTGCTCGGGGTGTTCGCCGAGTGGGTGGACGGGGGCAGCCTCGCGGAGGCGGTCCGGGACGGCCGGCTGCGCGACCCCGACCCGCGGCGCGCGACGGCCCGGATCGTCGACGTCGCGATCCAGTTCGCGTGGGGGCTGGACCACGCGCACCGCAGCGGCCTCGTCCACCAGGACGTCAAGCCCGCCAACGTGATGCTCACGCGGGACGGGACCGCCAAGGTGACCGACTTCGGCCTGGCGAAGGCCCGCGTCCGGGCGGGCGAGGACGGCGTGCCGCGCCCCGACGCCGACCCGCTGGTCAGCATCGCCGGGCTGACCCCGGCGTACTGCTCGCCCGAGCAGGCGCTCGCGGCGGAGGACGGCCGGACGCCGCTCACCCGCGCGACCGACGTGTGGTCGTGGGCGCTCAGCGTCCTGTCGATGTTCACCGGGGGCCCGCCGGTCCGGTTCGGCGCGCTGGGCGGGCGGGCGTTCGAGGAGTTCGCGGCGCGGGCGACCGGCCTGCCGCCGGATCTGACCGCCCTGCTGGGCGCGTGCCTCCGCCCCGACCCGGCCGCGCGGCCGGACCGGATGGACGAGCTGGCGGACGCGCTCGCGGCCGTCTACGCGCAGGTCGCCGGCGTCCCGTACCCGCGGGCCCGGCCCCGTCCCGCCACGCTGCTCGCCGACGGCCTGTCGAACCAGGCGCTGTCCATGCTCGACCTCGGGCACCCCGCCGAGGCGGAGGCGCTGTGGGAGCGGGCCCTGGAGACCGATCCGCACAACCCGCACGCCGTGTTCGACCGGGGCCTGCACCGCTGGCGCGCGGGGCGGCTGACCGACGCCGAGCTGCTCGCCGAACTGGAGGCGGTCCGCGCGACGCACGACGGCGACTGGATCGGCGACCACCTGCTCGGCCTCGTCCACCTGGAGCGCGGCGACCCGGCCGAGGCGGCGGCGCTCCTTGAGGCGGCGGTCCGGCGGGCGCCGCACGCCCCTGAGCCCGCCGCCGCGCTGGAACGCGCCCGGCGCCTGCACGCGCCAGGGCCGCCGGTCGTCCTGGAAGGGCACGCCAACGGCGTCAACGCGCTCGCGCTCGGCCCGGGGGCGGCTCTGGCGGTGAGCGGCGGGCGGGACGACTCGTCCAATCCCCCGCCGGGCTCCGAAGGCGGCACCGTCCGGCTCTGGGACCTCGCCTCCGGGCGCTGCCTCCACGCGCTGCCGGCGCATCCGGGCGGGCTCGCCGGCGGGGTGAGCGCCGTCGCGCTGAGCCCCTGCGGCCGGTTCATGGCCTCGGCCGGCGCGGACGGCGCCCTCCTGCTCTGGGACGTCCGCGCGGGACGGGTCCTGCACCGGTTCGAGGACCATCCCAGCAGGGTCGCCTCGCTCGGTTTCTCCGAGGACGGCTCGCTGCTGGTGTCGGCCACCGAGGGCGGGACCGTCCGCGTGTGGGCCACGCTCGGCGGACGGTGCGTGCACGCGCTCCAGAACGAGCAGGACCTCGGCCGCGGCCACGGGACCGCCGTCGCGGTGACGGGCGACGGCGCGCACATCGTGAAGTGGGAGCCGACGACGATGCGGCTCCGCGTCTGGGAGACCGGAACCGGCGGCCTGGTGCGCACGATGCCGCTGCCGGGGACGACCGTCGCGCTCGGCCCCGGCGGGCGCGTCGCGCTCGCGGTGTCGGACACCGAGCAGCGGCTGGTGGACCCGGTCGCGGGCCTGCCGCTGCGGACGGTCCGCTTCCCCGTCGGCCGGGGCGCACGGTTCGCGGTCAGCGGCGACGGGTCGCGGGCGCTGACCGGCAGCCTCCAGCTGTGGGACCTGGACGATGGCCGCTGCCTGCGCACCCTGCCCGGCGACGGCGGCTCCCTGACCGCGCCCGTGCTGAGCGCCGACGGGCGCGTGGGGCTCACCGCGGCGGGACGGACCGTCCACGCCTGGCGGCTCGGGCCCGCCGGACCGCGCGCGCCGTGGAGCCACGCCCGGCCGCGCGGGGCGGCGGAGCTCGCGCGCGAGGCGGACACCGCCGCCCTCGCCGCCGCCCGCGCCCGCGGCCACGCCGAGCGCGGCGACTGGGCGCGGGCCGCGGCGCAGATCCGCGCCGCGCGGAGCGTCCCCGGCCATGAGCGCAACCGCGAGCTGCTCGACCTGTGGCGGGCCGCCGGACGGCACGGCCGTCCCACGGCGGTCCTGGGCGCCTGGGAGGTGCGGGCCCTCCCGGACACCGGGGGCCGCGCGGTCAACGGGACCGCACTGAGCCGCGGCGGCGTCCTCGCCGTGCGGTTCGGCGGCTGGTCCGAGGTGTGGCTGGTGGACGTCGAGGGCGGCGAGCACCTCCACACCCTCCACGTCGGCGGGACGTCCGTCGGCGCCGCGGCCTTCTCGCCCGACGGCGCCCTGCTGCTGACGGGCGCCAGCGACGGGAAGGTCCGGATGTGGGACGTGGCGTCCGGCGCCTGCGTCCACGTGCTCGGCGGGCACCGCGCCGAGGTCAGGGCGCTGGCGGTGAGCCCGGACGGGCGGCTCGCCGCGTCCGGCGACGAGGACGGCACCGTCCGCGTCTGGGACCTGGCCAAGGGCAGGCGCAGGCACGTCCTCAAGGGCCACGGCGGGATCGTGTTCGAGGTCGGGTTCGGGCAGGGCGGCCGGACCCTGCTCGTGGGCGACTTCCAGCGGGTCGTGACGCTGTGGGAGCTGGACGGGGAGCGCCGCCACATCCTGCCCGGCCAGACGCCCGCCGCCATGAGCGGCGACGGCCGCACCGTCGTGTCCTGCGGGCACACGGTCGGGACGCTGTGGACGGCGGACGGCACGACCGGCCAGGCCACCGGCTACGTCCGGGGCCCGTCCGAGCAGCTCGCGGCGATCGAGGTGAGCGCGGACGGCGGGATCGCCGCCGCCGTCGGCCCCGGGCACGCCCTGCGGGTCTTCGACGTGCGCGCCGGGCGCCTCCTGCACCGCCTGTCGGATTCGACCGTCTGCCTCGCCCCCGCCGCCGACGGCAGGTTCGCGGTGTCCGGCGAAGCGGACGGGACCGTGCGGGTGTGGGACCTGCCCGCCGGCCGCTGCCTGCACGCGTTCGGCGCGGACACCGCCGCGATCGAGTGGGTCGGCCTCACCGCCGACACCCGGATCGCGATCACGCGAACCCGGGACCACGGTATGCGCGTCTGGGAACTCGACTGGGATTACGCACACTAAGGGAACGGGAGCGACCATGCTTCTCAGCTGTTCGGGTTGGGCGTGCACGCGGCTCATCTCGGTGTCGAAGGTGCCGGGCGGCAACCCGGTGGCGCGGCAGGACCCCGACGGGTTCGCGATCGAGTTCATGATCTGCGACTTCTGCGGCAGCAACTTCTGCGACCGGTGCCATGAGCCCGGCTCCCGCTTCCGCGCTCCGCGCTGTACGTCCTGCGGAGGCAAGCTCGTCCCCGGTGCGAGGCTGGAGCAGATGAGCGGCCGCCCCCGGCCGGCCGCGGCCCAGCACCACGCCCAGGCCGTGCGCCTCATGGAGTCCGGCCGGTTCCAGGACGCCCTGCCCGAGTTGGACGAGGCCGTCCGGCTCCGCCCCGAGTACGCCGAGGCGCATCGGCTGCGCGGCATCGCCCTCAGCGGGACGGGGCGGCACGCCGAGGCCCTGGCCGCGTTCGACCAGGCGCTCCAGCTCAATCCGTCCGACGCGCTCGCGCACGTCGAGCGGGCCGGGACGTTCCTGCGGATGGAGCGCCCCGCCGAGGCGATCGCCGCCTACGACCAGGCGATCGCCCTGCGGCCCGGCTACGCCGCGCCGCAGATCAACCGGGCGATCATCCTCATGGACGGCGGCCGGGACGCTGAGGCGCTGGCCGCCGTGGACCGCGCCATCGCCCTCCTCACCTCCGGGAGCGCCGTCGGCGCGGGACGCTACGACCTCGCCTCGGCCCACAGCGTCAAGGGCGCGGCGCTCGTCAAGCTCGGCCGCTACGCGGAGGCCCTGCCCGTCATCGACTACGCCATCGACAACGGCCCCGATTCCTGGAACGACCACTACAACAAGTCCTACGCCCTGGAGCGGCTGGGCCGCATCGAGGAGTCGGAAAGGGCACGCGGCATCGCCGACTCCCTGCGCCACTCCTGAGCCGCAGGCGCCCGGTCGGGTCCGTGGGTGGGACGATGGGGGCCGGACCTGCGGGAAAGGAGCGCGCGTGGAGATCGGGGACGGGACGCTGGCCGTGGGCGCCGGGCGGCCGGAGGCGGAGAACTTCGCCCCCGCGCTGCCCGGTCCCGTGTTCGCGGCGCACTACCACCTGGCCGGGGAGGCGGTCGGCCCCTACACCTACGGGCGCGACTCCAACCCGACGTGGGCGCTGCTGGAACGGGCGATCGGCGAGTTGGAGGGCGGCGCGGAGGTCGTCTCGTTCTCGTCGGGCATGGCGGCGGTCGCAAGTGTGCTGCTGTCGCAGACCGGCTCAGGCGACGTCGTGGTCATGCCCGACGACTGCTACTACACGGCCCGGGCCTTGAAGGAGCGGCTGGAGTCCTACGGGGCCGTGGTCCGGATGGCGCCGACCGCGGGCGACGCGCAGCTCGGGCTGCTGGAGGGGGCGCGGCTGGTCTGGCTGGAGACCCCGACCAATCCGAACCTGGACGTGTGCGACGTCAGGCGGATCGTCGACGCAGCGCACCGGGCGGGCGCGCTCGTGGCCGTGGACAACACCCTCGCCACGCCGCTCGGGCAGCGCCCCCTGGACCTCGGGGCCGACTTCTCCGTCGCCAGCGACACCAAGTCGATGAGCGGGCACGGCGACCTGCTGCTCGGGCATGTCGCGACCCGCGACCCGGAGCTGGCGGACGCGGTCCGCTTCTGGCGCAAGACCGTCGGCGCCATTCCCGGGCCGATGGAGGCGTGGCTGGCGCACCGGTCGCTCGCCACGCTCCAGTTGAGGCTGGACCGGCAGACGGCCAACGCGCTGGCCGTGGCCGAGGCGCTGCGGGGGCATCCGCTGGTGTCCGGGCTCAGGTATCCGGGGCTGCCGGACGACCCGGCGCACGAGGTCGCGGCCCGGCAGATGCGGCGGTTCGGCTGCGTCGTGTCGTTCGCGCTGAGGGACGAGGCGTCCGCCGAGCGGTTCCTCGGCTCGCTGCGGCTCGTCATGCAGGCCACCAGCTTCGGCAGCGTGCAGAGCTCCGCGGAGCGGCGCGGCCGGTGGGGCGGCGACGCCGTGCCGCCCGGCTTCGTGCGCCTGTCCGCCGGCATCGAGGACACCCGCGACCTCGTCGCGGACATCCTGCGGGCGCTGGCGGCGACCGAATAGGAAAAACCGGGTGATCGCCGCGGGCGGCCGCCGCTAGCGTGGCGGCCCATGAGCGAAGCGCGGGAACTCCTGGAAAGCGGCGACATCTCCGGCCTGATCCGGCATCTGCGGTTCAACGCCGACGCCATGGAGCCCGCCGAGGTCGCGCGGCTCATGGAGGGCGCGGCGGCGGTGTCCGGCTTCGACGACATGCGCGAGGCCGCCGCGGCGCTGGCCGCCCGGCAGGAGCCGCAGCAGCTCTACGACTTCGGCTACGCCTGCATCGAGCGCGGCGTCGCCTTCCTGGCCGTCCCGGCGCTGCGGCGGGCGCTGGAGATGATGCCGGGCGAGCCCGCCCTGCTGGCGGAACTGGTGTCGGCGCTGGAACGCGAGAACCGGAACGCCGAGGCCGTCGCCGCCCTGGAACCGCACGTGGACGCGCTGGACCCGTGGCCGTCCCGGTACCTGCTGGCCTACAACGCGCTGTTCTCCGGGGACCTGGACCGGGCCGCCCGCGAGGCGGCGAGGCTGCCCGCGCCGGACGAGCAGTGGGGCCTGGCCAACGACCGGCTCGCGCGGATGCTCTCCCGGGCGGCGGCTGCCCGGGCCGTGAGCCCGCTCGACTCCCGGGACCTCCGCGGCTGGCACTTCGCGCTCGGCGGCTCCGTCCTCGCCACGATCTCCCCGTACGGGTTCGAGGACGGCATGACGGGCCGCTTCGCCTACACCTCCGACAGCTTCGCCACGTGCAGGCGGACCCTCGACCGGCTGCGGCTCGTCCTGGACGCGGCGGGGCGGCGCCCCACGTCGGTCGGCCTGCTGCCCGGCCGGTCGAGCCGCATCCTGGGCCTGGCGGCGGCGCGGCTGTTCGGGCTGCCCGCCGAGCCGTTCGACCCGGACCGCCCCGGCGCCCTCGTGGTCGCCTACGACCTGAACGAGACGGACCCCGGCGGCCTGCACGAGCGGGCCGAAGGGCAGGTGCTGTTCGAGCACGCCTCCTGCTGGACCGACCCGCCCGCGGTGAGCGCCGACGTCACCGGGTTCCTGCACCAGGTCGTGGTGTCGCCGTGGGGCGAGCAGCTGCGGTTCTCGCCCGGCGGCGAACCGGAGCGGGCCCCGGAGGACGAGCGCCCCGAGGAGGAGCTGGCCGCCGAGATCGTCACCGCCGACCCCGCGCCGGAGGCCGGCGACGGCGACGCGCCGCCGGACCCCGACGAGCGCCTGGCGGGCTTCGTCCGTGCGGTCGCCGGCCACTGGCTCGCCGGGCCGAGGTACATGGTGCACTCCCCCGGCCCGGTCCCCAGCAGCCGCTTCGCCTAGGACGCGGTGAGGGCCGTCAGGTCGGCGAGGAGTTCGGAGACCAGGACCGGGTCCGCACCGGCGAGCCCGTTCGCGATCATGCTGGACGGGTCGCCGGGCGCCCGGCCGATCCAGACCCGCTCGATCGTCTGGACGGGGTTCAGGTCGACGAGGCCCACCGCGATCCCGGGGTACAGGTCGACCACGACGGCCACGCCCGGCGCGAGCGTGCAGGAGATCCAGTGCTCGACGCCGTTGTCCTGCGGGGCGCCGCGCTTCCACGCCGTCCGGGTGAGGCCGAGGAACCTGCCGGTCGGGACGGCCGCCTCCTCGAAGCGTTCGAGCCTGCCGTTCTCGCCCTCGCCGTCGGCGAGCACGTGGACGGGCCTTCCTAGCTGCGGGAACGGCTGGAGGATCTCGTAGTCGGCGAACACCCGCACCCACGCGGCCAGGGACTCGCCCAGCAGCACCGGATGGGCGATGCGGACGCCCGCCGCGGGGTCGGGCGCGACGGTCTCGTCATGCACGTCGGCGAACGTGCCGTCCTCGGCGATCCGGAACGCCAGGCCGCCGCTCAGCCAGACCAGCCGCCGGGCGAGGTGCCGCATCAGCGGGTGCGCGACGGCGAACTCGCCGAACTCGCCGTGCGACCATTCGCGGCCCGCGACCATGGCCGCCTCCAGCCGGGCCACCTCCGTGGACGCGACCGCGCGGACGTCCTTCCTCAGCTCCGCGAAGCGCCGGTAGGCGGCCGCGGCCAGATCGGGGTCGTCCTTCGCGCCGGGTTTCGGCAGCGCCTTGCGGCGCGCGCCGCTCTCGTCCGACACCTGCGGCTTGAGCTGCTCGTCGAACCCGACGACGAAGCGGCGCGGACCGTAGTCCAGCGTCAGGGTCCCGTCCGCGTCCAGGCCGAAGTCGGGCACGAGCCGGTCGGCGAGCCGCTCCGCCGTCAGGCCGCGCCGCTCCGCGATCTGGGCCAGCCTCCGCTGCGCCTCGCCGCGCAGCCCCTTGTACCGCGACTTCTGCGCGATGCCGCTGAGGTGCGTCAGGGCGACGTCGGTGCCTATGGCCGCCAGCGCGTCGAGGCCCTGGACGGCGCTGCTGTAGCCGCCGCTCCGCCCCGGCCACTCCTTGACCATCGGCGTGAGCCGGCGGACGGTCCCGTCGTCGCCGAAGCGCCCCAGGGCCGCCAGCACGAACCCGCTGCGGTTCGGCATGCGCGCCGCCTGCCACGCCTCGAACAGCGCCCACGCGAACGCGGTCAGCGACTCCGGCTCGCAGACCTCGGCGGCGGCGTCCACCACGCCGGTCGCATCGAGGCGTCCGCCCGGGCTCACCGTCAGGGCGAGCAGGAGGGTGCGGGCCGCGTCGCGCGGCAGTTCACCGCCGTCCCGCAGGACCGGGCGGGGAAGCGCGTCGGCGTCGAGCCACCTCGGGAGGGACGGCGCCCTGACCGGAGGTTCGACGGGCGCGGCGACGGACGGCGCGGCGGCGAGGAGCCGCGCGACCGCCTCGGCCGCCTCGTCCCCGTGGACGCGGGCCGCCGCCACGACGTCCCCCTCGATGGTCCGCAGGGCCTTCACCGCGCCCCGGCGCGGCCCGACGCGCTTGCCCAGCGCGTCCGGCACCAGGTACGGGACGGCGGCCAGGCCGTGCCGCTCGAACCACGCGTGCGCGAGCTCCTGCGCCGACTTCAGCCGGTAGAGCCAGTCGGCGACCAGCCGGGCCACGTCGGCGGACAGGAACGGCAGCACGACCGGGCCCGTCCCGAAGGGGTTCTGCTTCGCGAGCCGGACCGCCACGTCCCAGGCCGCGGTCTCGAACCGCGCCACGATCGGCTTGAGGGAATGGTCGAAGTCCCACGTCACGTGGGGCTCCCACCCGTCCAGCAGCGGCCGCGCCAGATGCTCGGGCGCCTGCGCGAGGAAGCCCGCCCGGGTTGGCTCGTAGCCCATCCGGCCGTCGCGGAACTGCTCGGCGGCCTCCTCCCACTCGTCGTCCTTCCAGGACTCGTAGGAGCGGATCGCGGCCCATTCCTCGCGCTCGCCGGGCGCCCAGACGATCTCGCGGCCGTCCGGCGCCGCCAGGCCGGGGACGATGATGACCGGCTCGTCGCCGGTGGGCGGGGCGGCCGGTTTGCGCGCCCACGGCGGGTCCAGCAGCGCTTCAGGCAGATCCATGGGGTTCTCTTTCTCAGGTCAGCGTCGCCAGGTCGGCGAGGATCTCGGACGCGGTGATCGGGTCGAGGTCGGCGAGGGACGCCGTGCCGGCGCCGCCCGAGCCCACCTGCTCACGGCCGTCCACAAGGCCGATCCCCCGCAGCGTCTGCTCGGGCGCCGCTTCCACCGCGACGGGGACGATGCCGGGGTCGAGGTCGATGACGACGTACCGGCCACTGGGGAGCCCTCGTGAGATCCAGAATTCGACGCCCCCGTCCTGCCGCTCGCCGCGCTCCCAGCCGCGCGAGGTCAGGCCGAGCACCTTCCCGACCGGGACGGTCTGCCCCTCGAAGCGCCCGAGCCCGCCGTCCCCGTCGGCCGGCCGGTGCACGGGCCGTCCGAGCTGCGGGAACGGCTGCAGGATCTCATAGTCGGCGAACACCTCCGACCAGGCGGCGAGGGAGCCGCCGAGGTCGAGGGGGTGCGCCACCCGGACCTCCGCCGACTCCGGGAGGGCGACGGCGTCGTCCTCGACGTCGGCGAACGTGCCGTCCTCGGCGACGCGGAACGCGGTCGTCCTCGCGCCCTCCCCCTCGCCCTCGCCCTCGCACGCGAGCCACACCAGGCGCCGGACAATGTGCCGGACGAGCGGGTGCCCGGCCAGCAGCTCCCGGAACTCCCGCACCGGCCAGCGGCGCTGCGCGACCATGGCCGCCTCCATGCGGCGGAGCTGGGTGGAGGCGGCAGCCCGCACGTCCTTCTTCAGCGTCGAGAACGCCTTGTAGGCCGCGGGGGCGAGTTCGGGATCGTCCTTGGCGCCGGGTTTCGGCAGCGCCTTGCGGCGGACACCGTCCTCGTCGGCCACGTACGGCTTCAGCTGCTCGTCGAAGCCGACGACGAAGCGGCGCGGACCGTAGTCCAGCGTCAGGGTCCCGCCCTCGTCGAGGCCGAAGTCGGGGACGAGCCGGTCCGCGAGCTGCTCGGCGGTCAGCTCCAGCTCGGCGGCGACCTCCTCGATCTTCTCCTGCGCCCTGGTCCGGAGCGCCTTGAACTTCACCTTCTGGGCGATACCGTGCAGGTGCGTGATGGCCAGACCGGTGCCGATGGCGGCGAGGACGTCCAGGCCGGTGACCGCCTTGGCGTGCCCGCCGTCGCCGGGCCACTCCCGGATCGTCGGGGTCAGGCGGCGGACGGTCTCGTCGTTGCCGGTCAGGCCGAGCTGCGTCAGCGCCCATCCCTCCTTGGACGGCGCTCCTTCCGCCTCCCACCGCCGGAACAACCGCCACCCGAACTCGGCGAGCGACCTCGGATCGCACAGCTCGCGGACGGCGTCCACCCCGGCATAGACGTCACCGGGCCTGGACATCGCGAGCATCGTCACCACGTGCCGCGCGGCGGTGTCCGGCAGCGCCCGCTCCCGGCCGCGGAGCAGGAGTTGCGGGAGCAGTCGTATGTCGGCCCAGTCGCCGACGGACGGTGTCTTCGCGGGCAGGAGGTCCAGCGGGTCCGCTGCCAGCAGCGCCTCGACGGCGCCCGCGGCCCGGTCACCGTGGACGCGGGCCGCCGCGACGACCGCCTCCGCACCGTTCCGCTCGGCGGCGAGGCGCAGCGCGGCCTCGGCGGCGCGGCGCTGAGCACCGGCCTTGCCCAGCGCGGGTGGCAGCAGGGCCGGGACGGCGGCCAAGCCGTGCCGCCGGAACCAGGCCCGCGCGGTCCCGCCCGCCTGCTTGAGCCGGAGGAGCCAGTCGGCCATCAGCAGCGCGACCTCGTCGCTCAGGAACGGCAGGAGGGCGGGGCCCGCCTTCGCGGGGTTGCCCCGCGCCGCGTTGACGGCGAGCTCCAGTGCGTCGAGCTCGAAGCGGGCGACGATGGCCCGCAGCCACTCGTCCGCGTACCAGTCGGACAGATCCAGGTCCGCCAAGAGCGGGCGGACGAGTTCCTCGGGCGCCTCGAGGAAAAGCATCGACCGCCGGGAGATGAGAAGGGTGCCATTCTTGAGCTCCTCGACCTCGAGGGCCCAGTCCACGCGTTCGGCCCATCGAGGCCGGGTGACCCCCGCCCTCCAGGCTTGCCGCTCGCCGGGCTCCCAGACGACGGAGCAGGTGCCCGGCGGCTCCAGGTCCTTGATGACGACGGGCTTGGACTTCCTTCGGGGACGGGTCCAGGGCGGATCGACGAGCAGCGGCGGCAGGGCGTCGACGGACGCCTCCGGTACGCGGACGGTGGTCTCGCGGAGCGCCTCGACCACCGCACGCGGTCCCCCCGGCAGCTCCGGCAGCGTCTCATCCGCCAGTTCGGGATGTGTGAGCAGGTGCGCCCACAGCACCTCCTCCACCTCCGGCCTCTGCGCGGCCGAAGCGAGAAGGCGCAGCGCCCGCCGCGGATACGCACGTGCGGCGGCGGTCAGCGCGGGCGGAACGTCCTTGAAGCGGATCCGGTCCAGAAGCGCCTGGAAGGCCTCGTCCACGGGCAGCCGGGCGAGCACGTCCAGCAGTCCCCGGTACGTCTCCGCGTCGGTGTACCCGCGTTCGAGGGCCCTGGCCACCAGCGGCACCGCGGCGGAGGGGCCGACGCCGTCCACGAGGGTCGCGACGACGCTCGTCCGCCGGTCGTGGGGGCCGAGCGGCAGGGCGGCGGGGTCGACCTGCTCCGGCGCGCCGAGCGAGCAGAACAGCATCCACCGGTACGTCATGTGGGGCGGCAGGCCGATGATCGCCGGGTCGGCGCGGACCTCGTCCACCCAGTCCCGCCTGGTCGGCGCCAGGTAGGAGACCACCATCCGCTGCAGCGGCGTCCGGCGGCGCCCCGCCAGCTCCGCGACGACCTCGGCGTACTCGTCGTCATCGGCGGCGGACACCAGGGCCCGCAGGTGCCGCGCCGCGCGTTGCCTCGCCCACCAGCCGCCGCGGTGGTCGGACGCCTCGGCCCAGCGCACGCCGCTCCAGGTCGCGGTACCCCCCGCCTGCCGGTAGTCGGTCGTGATGTCGCACAGCTCGGCGTAGGCGCACGCGGCGAACGGCAGGCCGTGCTCGGCGGCCCACGCGTCCCGGAACGGGTCCATCCCGCGGAGTCCCCGCAGGCCGCGCCTGGACACCGCGACGGACGCGACGACCGCCGCGCCCAGAGCGTCCGCCTCGCCCTTCAGGTGGGCGCGGCCGCGCTCGGCCAGTTCGGAGGGCGTGCCGGGCAGCGCGAGGACCTCCTCGACGTCGCCCCGGGCGGCCTCCACCAGCGCCCGCGCCTCGCCGACCGCCCCGGTGTCGATCCGCACGTCCGGCCACGGCCCGGGACGGTCCCGGCGCGGATGCGCGATCCGCCGCCACTCCTCCGGCATCACCCAGGTGCTCTCGTCGGCCGCCGCCGGCCCCGCAGTCGCCATGACGCCACACCGTAAGGGAGATCACCGACAAAGAGGATCAAGAGCCGGAGCGCATGTCCCGCTCGACGGCGTCGGCGGCCTTGCGGGCGGCGATCAGCACGGGGTCCCAGACGGGCGCGAACGGCGGCGCGTAGCCGAGGTCGAGGCCCGTCATCTCCTCGACCGTCATCCCGTTCCACAGCGCGATCGCCAGGCCGTCGATGCGCTTGGCCGCGTTCTCCTCGCCGACGATCTGCGCGCCGAGCAGCCGCCCGGACCTGCGTTCGGCGATCAGCTTGGTCGTCATCGCGGCGCCGCCCGGGATGTAGCCGGCCCGGGTCGTGGACCCGACGGCCACGCTCAGCGTCTCGAACCCGGCCGCGGCCGCCTCGGCCTCGTTCAGGCCGGTCCGCGCCACCTCCACGTGGCAGATCTTGGAGACGGCGGTGCCGATGACGCCGGGGAACGTGGCGTAGCCGCCGCCGATGCCGATCCCGGCGACGCGGCCCTGCTTGTTCGCGTGCGTGCCGAGCGCGATCGCGACCGGCGCCCCCGAGATCAGGTGGCGGGTCTCGACGCAGTCGCCCGCGGCCCACACCCGCTCGGTACGGGTGCGCATCCGCCGGTCGGTGACGATGCCGCCGGTCGGGCCGGTCTCGATCCCCGCTTCGCGAGCCAGTTCGGAGGCCGGCCGCACGCCGAGCCCGAGGACGACCAGGTCCGCCGGCAAAGTGCGGCCGCGCGTGCGGACGGCGGTGACGCGCCCGTCCGGCGAGGTGTCGAAGCCCTCGACCGGCTCCCCCAGGTACAACCGCACGCCGATGCCGCGCATCGCGTCCGCGACGAGCGCGCCCATGTCGGGGTCGAGGGTGCGCATCGGCTGGTCGGCGAAGTCCACGAGGGACACCTCCAGGCCGCGCATCACCAGCGCCTCGGCCATCTCCAGGCCGATGTAGCCGCCGCCCACGACGACGGCGCGGCGGGGGCTCCCGTCCTCGACGGCGCGGCGGATCGCCACGCCGTCGTCGAGGATCTGCACGCCGTGGACGCCCTCTGCGTCCGCGCCGGGCAGCCGCGGCCGGGTGGGCACGGCGCCGGTCGCGATCACGAGGTGGTCGTAGGACTCCCAGCGCTCGCCGCCGCCGTCCAGGGAGCGGACCCGCACTCGGCCGCCGCCGGGGTCGATCTCCACGGCCTCGGTGCGGAGCCGCAGGTCGATCCCGCGCTCGCGGAACTCGGCGGGCGTGCGGGCGATGAGCGAGTCGAGCTCCTCGACCACGCCGCCGACGTAGTACGGGATGCCGCATGCGGCGTAGGACGCGTGGTGCCCCCGCTCGAAGGCGACGATCTCCAGGTCGTCCGGGCCGCGCAGCCTGCGGGCCTGGGACGCGGCGCTCATCCCCGCGGCGTCGCCCCCGACGACGAGCAGGCGTTCACGTGCGGCCATACCGGTCCCCCCAAATGCCGAATCCTCCCGATCGCCGGTTCCGCCCGGATGATCGGTTCACTTCAGACCGTAGACCCGGCGGGCGTTGCCGGAGGCGACCAGGCCCGCGACGCGCTCGGCGTCCCCGGGCGTCCAGGCTCCGTCGTCCACTCCCCCGGCCAGGAACCCGGCGAGCGCGCGCCGGAACAGCAGCGCCCCGAGGTGGTAGAGCTCGGCCAGGCCGAACGCGTCCGAGGAGTACAGCACCTTCCCGAACGGCGCCAGCTCCAGCAGCTCGGCGATGAGCGCGGGCGAGCGATGCCCGAGGTTGTGCGTCGCCAGGCCCGCGTCGACGTACACGTTCGGCAGCACCTGCGCCAGGTACCCGGCGTGCCGGTGGAACGGGTAGTTGTGCAGCAGCATCGCGGGGACGGGGTCCATGGCGCGCAGCAGCTCGATGAGCAGCAGCGGGTCGCCGCGGCGCAGGTCGGCGTCCACGTCCCCGTAGCCGACGTGGAACTGGACGGGCAGCCCGGCGTCCACCGCGCACCACACGAGGAAGCGGTGCAGCACCTCGTCGCACACGCGCGGCGGGGTCCCGGCGCGCTCCGCGGCGAGCATCAGCCGGTCGGCGGCGAAGACGACCTCTCCCTCCGACGGCCGCTCGCCGGACAGCTCCAGCCCGGCCCGGTAGGCGGCGATCGACTTGGCGCCCACCGCGTCCCTGGCGTGGAGCCGGGAGCGCACCTCGTCGGCGAACCGGGCCGCCTCGACCCCGTCCGCCGCCACCTGCTCCGCGACCGACTCCAGCCGCACGATCTCGTGCGCCTCCGCCCCCGCCAGGCGGCCGAGGGCGGGCGGGTCGAGCATCGCTTCCGGCAGGTGGCCGGTGTCGACGCAGAGCGCGTCCAGCCCGGCGGCGTCCAGGAACCTGCGGTTCACCTCGGCGGCGCCCAGCTCGTCCCGGCGCGCCAGGTACTCGTCCGGCCCGGCGTGCGCGTCGAGGCCGAGGACGGGCGGGCACCAGCGCCGCAGCGCGAACCCGACCTGGGTGTCGAACATGCTCACGCCGGGCGGCCCGGCGGTCTCCGCCTCGGTCAGCATCTCCTCGAAGGCCGTCGGGCCCAGGTCCCTGTCGAGGACGCCGTGGCAGTGGTGGTCGACCAGCCGCAGCGACTCCAGATACTCCAGCACGGTTCCCGTCTCCTTCCTGAAACACGCACGCGTTCTCCCTACGATGCCCTTACGGAGCGTGTCCACCTCCGCCGCCACCCGACCGGGAGCCAGCACCGTGGAACCGACCTCTCTTCCCGCCCCCCGGGGGCGCGGCACCGGAGCGCAGGCACTGGACGGGCACGAGCGCGCCCGGCTCGGCGCCCGCGCCGCCGAGGCGGGGCGCAGGCTGGCCGGCGAGGGCATCGTCGCCGTGGCGCTGACGTGGGTGGACGTCAGCGGCATCACGCGCACCAAGACCGTCCCGGTGGAGCGGCTGGAGCACGCGGCGGCGTGGGGCGTCGGGATGTCCCCGGTGTTCGACGTGTTCCTGCTGGACGACTCGATCGTGTCCGGGCGGCACATCGGCGGACCGAGCGGGGACCTGCGGCTGCACCCCGACCTGGACCGGCTCGTCCCGCTGGCCGCGCTGCCGGGCTGGGCGCACGCGCCCGCCCTCCGGTACGCCCAGGACGGCTCGATCCACCCGCTGGACACGCGGGCCCTGCTGCGCCGCGAGGCGGGCCGGCTCGCCGAGCGCGGCTGGGCGGTGAAGGCGGCGTTCGAGATCGAGTGGGCGGTGTCGGACGGCGGCGGCGAGGAGTTCTCCCCCGCCTGCAAGGGCCCCGCGTACGGGATGACGCGGGTGACCGAGCTGGCCGGCTACCTGCGGGACCTGCTGGAGGCGCTGCGGGCGACGGGCGTGACGGTCGTCCAGCTGCACCCGGAGTACGCGCCCGGGCAGTACGAGGTGTCGGTGGCCGCCGAGGACCCGGTCGGCGCGGCCGACACCGCCGTGCTCGTCCGGGAGACGATCCGCGCGGTGACGATGCGGCACGGGATGGCCGCCTCGTTCTCCCCGAAGGTCGAGGCCGACTCGGTCGGCAACGGCGCGCACGTCCACCTCAGCCTGTGGCGGGACGGCGCGGCGAACGCGGCGGCGAACGGCGCGGTGAACGCGATGGCGGGCGGCTCCGGCCCGTACGGGATGACGGCGGCCGGGGAGGCCTTCGCGGCGGGCATCCTGCGGCGGCTGCCCGCGCTGCTCGCGGTCGGCGCGCCGTCGGTGGCGAGCTACCTGCGGCTGATCCCCTCGCACTGGTCGGGCGCGTACGCGTGCTGGGGGCTGGAGAACCGGGAGGCCGCGCTGCGGTTCGTGACGGGCGCGGACGGCGAGCGCGCCACCGCCGCGAACCTGGAGGTCAAGTGCCTGGACGGCGCCGCCAACCCGTACCTGCTGCTGGCGGCGCTGCTCGCGGCCGGCCGGGACGGGCTCGGCGCCGACCTCCGGCTGCCGGAGCCGGTCGACGTCGACCCGGCGGGGCTGGCGGAGGAGGAGCGCGCCGCGCGGGGCATCGCCCCGCTGCCGTCGTCGCTGGCCGAGTCGGTCGCGGCGTTCGAGGCCGACGCCGTCCTGCGCGAGGCGCTCGGCGAGGCCGTCACCGACACGGTGGCGGCGGTGCGGCGCGGGGAGATCGCGCTGCTGGACGGGGCGACCCCGCAGCAGGTGGCCGCCGCCACCCGCTGGCGGCACTAGCGGTGGCCGCCCAGTGCGCGACCAGGGGTGCGGCTAGGGGTGCTTCGGCGCGGCCCCGCCGTCGCGACCGGCCGCCGCGACCGGGCCCGCCTCGAACCGCTGCACGCGCATCTGCAGCCGGCCGCACGCGCAGCGGGTGTAGGTCACCACTCCCTCGGAGGTCAGGTGCCGCGACAGCACCTCGTACACATCGGACTCAGGCCAGCCACAGCGTGGGCATTCCACCGCGCATCCCCAGGGACGTCTGTAAGGGTTATAAACAAGATAACATTTACTGATCGGCTGCGGGACCGGAGGCCCGGGTAATGCGCATCACTGGATACAAGAGTCACGGGGTGGCCGCCGCCGCCGCGCTGGTCAACGCCGTGACGAGCGCCGGCGGGGACGACTCGCCCGGCGCGCTGCGCCGCATCCTGCGGGAGAACGAGTTCTTCTGGCAGGAGTTCGAGGACGCCGACGCCGGCGACTTCCGGCGCTGGGGCCGGGTCCTGCGACCCTTCTTCGAGGCGCGGAGCCTGGAGGAGGCGATGGCGCTGCTGAACGGGCTCATGCTGGAGATCCCCATGCACCCCCACCTCTCCGACCACGAGCCGCACGGCCTGCACATGCACTACGCGCCGCCCTCGTCCCGGCTGGTGGAGCGGTTCCGCGCGACCACGCTGATGAACCTCGCCGAGCTGATCGTCGAGCACGGGCTCGGCCGGACGGGCGTCTGCGCGGCGGACGGCTGCGACCGCGTGTACGCCGACACGTCCCGGGCGGGCCGGCGCCGGTTCTGCTCGGAGGCCTGCGCCAACCGCACGAACGTCGCCGCGTTCCGCGCGCGCCGGCGGGAGTGACGCCCCTCCCCCGTTGACCTGCAGCTTCAGCGCTTTTGTGATCTTTGTCCCTATCTGTGACCTTTACCCGCCTGCGGGCATGACAGAGCGCATGTCGCTCGTGTTCTTCCGCCGGCGTTCCGGCCAGGGTGACCGCCGCGACCGCTCGCCGCTGCGCGTGGCGACGGAGATGCGCTCCACGGTCTTCCGCATCGCCCGCCTGACGATCACCGCCACGCTGGCGTTCGTGCTGGCCCTGGAGGTGCTCCCGGCCGGCGGGCCGCAGCCGCTGCTGGCACCGCTGACCGCGCTGCTCGTCGTGCAGTTCTCCGTCTACCAGACGATCAAGGCGAGCATCCTGCGGGTCGCCGCGGTCACCTCGGGGGTGCTGGTCGCGGTGATGGCCGCGAGCACCATCGGGTTCTCCTGGTGGACGCTCGGCCTGACGATCCTCGCGGCCCTGGTCATCGGGCACGTGCTGCGGCTCGGCGAGCACGTGCTGGAGGCGCCGATCTCCGCGATGCTGATCTTCGCGCTCGGAGCGGCGAGCGAGGCGGGCGCCGCCGACCGCGTGCTGGAGACGCTGATCGGCGCCGCCACCGGGCTGGCGGCGACGCTGCTGGTGCCGACGGTGCGGGTGCGGCCCGCTGAGGAGGCCGTCCAGGACGTCGCCGAGAAGCTGCGGGAGCTGATCGAGGGCATCGCGGACGGGCTGCGCGGCGAGCGCACCCCGGCCGAGGCGGCCCGCTGGCAGGCGGACGCCGAGCGCCTCGCGCGCGAGATCGGCCGCGCCGACCGGGACCTCGGCGCCGCAGAGGAGAGCGTCCGGCTCAACCCGCGGACCCAGGCGCGGCGGCTCATCGACGCCGGTGTCGCGCTGCGCAACGCCATGGAGACCATGGAGCACTCCACGCTGTCGCTGCGCGGGCTGACCCGCTCCCTCGCCGACGACGAGCGGCTCGGCGAGCGGGGGCGGCTGCTGACCGACCCGGAACTGCGCCGCGAGCTCGGCGACGCGCTGGCCGGGATCGCCGCCAGCATCGCCTCCTACGGCCGGCTGGCCCGCTCCGACCTCACCCGCGACGCCCGGCCGTTCCTCGCCGAGCACGAGCTGGAGGTGCGGGTGGACGTGGCCCGCGAGCGCCGCGCCCGGCTGACCCGGCGGCTGCACGAGCGGGCCGCGGCGGGCGACCTGTGGCCGCTGTACGGGGAGGTCTCCATGGACATCGACCGCCTCATCGAGAACCTGCGGGTCGAGCACCGGGCCCGCGCCCGCGAGCACTGGCGGCGGCACCGCGGCGCCTCGCGGCACCTGCCGGCGCGGCCGGTCCAGGTCGTCCAGCAGGCGGGGCAGCAGCTGCGCCGGGCGGCCGGGTCCGCGGTCGCGGCCGCCGAGCGCGGCGCCGGCGAGATCGAGACGCGCGCGACCGACCCGAGCAGGGCGAAGACCCGCCCCCGGGGGGAGGGGGACGGGTCTTCGCGCGGGGCGTGAGGCCCCGGTGGGACGGTCAGCGGAAGGTGGGCTCCAGCACGTCGACGCCGCGGGTGTTGTCGGCGACGTAGACGTACTTGCCGTGCCAGTACGGCTGCCAGGACGCGGCGTCCGCCGGGCGGTAGTAGGCGACCTGCCTGGGGTTCGTCGGGTCCGTGACGTCCAGGAACCGGGTGCCCTGCGAGTAGAACGACTGGGCGATCACGCCGTCCCGCACGTCGAAGTAGTGCGCCGAGCAGTCCGTGCTCTCGGGGTCGCTGCCCTCCTTGCCCGCCACTCCCCAGGTCGCGACGGTGTTCAGGCGGAACTTGTGCTCCGGCGTGGACCGCCAGCCCTCGCCGCCGTAGGAGCCCTTCAGCGACGCGATGACGAGCAGGCCGTCGTTGGCGCAGCCGTCGTTGAACGTCTCCTCGGTGACGTACAGCAGCTTGCCGTTACCCCACCGGCGCGGGTCGGCGGCCTGGTCCCGGGTCTGCCCGACCGCCCGGTAGCTGTTGTGCATGAAGGTGGAGTTGGTGGTGGCCTCGTCCAGACCGCCGCCCGCGTACGGGACGGGGTCGACCGCGGTGGCCGTGCGCCACTTCTTCTCCACCGGGTCGTAGTGGCGGCCGGTCGTGTGGTAGCCGCGCACGCCGCCGCGCCCGGAGGCCCAGGCGACCCCGTCGGAGTCGACCTGGATGTCGTGGGTGTAGTCGGTCTTGCCGTCGTTGCGGCCGGTGTCGATCGGGTCCTTGTGGACCTTCGGCTTGGCCGGGTTGCGCACGTCGGTGACCCAGACGGGGCGCCCGCCCCAGTCCGCGGGCATCCAGCTGGCCTTCGCCGGGCCGCCCGTCCACAGGTACTTGCAGTCGTTCACGCAGGTCGTGGTGTGGCCCGCGGGCACCTTCACGTAGGTGATCTGGCGCAGGCTCTCCGGCTTGGAGGCGTCCACGACGTAGATGCCCGACTCGCCGGTGGCGGTGTTGCCGCCGAACGCGCGCGGGTCCCGGGAGAGGTAGATGATCTTGCGCTTGGGGTCGAAGTCGGTGTCCTCGGTCTCCCACATGCCGGGCATGTTCAGCTGCCCGACCAGCTTGGGGACGCGGGGGTCGGCGCTGATGTCGTAGGCCTTCAGCCCGAACTGGCCGGTCGCGTACATGATCGTCCGCTTGTGCGGTCCGCGGCCGTAGTCCATGAACATCAGGGAGATGGCGCCCTTGGCGTCGGGCACGCCGCCGACGCGCCGCACGCCCTTCACCGCCTCGGACTTCGTGCTCGCGGGGGCCGCCCGGTGGTAGTGCCCGGCGTGGCCGCCGGTGCCCTCGGCGGCCTCGCCGCCGGCCGCGGCGGCCTGCTTGGTCTGGGAGTTCTCCGGCTCGGGCGGGCACGCCCAGGCGCTGCCGGCGGTCAGCGCCACGGTCGCCGCGACCGCCGCGGCGCCCTGCAGCAGGCGCCCGGAGGGAAAGGATGTGCGGGGGTGCATCGCGCCTCCACGGAAAGGATCTTCGCAAGCGCCAGTGTGACCGGCACCGCCGAGGTGATCAACAGGCCCGCGGGTCACGAAATGGACTCAGCACCGTAAGGACTGGTGGGACCTGACATCGTGGTCTAGCCTCCCCTGGGGGCCGCCCCGGCCCTCGGAGCCGTCCCGGCCCGGCGGCGCCCGCCCAGCTCCCGGGAGTGGCCCTTGAAGAGCTCAGCCCGCACCGCCGCCCTGGTCGCCGGGGCCGTGGCGGTGCTGGTGGCGCCCGTCGCGGCCCTGAAGGCGTGGAGCGAACCCGCCGATCCGCGGATCTCGGTCGGCGCCTCGGCCCCCGCGACGCTGCTGCCCGGCGACGTCCGCGACGCCCCCGGCCGGATGATCGCGAACGCGGTGTGGACGGGCCTGGTCGCCTACGACCCGCGGACCGGCGCGCCCGTGAACGCCGCCGCCGAGTCGGTCACCAGCCCGGACCGGCGCGTCTGGACGGTCCGGCTCCGCCCCGGCGCGACGTTCCAGGACGGCTCGCCCGTCACGTCCCGCTCGTTCACCGGCGCCTGGACGGCCGTGCTGCGCGAGGGCTGGGCCGGGTCGCGGCTGTTCACCGAGGTCGCGCACGTCAAGGGCGCCCGAGCGGGCGAGGACGGGGTCGCGGGCCTGAAGGTGAAGGACGAGCGGACCTTCGAGGTGACGCTGGACCGCCCCCTCAACGGCTTCCCCGCCCTTCTCGGCGACCCCGCGTTCTTCCCGGTACCGGAGAGCGTCCTGGCGTCGCGCGACTGGGCGGCCTACGGCCGCGCCCCGGTCGGCAACGGGCCGTTCCGGCTCCGGTCGCGGAGCGCGCGGGAGATCGTCCTGAGCCGGCGCTCGGGCGACGGGCGGTCCGTGGTCGTCAAGGCGATGCCGGAGGCGAAGCGCCAGTACACCGCGGCCGGCTCCGGCGACCTGGACGTCGCCACGACGGTGCCGGCGGACCGGCACGAGACGATGGAGGCCGACTTCGGCGACCGGCACCTCGCCGTCCCCGGCCGCGACGCCGCCTACCTGGCGTTCCCCGCCTGGGCGGAGCGGCTGTCGTCCCCCACGGTCCGGTCGGCGCTGTCGATGGCGATCGACCGCTCCGCCGTCACGGAGGGGCCGCTCGGCCACCAGTACTCCCCCTCCGACTCGCTCGTCGCGCCGGGCATCCGCCCCGGCCGCCGCGAGGGGCAGTGCCGGCTGTGCGTCCACGACTCCAAGGCGGCGGTCGCCGCGCTGGCCGACGCGGGCGGGCTGAAGGGCCCGCTGAACCTCTGGTACGAGGCGGGCCGGGGCGACGACGCCTGGGTGAAGGCGGTCGCGGACCAGCTCCGCAAGGAACTGAAGCTCGACGCGCGCCCCCACCCCGTCGCGGACCTGCGCAAGGCCCTGGACTCCCATGACGTGGACGGCCCCTTCGCCGTCCGCACGACCGCCGCCTACCCCGCGCCCGTCGCCGCGCTGGCGCCGCTCCTGGGCGCTGGGACCGGGTTCGACGACGAGTACACGGCCGGTCTCGTCGCCGAGGCCGAGCGGGCGGCCACCCCCGAGGAGGGCGTGATCCCGGCGCGCCTGGCCGAGAGCGCGATGCTGCGCGACATGCCCGCGATGCCGCTGTGGTCGCACCACGACCACATGGTCTGGTCCGAACGCGTCCGCGGCGTCACCGCCGACGCCTTCACCGGCCTGCGCCTCGACCGCCTGACCGTCGAGGACTGACCGTAACCTGGTGATCGTGACGAACGTGCTGATGCTGTGCGGAAGCCTGCGCAAGGGGTCCACGAACGAGGCTGCGCTGCGCACCGCGCAGGCCGTGGCGCCTGCCGGGACCGAGGCGACCCTCTACCCCGGCATGGGCGACCTGCCGCACTTCAACCCCGACGACGACCGCGAGCCGCTGCACCCGGCCGTCGCCGGCCTGCGCGCGGCGATCGGCGCCGCGGACGCGCTGCTGATCTGCACCCCGGAGTACGCGGGCGCGCTCCCCGGCTCGTTCAAGAACCTGCTCGACTGGACGATCGGCGGTGGCGAGGTCTACGGCAAGCCCGCCGCCTGGCTGAACGTGGCCTCCCCGTCGGCTCCGACGGGCGGCGGCGACGCGCACGCCTCGCTGCGCAAGGTGCTCGGCTACGCGGGCGCCGAGATCGTCGAGGCCGCGTGCGCGCGGATCCCGGTGACCCGGCCCGACGTGGGCGAGGACGGGCTGGTCCGCACCGCGGAGCCGCGCGAGCGGATCGCCGCGGCGATGGAGGCGCTGCGGGCCGCGCTCCGCTGACGGCAAGTTTCGGGGCGTCGCCCGAAATCCCTATGCTTGCCGGCATGGAGCAGGACGAGGGGGCGGGCCGGGTGACCCTGGCCCAGGTCGCGGACCAGGCCGGCGTCTCCATCTCGACGGTTTCGAAAGTCCTCAACGGCCGCGAGGACGTGGCGCGCGGGACGCGGCTGCGGGTGGAGCGGCTGCTGGAGCAGCACGGCTACCAGCGGGGCTCCCGGATGGCGACCGACGCGCCGCTGATCGAGCTCGTGCTGCACGAGATCGAGAGCCTGTGGACCATGGAGCTGATCCGGGGCGTGGAGAGCGTCGCGAAGGCCAACGGCGCGAGCCTGGTGCTGACCGAGAGCGGCACCCGCCACTCCCCCGGCCCCGAGTGGATCGGCGGGGTGCTGCGGCGCCGCCCGCTCGGCGTCGTGCTGACCTTCTCCAGCCTCGCGCCGCAGGACAAGAAGCGGCTGCGGTCCCGGTCGATCCCGTTCGTCATCATCGACCCGGCCGGCGACCCCGACCCCGACGTCCCCTCGGTCGGCTCCGCCAACTGGTCCGGCGGCCTCGCGGCGACCCGGCACCTCATCGACCTGGGGCACCGGCGGATCGCGATCATCACCGGGCCGGCCGACATGCTGTGCTCGGTCGCGCGCCTCGACGGGTTCCGGTCGGCGATGGGCATGGCGGGCCTGGAGGTCGACCCGTCCCTCGTCGCCTACGGCGACTTCCACGTCCAGGGCGGGTTCGAGAGGGCCGCGGAGATGCTCGCCCGGCCCGACCGGCCGACCGCGATCTTCGCGGGCAGCGACCTGCAGGCGCTCGGCGTGCTGGAGGCCGCGCGGGTGCACGGGCTGCGGGTCCCGGACGACCTCTCCGTGGTGGGCTACGACGACGTCGCGGTGGCGCCCTGGGCCAGCCCGGCGCTCACCACCGTCCACCAGCCGCTGCGGCAGATGGCGGAGTCCGCCGCCCAGATCATCCTGAGCGTCCGCGCGGACGAGCCCGTCGCCACCCGCATGGAGCTGTCGACCAGCCTGGTCGTCCGCAAGAGCACCGCCCCGCCGCCCGAAGCGGGCTGACCGCGCTCAAGCGCGTTCCGCCGTTCCGACCGAACTCTTCCCGGCCGCCGTCGGCCACTCCCTCGCGTCCCTGTGTGTCAGTCTGACATTTTATGCATAGAATGTCAGAGTGACGGACGCGAGGATCGAACCCATCCTGGACGCCGCGTACACGTGCTTCACCCGGCACGGAGTCCGGCGCACCACGATGGACGACATCGCCCGCGAGGCGGGCATGTCGCGCGCGGCGGTGTACCAGCACGTGAGCAACAAGCAGGACGCCTTCCGCCGCCTGGCCGAGCGGCTACTGGAGCGGGCCCTGGCCGAGGCCCGGCTCGGCGCGGAGTCCGGCGAAGGGCTGGCGGCGCGGCTCACCGCGGCGCTGCAGGCCAAGCTCGGCCTGGCACTGCGCCTGTGGCAGGACAGCCCCGCGCATGCCGCCGAACTGCTGGGCGAGGACGCCCGCCTGTCCGCCGACCTGATCGAGTCCTACGACACCGCCATGCGCGACCTGCTCGCCGCCACCGTCCGCACCGGCGCCCCGGACGCGGACGCCGCCGAGTTCGCCGAGCTCCTCCTCGCCCTGACGCGCGGCCTGGAGGCCGACCTCACCGACCCCGAGGCCCCGACCCGACGGCTGCGCCATGCCGTGGCGCTGCTCGTGGCGGGCCTGACCCAGCAGCGACCCCTCACCTCGGAGCAGCCATGACGACCGCAGTCCTGATCACAGGGACCTCCTCCGGCATCGGCCGGGCCACCGCCGAGCGGCTGGCCGCCCGTGCCGAGCTGACCGTGTACGCCACCGCCCGCCGCCCCGAGACGATCGCCGGCCTCGCCGAGGCCGGCGCCCGCGTCCTGGCGCTCGACGTGACCGACGAGGAGTCCATGCGCGCGGCGGTCCGCGCGGTCGAGGCCGAGCACGGGGCGGTCGGCGCGCTGGTCAACAACGCCGGCTACGGCGAGTACGGCACCATCGAGGAGACCGACCTCGACGGCGTGCGCCGCCAGTTCGAGACCAACGTGTTCGGCCTCGCCCGCATGACCCAGCTCGTCCTGCCCGGCATGCGGACTGCCGGACGGGGGCGGATCGTCAACGTCGGCTCCATGGGCGGGCGGATCGTCTTCCCCGCGGGCGGGTACTACCACGCGAGCAAGTACGCCGTCGAAGCCCTCACCGACGCGCTGCGCTTCGAGGCCGCCCCGTTCGGGATCAAGGTCAGCCTGATCGAACCCGGCCTGATCCGCACCTCCTTCGGCGAGACCGCCGCCCACACCCTCGCGGGCTCCGCCGGGTCCGCCGGCCCCTACGCCGCTCTCAACGCCGCCGCGGACCGCCAGATGGCGGCCTCCTACCGCAACGCCGCCCTGTCCGCTCCGCCCGAGTCGGTCGCCAAGGTGATCGAACGCGCCGTCACCGCCGCCCGGCCCCGCTCCCGGTACGTGGTCACCCCCGCCGCCAGGGCTCTGATCCACACCCGCCGCCTGCTCGGCGCCGGCGCCTTCGACGCCTACCTGCGCATGCAGTTCCGCGGCGCCTGAGGCAGGGGCTCGAAATATTTCGGGTGGCTCGATCCGCTCGCGGATCCGTCTCGGCGCCGACTTGTAATCTATAGACCAGTCGGTCTAGTTTGGGGTCATGACACCTCGGGGCGAGACGCGCGAGCGCGTCCTGCGGACGGCGGCGGAGCTGTTCCAGCGGCAGGGCTACCACGGCACCGGGCTCAACCAGGTCCTCGCGGAGAGCGGGGCGCCCAAGGGCTCGCTGTACTTCCACTTCCCGGACGGCAAGGAGCAGCTCGCGGCCGAGTCGGTGGCGCGGTCCGGCCGCGCGGTGGGCGAGGCGCTCGCCGAGGCCCTCGTCGCGGCGCCGGACGGGCGCGCCGGGCTGGCCGCCCTCGGCGACCACTTCGCGCGCGCCCTGGTGGAATCCGGCTTCACCAAGGGGTGCCCGGTCGCGACGGTGGCGCTGGAGACGGCCGCCGAGAGCGAGACCATCCGGGCCGCCTGCGACGCCGTCTACGCCGAATGGCAGCGGGGCATCGCGGCGGCCCTGCGCGGGTGGGGCGTGCCGGAGGAGCGCGCCGATCCGCTGGCGGAGCTCGTCCTGTCGTCGGTGCAGGGCGCCGTCATGCTCGCCCGCGTCCGGCGCGACGTGTCCGTCATCCACGAGGTCACCCGCCGGCTCGGCGACCTGGTCTAAGGAGCTTCAATGCGCGTTCACCATCTCGACTGCGCTCCCATGCGGGAGATCGAACCGGCCGACGGGCCGGAGAGCCCGCTGCGGCCGGCGCGGGCCACGGGCCATGTGCTGCTGGTGGAGACCGACTCGGCCGGGCTCGTGCTCGTGGACGCCGGGATCGGGCTCGGCGACATCGAGCGGCCGTCCGAGCGGCTGCTGGACGACTGGGTGGAGATGGCGGGGCCGACGCTCGATCCGTCCGCGACGGCCGTCCGGCAGGTCGAGGGGCTCGGGTACTCGCCCGCCGACGTCCGGCACGTCGTCCCGACGCACCTGCACCGCGACCACGCGGGCGGGCTCAGCGACTTCCCGGACGCCGCGGTGCACCTGTTCGAGGCGGAGCTGGCGGACGGCGGCAAGACCCCGGCGCAGCTCGCCCACGGCCCGAAGTGGGTCGCCTACGACGGCGGCGGAGGCGGGACCTGGCACGGCTTCGAGGGCGTCCGGTCGCTGGAGGGCGTACCCGACGACATCCTGCTGGTCCCGCTCGGCGGCCACACGCCGGGGCATGCCGGCGTGGCCGTCCGCGACGGCGCCCGTTGGCTGCTGCACGCGGGCGACGCGTACATGTACCACGGGGAGGTCGACCGCCCCGAACCGGTCGTGCATCCGCTGATGGAGCTCGTCCAGATGAGCGGCGAGGTCGACCGGGAGCTGCGGCTCGCGAACGTGGCGCGGCTGCGGGAGCTGGCGCACGGCGGCGAGGTCGAGGTGTTCTGCGCCCACGACCCCTGGGAACTGGCCCGCTACCGCTGACTCAGGCGGTGGGCCAGGGCGGTGTGGCGGCGGCCGGCGCCGGCGGTGCGGACGGCGGCGGCCAGGGCGCGGCGCGACCCGACGAGGACCACGAGCTTCTTGGCCCGGGTGATGCCGGTGTAGAGGAGGTTGCGGCGCAGCATCATCCACGCGCCGGTGGTGAGCGGGATGACGACGGCCGGGTACTCGCTGCCCTGCGACCGGTGGATCGTGATCGCGTACGCGTGGGCGAGCTCGTCCAGCTCGTCGAAGGCGTAGTCGACGCTCTCGTCCTCGTCGGTCACGACGGTCAGGGACTGGTCCTCCAGGGAGACGGACGACACGACGCCGACGGTGCCGTTGAAGACGCCGGCCTCGCCCTTGTCGTAGTTGTTGCGCAGCTGGGTGACCTTGTCGCCGACGCGGAAGACCCGGCCGCCGTAGCGGCGTTCGGGGCGGGCCTCGTCGTGCGGGGTCAGCTTCTCCTGGAGCAGTGAGTTCAGCGTGCCGGCCCCGGCGGCGCCCCGGTGCATCGGGGTGAGGACCTGGACGTCGCGGCGCGGGTCGAGGCCGAACCTGCGCGGGATGCGGTTCGCGACGACGTCCACCGTCAGCTCGGCGGCCTCGTCCTGCTCCTCGCAGGGGAACAGGAAGAAGTCGGGGTAGCCGCGGGTGTGGGGGTGGTCGCCGGAGTTGACGCGGTGCGCGTTGACGACGATGCCCGACTGCTGCGCCTGCCGGAAGATCCTGGTGAGCCGGACGCGCGGGACGGCCTCGGCGCCGAGCAGGTCGGCCAGCACCTCGCCCGCGCCGACGGACGGGAGCTGGTCGACGTCCCCGACGAGCAGCAGGTGCGCGCCGCGCGGGATGGCCTTCACCAGCTTGTTGGCCAGGATCAGGTCGACCATGGAGCACTCGTCGACGACGACCAGGTCGGCGTCGAGGGGGTTGTCCTGGTCGTATTTGGGGTCGCCGCCCGGCTGGAGCTGGAGCAGCCGGTGCACGGTCGCGGCCTCGTGCCCGGTCAGCTCGGCGAGCCGCTTGGCCGCCCGGCCGGTCGGCGCCACCAGGACGATCTTGGCGTGCTTGGCGGCGGCCAGCTCCACCACCGAGCGGACGGTGAAGCTCTTGCCGCAGCCGGGGCCGCCGGTCAGCACCGCGAGCTTGGACGTGAGCGCCAGCTTGACGGCGTCCTCCTGCTCGGGGGCGAGCGCCTGGCCGGTGCGCTTCTTGAGCCACGGGAGCGCCTTGTCCCAGTCGACGCCGGCGAACGCCTTGAGGCGGTCCTCGGGGGCGTCGAGCAGCTCCAGCAGGCCGCGGGCCAGGGAGCGTTCGGCGCGGTGGAACGGGACGAGGTACACGGCGGGGATCGTCGCGGCGTCCTCCCCCTCCCCCGGGATCGGCTCCCGGACGACGCCCTCCTCGCGCGCCAGCTCGTCAAGCGCCGGGACGACCAGCTCCCGCCCGACGCCGAGGATCTTCTCGGCCGCCGTGACGAGGTTGGGCTCGGGCAGGAAGCAGTGCCCGTCGTCGGCGGCCTCCGACAGCGTGTACTGCAGGCCCGCCTTGATCCGCTCGGGGCTGTCGTGGGGGATGCCGACGGCCTGCGCGATCGTGTCGGCGGTCTTGAACCCGATCCCCCACACGTCCGAGGCGAGCTGGTAGGGCCGCTTGCGGACGGTGTCGATCGAGGCGTCACCGTACTGCTTGTAGATGCGGACGGCGAGGGAGGTGGAGACGCCGACGCCCTGGAGGAAGACCATGACCTCCTTGATGGCCTTCTGCTCCTGCCAGGCGTCCCCGATCCGCTTGGTGCGCTTGGGGCCGAGGCCCTGGACCTCGACGAGGCGCTCCGGCTCCTCCTCGATGACGCGCAGGATGTCGGTGCCGAAGTGCGAGACCATCCGGTCGGCCATCACCGGGCCGATGCCCTTGATCATTCCCGAGCCGAGGTAGCGGCGGATGCCCTGGATCGTCGCCGGCAGGACGGTCGTGTAGGAGTCGACCTCGAACTGCTTGCCGTACTTGGGATGCGAGCGCCACCGCCCGACCAGGCGCAGGCTCTCCCCCACCTGCGCGCCGAGCAGCGCGCCCACGACGGTGAGCAGGTCGGGGCCGCTCTTGGCGGTCGCGACACGCGCGACGGTGTACCCGGTGTCCTCGTTCGCGTAGGTGATCCGCTCCAGCACCGCCTCCAGCACCGCCTCCAGCTCCGCCGGACGCGGCGTGGCGGGTGGGTTCGGGGAGGTCGGCACGACAACCATGTTGACATCCTCCCTCGCCTAGAGGCGAAGGGCTCCGGCGGTCGCCCGCTGGGTTTCCTGCTTCGCCGACGAGTGCCCCGTCCGGGAGGTGTCCCGTTGAGGTCTTACACCGTCTCCACAGGCGGATGCCGCCAGCCCGGCGGCCAGGATGTTGCGCGCGGCGTTCACGTCGCGGTCATGCACGGCGCCGCAGCCGCACGTCCATTGGCGGACGTCCAGCGGCAGCTTGGCGCGGACGGTTCCGCAGGTTCCGCACAGCTTGGAGGAGGGGAACCAGCGGTCGATCACGACCAGGTCGCGGCCGTACCAGGCGCACTTGTACTCCAGCATCGAGCGCAGTTCCCGCCACGCCGCATCCGAGATGGCGCGCGCGAGCCTGCGGTTCTTCACGAGATTGCTGATAGCGAGGTCCTCGATCACGACCGTTTGGTTCTCACGGACGAGGCGAGTCGACACCTTGTGCAGCAGGTCGCGGCGCCGGTCGGCGATCCGCGCGTGAACACGGGCCACCTTGCGGCGGGCCTTCTCCCGATTCGCCGAACCCGGGGCCTTGCGGGACAGGTTCCGCTGCGCCCTGGCCAGGCGGGCGCGGTCACGCCGCTCGTGCCGGGGATTGTCGACTTTCTCCCCGGACGACAGGACCACCAGGGAAGTAATCCCGGCATCGATTCCTACCGCGCTCCGTGGCCGGGGCCGCAGGAATGATGTCCTGGCACAGCAAGGACACGAACCAGCGGCCCGCGCTGTCACGCGACACCGTCACCGTGCTCGGCTCCGCGCCCTTGGGCAGCGGACGCGACCAGCGGATGTCCAGCGGCGCAGTCATCTTGGCCAGTGTGAGGTGCCCGTCGCGCCAGGTGAAGGCGCTGCGGGTGTACTCGGCCGACGCGCGGGACCTCTTGCGCGACTTGAACCGCGGGTAGGCGGCGCGCTTGGCGAAGAAGTTGGTGAACGCCGTCTGCAGGTGCCCCGCCCGTACGCGGAGGAGACGCCAGGCCCTGGCCTGCGCGATGTCGCGCGAGACGTCCACGACGACGGACCGAGCCGCTTGCGCTGCTCGGTGGTGAAGTCGGCCAGGTATCCGGCGGCAGCGCGCGGCTGAGGCGCTGCAGGCGCGCGCGGACGAGGCGCTGCGCAGGGGCGGCACGGCCGCGTTCCGGCGCCTCAACGACAAGATCATGCGGACCGAGCGGGATCTGCTGACGCGGGCCGGGCTGCCGGGCCGCCCCTGGTACCGGCACCAGATCTACGCGCCGGGGATCGACACCGGCTACGCCACGCAGCGGCTTCCCCGGCTGCACGACGCCCTGTTCGTCGACCGCGACGTCCGTGCCGCGAGGGCGCAGGAGGCGCGCCTGTTCGAGAGCCTGCGCGCCGCCACCCGCAACCTCACGCCCGAGGAGTGACCCCGGGGGCGTTCGCGGCCGCCCGCTGAGCGGGTGTCGCGCCCGCGGAGACCTCCAGCACGCCCGTCTCGGTGACCAGCGCGGTCACCAGGCGGGCGGGCGTGACGTCGAACGCGGGGTTGAACGCGCCCACCCGCTCCGGGGCGGTCCGCGCGCCGCCCCAGGCCAGGATCTCCTCGGCCTCGCGCTCCTCGATCGGCACGCCGGTCCCGTCGGGGAGCGCGAGGTCGACCGTGCTCCACGGCGCGGCGACCACCAGCGGGACCCCGGCCTCCCGGCAGGCCAGCGCCACGCCGACCGAGCCGATCTTGTTGGCGGTGTCGCCGTTGGCGGCGATCCGGTCGGCGCCGATGACCGCGACGTCCACCAGGCCGCGCAGGATCGTGCTCGGCGCGGCCCCGTCCGCCTGCACGACGCACGGGATGCCGGCCTGGTCGAGCTCCCACGCGGTGAGCCGCGCGCCCTGGAGGAGGGGGCGGGTCTCGTCCGCGTAGACGAGCTCGACGCGTCCCCGGTCGTGCAGTTCCCGGACGACCCCGAGAGCCGTCCCCCAGCCGGCGGTGGCGAGCGCCCCGGCGTTGCAGTGCGTCAGGACGCGCAGGGGCCGGTCCCCCGCCCGCGCGAGGATCCAGTCGGCGCCGTGCGCCCCGATGGCCCGGTTGCCGCGCACGTCCTCGTCCAGCAGGGCCTGGGCCTCGGCCGCCACCGCGCCGGCGCCCCGCGGCACGAACGGCAGCACCCGGTCGACGCCGGCGGCCAGGTTCACCGCCGTCGGGCGCGCCTCCCGGACGCGGGCGATCGCGGCGTCGCGCCGGGCGTCGTCCCAGCCCTCGCGCGCGGCCTGCGCCACGGCGACGGCGACGCCGAACGCGCCCGCCACGCCGAGCGCGGGCGCGCCCCGCACCACCAGCCGCCGGATCGCGTCCACGAGCGCGTCGACGTCGCGGACCGTGCGGAACTCGACCCGGCCGGGCAGGACGGTCTGGTCGAGCAGCCGCAGGCCGTCGCCGGTCCATTCGAGGGTCGGCACGTCGGTCGTCATGCCCCCATCATGTCCGAAATACCGGGAAGCCCTGCCCCACCAGGCTTTCGGGCCCGCCCGACTCCCCCGCGTGACCTGCGACAACTTGACAGAGGTCGAACTCGTGTTCGAAATTGATCCGGGAGGGTTCGAGAGGAGGAACGAGCGTGCCGGAGGCGGCCCTGCGGGATCTCGCGACGGCGCTGGAGGGCGCCGGAGCGGGGACGGCGCCGCACGCGACCGTGCCGGTCCTGCCCGCGCTGCGGACCGTGGTCCCCGGCGGCGGGCTGCGTCCCGGCTCGGCCGTCGGGCTCGACGGCCCCGGCGCCGCCTCCCTCGGCCTCGCGCTCGTCGCGGGCGTGTCCGCGCACGGCGGCGAGGACGGCGCGGGCGGCTGGTGCGGCGTCGTCGGCCTCCCCGGCTTCGGCGTGGCGGCCGCGGCGGGCATGGGCGCCGCGCCCGAGCGGCTCCTGCTCGTCGACGAGCCCGGCGACCGCTGGCCGGACGTGGTCGCCGCGCTGGCCGAGGCCGTCGACCTGGTCCTGCTGTGCCCGCCGGAGCGGCCCGGCGCCGCCGCGGTCCGCCGGCTGTCGGCGCTGGCCCGCAAGCACGGCTGCGTCCTCACGCTGACCGGGGCGTTCGCCCGCGACTGGCCCGGCACCCGGCTCCGCCTCCGCGTGGAGGACCCGGCCTGGGAGGGCCTGGCCGAGGGGCACGGCCGGCTCACCGGCCGCCGCGTCCAGGTGGTCGCCGAGGGCCGGGACGCCCCCGGCGCCGGCCGCCGCGCGGGCCTCTGGCTCCCCGCGCCCGACGGCACCGTCCGGCCGGTCGAGACGGCCCGGCCGCCGCTGGAGCTGGTCCCCGGCTCCGTGGCCGCGGGCGCGCCCGTGCATCCGCGGCCGTCCGGCGCCCCGCCGTTCGTGCGGGCGGCGGTCGAGGAGGGGATCGCGTGACCAGGGTCCTCGTGGCGTGGTGCCCGGACTGGCCGGTCACCGCGGTCGGGATCGACGCGGCGACGCCGGGGGCCGTGGTCGTGCGGGGGCAGGTCGCGGCCTGCTCGGCGGCGGCGCGGGCCGAGGGCGTGCGGCGCGGGCAGCGGCTGCGGGACGCCCAGCGGCGGTGCCCCGGGCTGGTGGTGCGCGAGCGCGACCCCGACGCGGAGGGGCGCCGGTTCGAGGCGGTCGCGGAGGCGGTCGCGGAGCTGACGCCGCGCGTGGAGGTGGTGCGGCCGGGGCTGTGCGCGATGCCGGCGCGCGGCCCGGCCCGGTTCTACGGGGGCGAGGAGGCCCTGCGCGTCCTCGTGCAGGACACCGTCGTCGAGGCCGGGCACGACTGCGGGACGGGCGTCGCGGACGGCCTGTTCGCGGCCGAGCTGGCGGCGCGCGCGGGCCAGGGCGGCGTCGTGGTGCCCGAGGGCGGCGCGGCGGCGTTCCTCGCGCCGTACCCGCTGTCGGTGCTCGACCGGCCGGAGCTGGCCGACCTGCTGCGGCGGCTCGGGATCAAGACCCTCGGCGACTTCGCGGCGCTGCCGTCCGGGCACGTCGCCGGCCGGTTCGGGGCCGGCGGGGCGCTCGCGCACCGGCTGGCGCGGGGCGAGGAGCCGCGCCCGCTCGCGCCGGTCCGCGCCGCGGCCGACCTGTCGGTGCGCGCCGGCTTCGACCCGCCCGCCGAGCAGGCGGAGCGGGTCGTGTTCGCGGCGAAGCGGCTCGCGGCCGAGCTGCACGAGGCCCTCGCCGCGGCCGGGCTGGCGTGCGTCCGGCTGGAGGCCGCGGTCGGGTTCGCCGACGGGCACGTCCTGCGGCGGCTGTGGCGGCACGACGGGCTGTCGGCGCTGGCCGTGGCCGAGCGGGTCCGCTGGCAGCTGTCGGCCCACCGGCCGGACGGGAGCGGTGACACCGTCTGGGGCGGCGTGACGTGGGTCGAGCTGGCGCCCGACCAGCTCGTCCCCGACGTCGGGCGGCAGGAGGGCCTATGGGGGCGCACCACCGTCACCGACCGGATCGCGCGGGCCGCCGACCGGATCCAGTCGCTCCTCGGCCACCACGGCATCGCGCGGCCCGTGCTGGTGGGCGGGCGCGGGCCGGGCGAGCGGGTGGTCCGCGTCCCGGTCGGCGACCTGCCGCCCGCCGGAGTGCCGGAGGGGCCGTGGCCCGGGAGCGTGTCCGGGCCCGCGCCGGCGGTCGTCCCGGTCACCCCGGCGCCCGCCGAGCTGGCCGACGCGTCCGGCGCGGCGGTCGTGGTGTCGGCGCGGTGCGAGGTGTCCGCGCCGCCCGCGACACTGTCCGTGCGCGGGCGTCCCGCCGCCGTGACCGGCTGGACGGGCCCGTGGCCCGCGGACGAGCGCTGGTGGGACCCGGACGCCGCACGCCGCCGCGCCCGGTTCCAGGTCACCACCGACGACGGCGCCGCCTACCTGCTCGCCGTCGAGGGCGGGCGCTGGCACGTCGAGGCCGTCTATGACTGAGGCGTCCATGACCGAGCCGTCTGTGATCGAGGGGCGCTCCGGCTGATGGGATGGCACAACCCGCCGATCTCCTGGAAGGAGTTCGAGGGGCGGCTGTCGTGGCGGCCCGGCGAGCGGGCGCCCGAGCCGCCGCCGGAGCCGGCCGGCGTCCCCCGCCGCGCCGAAGGGGAGGTGCCGTGGGCGGAACTGCACGTCCACTCCTCGTTCAGCTTCCTGGACGGGGCGAGCGACCCCGGCGCGCTCGTCGCCGAGGCGGCGCGGCTCGGCGTGCGGGCGATGGCGGTCACCGACCACGACGGCATGTACGGGGCGGTGCAGTTCGCGCAGGCCGCGGCCGAGGCCGGGATCGGCACCGTGTTCGGCGCGGAGCTGGGCCTCGGCCTGCCGGGGCCCCGGACCGGCGAACCCGACCCGGCGGGCCGGCACCTGCTGGTCCTCGCCCGGGGCGCCCCCGGCTACGCGCGGCTGTGCTCGGCGATCACGTCCGCGCAGCTCGCGGGCGGGCAGAAGGGCCGTCCCGTCTACGACGTCGACGCGCTGGCCGGTGCGCACGACGGCCACTGGGCCGTCCTCACCGGCTGCCGGAAGGGCGCGGTCCCGGCGGCGCTGGAGTCGGGCGGGCCGGACGCGGCGGAGCGGGAGCTGCGCGGGCTGGTCGGCATGTTCGGCCGCGAGAACGTGTTCGTCGAGCTGATCGACCACGACCAGCCCGACGACGACCTGCGCAACGACGCCCTGTTCGCGCTGGCGCGCCGGACCGGGGTGGACGTGGTGGCGTCCAACAACGTGCACTTCGCCGCGCCCGGCGCCGACGCGCGGCTGGCGCAGGCGATGGCCGCCGTCCGGGCCCGCCGCGGCCTGGACGACATGGTCGGGTGGCTTCCGGCGAGCGGCACCGCGCACCTGCGGAGCGGCGCGGAGATGGCGCGGCGGCTGGCGCGCTTCCCCGGCGTCCGGGAGCGGACGGTCGCGCTGGCCGAGGAGTGCCGGTTCGACTTCGACGTCGTCGCGCCCCGGCTGCCCGACTGGCCCGTCCCCGACGGGCACGACGAGGCGAGCTGGCTGCGGCGCCTGGTGAAGGAGGGCGCGCTCAAGCGGTACGGGCCGCCCGAGCGGGAGCGGGTCACCGGCGCGTACGAGCAGATCGCCCGGGAGCTGGACGTCATCGAGCAGCTCCGCTTCCCCGGCTACTTCCTGATCGTGCACGACATCGTCGAGTTCTGCCGGAGCAGGGGCATCCTGTGCCAGGGGCGGGGGTCGGCGGCCAACTCGGCGGTCTGCTACGCGCTCGGCATCACCGGGGTCGACGCCGTCCGGCACGGCCTGCTGTTCGAGCGGTTCCTGTCGCCCGGCCGCGACGGCCCGCCCGACATCGACCTCGACATCGAGCACCGGCGCCGCGAGGAGGCCATCCAGTACGTCTACGGCAAGTACGGGCGCGAGTGCACCGCGCAGGTCGCGAACGTCATCAGCTACCGCCCGCGCATGGCCGTCCGGGACGCGGCCCGCGCGCTCGGCTTCTCCCCCGGCCAGCAGGACGCGTGGTCGAAGAGCATCGACCCCCGCGACCCGGTCGGGTCCGAGACCGACATCCCGGCGCCGGTGATGGACCTCGCCGAGCGGATGCTGAAACTCCCCCGCCACCTAGGAATCCACTCCGGCGGCATGGTCATCGCAGACCGGCCCGTCGGGGAGATCTGCCCGATCGAGTGGGCGACGATGCCGGGCCGCAGCGTCCTGCAGTGGGACAAGGACGACTGCGCGGCGGCGGGCCTGGTCAAGTTCGACCTGCTCGGCCTCGGGATGCTCGCGGCGCTGCACGACTGCTTCGACCTGGTGGCCGAGCACCACGGGCGCCGCTACGACCTCCAGTCGATCCCGCCGGACGACCCCGAGGTCTACGACATGCTGTGCGACGCCGACACGGTCGGGGTGTTCCAGGTCGAGTCGCGGGCGCAGATGGCGACGCTGCCCCGCCTCAAGCCCCGCGAGTTCTACGACCTGGTCGTGGAGGTCGCGCTGATCAGGCCGGGGCCGATCCAGGGCGGGTCCGTGCACCCCTACCTGCGGCGGCGCAAGGGCCTGGAACCCGCCGAATGCCCTCATCCGCTGATGGAGCCGGCCCTGTCCCGGACGCTCGGCGTCCCGCTGTTCCAGGAGCAGATGATGCAGCTCGCCGTCGACTGCGCGGGCTTCACCCCGGCCGAGTCCGACCAGCTCAGGCAGGCGATGGGCGCGAAGCGCGCGCCCGAGCGCGTCGAGCGGCTGAAGCGGCGGCTGCTGGACGGGATGGCCGAGCGCGGCATCCCGGCCCCCGTCGCGGAGAGCGTGTACGAGAAGATCCTCGGCTTCACCGGGTTCGGGTTCCCGGAGTCGCACGCGCAGAGCTTCGCCCATCTGGTGTACGCGAGCGCCTGGCTGAAGCGCCACCACCCCGCCGCCTTCACCGCCGCCCTGGTGCGCAACCAGCCGATGGGGTTCTACAGCCCGCAGAGCCTCCTGGCCGACGCCAGGCGGCACGGCGTCGTCGTCCGGGGCGTGGACATCAACGCCAGCGGCGTCCACCCGGCCCTGGAGGAGCCCGTCGAGGTCGACTCCGACCATCCCCACGCGCCCGCCGCGCCGCAGCCCGCGATCCGGCTGGGGCTGGCGGGCATCCGCAACCTCGGGGACGACACCGCCGAGGCCATCGCGGCGGGCCGCCCCTACACGGACATGGAGGACCTCGCCCGCCGCGTGCCGCTGTCGGCGGGCGCGCTGGAGGCGCTCGCCACCGCGGGCGCGTTCGACCGGTTCGGCCTGTCGCGGCGCGAGGCGCTCTGGGCGGCGGGCGCGCTGGCGGGCTCCGGGCCCGGACGGCTGGAAGGCGTCACGCCGGGCGCGGCGGCCCCCGCCCTGCCGGCGATGACGCCGATCGAGGAGACCCTCGCCGACCTGTGGGCGACCGGCGTCTCCCACACCCATCCGGTCGCGCACGTCCGGGACGCGCTGGACGAGCTCGGCGCCCTGTCGTCGGCGCGCCTCGCCGAGACGCCCGGCGAGACCAACGTCGTCGTCGCGGGGCTCGTCACCCACCGGCAGCGCCCGCCGACGGCCGGCGGCATCGTGTTCATGACCCTGGAGGACGAGACCGGCATCATCAACGTGGTGTGCCCGCCGCAGGTGTTCCAGCGGTTCCGCGGCCTCGCGGTCGACTCGCAGGCGCTGCTGGTCAGCGGCCGTCTGGAGCGCGCGGACGGGGTCGCCAACGTGCGCGCGACGCGGTTGCGGCGGCTCCCGGTGCCCGGCCGGGTCCGGGCCCGCAACTTCCACTGAAACGAGATCGGGGCGCCCGCGCTAGAACCTCACCGCGTCCTCTGACATCGTATGGAGGCGTTGGGGCCGCGTGCCGCCGTGGGGCGGTCGCCAAGACGTGGCTCCATGGGGGCGGAAGGTGAAACTCCATGGACGCGACCACCCTGGGTGAGCTGCGCCCGGACGACCCCACCCGGATCGGCCGGTACCGGATCGAGGCCAAGATCGGCGAGGGCGGGATGGGCGCCGTCTACCTCGGCCGCGATCCCGACGGCCGCGCGGTGGCGGTCAAGGTCGTCCGGGCCGAGCTGGCGGGCGACCGGACGTTCCTCGCGCGCTTCCACGACGAGGCCGCCAACGCGCAGCGCGTCGCGTCGTTCTGCACGGCGCAGGTCCTGGAGCACGGCGAGGACCTCGGCCTGGCCTACATGGTCACCGAGTACATCGACGGGCCCTCGCTGCTCCAGCACGTCAGCGCGAAGGGCGCGCTCTCGCCGGGGATGCTGCACGGCGTCGCGGTCGGGGTCGCCGCCGCGCTCGTCGCCATCCACAGCGCCGGCCTCGTGCACCGCGACCTCAAGCCCAGCAACGTGCTGCTGTCCATCTCCGGCCCGCGGGTGATCGACTTCGGCATCGCCCGCGCGCTGGACATGGCCTCCTCCCACACCCGGACCGGGCAGGTCGTCGGCACGCCCGGCTGGATCGCGCCCGAGCAGATCACCACGCAGGAGGTCACCCCGGCCGTGGACGTGTTCGCCTGGGGCTGCCTGGTGGCGTACGCCGCCAGCGGGCGCAACCCGTTCGGGCAGGGCTCGTTCCAGATCATGGCGGCCCGCGCCGTGCACGCCGACCCCGAGGTCGGCGACCTGCCGTCGTCGCTGTCCGGGCTCGTCCAGGCCGCGCTGCGCAAGGACCCCGCGCAGCGGCCGACCGCCCGCGACCTGCTGCTGGCGCTGGTCGGTGGGTCCGGCGAGGCCGCCGTGACGACCGAGCTGGGCGAGGCGTGGACGTCCCCGCCTCCCGCCGGACCGGTGGCCTCGCCCGCCGGACCGCCGGCAACGGCCGCCGGAGGACCGAGTGCGCCGTTCCAGGGCGGGCCGGGGGCCACGTACCAGGACGTCCCGGCCCGGCGGCCGGAGCCGGAGCCGCGCACCGAGCCCGTGTACGAGCGCCGCACCGACCCGCCCACCATGCGGGAGCTGCCGGAGCGTCCGGTCGCGCGCCGGGGGGCGTCCCGGCGCACCGTGCTCGCCGCGTCGGCCGCGGCGGGGCTGCTGGTCGCCGGGATCGCGGGCGCCGTCTACCTCGTCGGCCGGCCGTCCGGCGGCGCGCGGAACGCCGGGGCCGCCGCGGCGGCCTTCCCGACCGCGCCGATGTTCGTCCGGATCGACGCCGCGCCCGGGTGGCCGACGTCCTGCAAGGCCGACATCGGCGTCTACAAGCCCGGCGACCCGTCCGCGAAGACGCTGATGGGCGGGCCCGGCTGCGACGTCCTCCCCGAGCGGTCACCGGACGGCAAGCACGTCGCGTTCACCAGGATGGGCGTCCGGAGCGCCGAGGCGTGGGTGATGAACGCCGACGGGTCCGGCGCCCGGAAGGTGACCGGCATCGTGCGCGGCACCCGCGTCGCGTGGTCGCCCGACGGCACCCGCCTGGCCTACATGGGCGAGAAGGACGGCGTCCGGCAGATCTTCTCCCTCCCCCTGGGCGGCGGCACGGCCACCCAGCTGACCACCGACGACTCGCTCAAGGACGACCCGATGTGGTCGGCCAAGGGCAAGCTCGTGTTCTGGAGCAAGCGCGACGGCGACGTGGAGCAGCTCTACACGATGGACGCCGACCGCCCCGGCGGCGCCTGGACGCGGCTGACCCGCGACGGCGAGCGCGCCGTCGACCCGGAGTGGTCCCCCGACGGCTCCAAGATCGCCTACGTGCGGGGCCCGGCCACCGGGAGCGACATCTGGGTGATGAACGCCGACGGGTCCGGCGCGCACGCGCTGACGTCCGGGACCGACCGCGACATGGACCCGGCGTGGTCGCCCGACGGCCGGTGGCTCGCCTACGTGCGCGGCGACGTCGCCGACCCGGTGATCCACGCCATCCGCGCGGACGGCTCCGCCGACCGCGTCCTCACGCCCCAGGGCGCGGTGATCGGCCACCCGAACTGGTCGTGAGGGCGGGCCCGGTGCCCGGAGCGCCGGCGCTCAGCCGGTGATCATGTCGAGGCGGCGGAGGATGACGCCCTCGCGCAGCGCCCACGGGCAGATCTCCAGCTCCCGCAGCTCGAACAGGTCCATCGCGGCGTCCGCGACGATCGCGCCCGCGAGCAGCTGGGCGGCGCGCCGCTCGGACACCCCGGGCAGCTCGGCGCGCTCGGCGGAGGGCATCGCGGCGAGCTTGTCCGTCCAGTCGGTGAGGTCACCGCCGGACAGGACGCGCCGCTGGTAGGGCCCGTCGGCCGTGGGGGCGGCGCCGCCGATCCGGGCGAGCTGCTTGAACGTCTTGGACGTGGCGACCGCGTGGTCGGGGGGCCCGTACCGGGCGACGTCCCCGACCCGGCGCGCGATCTCCGTGCGGACGTGCCGGCGCAGGTTGCGGACCTCCTCGGCGGGCGGCGGGTCGGCGGTGAACCGGTCGCGGGTGAGCCGGCCGGCGCCGAGCGGCAGGGAGAACGCCACGTCCGGCTCCTCGTCGATGCCGGAGGCGACCTCCAGCGAGCCGCCGCCGATGTCCACCACCAGCAGCCGCCCCGAGGACCAGCCGAACCAGCGGCGGACGGCGAGGAACGTCAGCCGCGCCTCCTCCTCGCCGGACAGCGCCCGGATCTCGATCTGCTTGTCCTCGCGGATCCGCGCCAGCACCTCGTCGCCGTTGGAGGCGTCGCGGACGGCGGAGGTGGCGAACGCGACCAGGTCCTCGACGCCCTTGTCCTCGGCGACCTGCAGCGCCTCGTCGACGAAGTCGCGCAGCAGCGTCTCGCCCTCCTCGGAGAGCCGGTCGCCGTCCAGGTGGTCGGCGAGCCGGAGTTCCGCCTTGTGGGAGTACGCGGCGAGAGGGCGCGCGCCCTGATGGGCGTCCACCACGAGGAGATGCACCGTGTTCGAGCCCACGTCCAGCACACCGAGTCGCATGGCCCCGACGGTATCGGACCGGTCCGATGCGCGGGCAGGCCCCGGGTGCGGCTATGGTCTCGGGCATGGAGCCGGGTCAGGAGCGGCGGTGGCGCGTACCGCCAGGTCACGTGGTGGTCAAGTGCGCCGCCGCGGCGGCCGTCACGGCGCTGCTCGTCCTGTACTCCCACGACCCCCAGTTCCTGTTCCTCGCGGGCGCGGCCGCCATCGGGCTGAACGCGCTCGCGCTGCGCGATCTGGTCGCCCCCGTCCGCCTCTCCGCCGACGGCGACGGCCTCACCGTCGTGACCGGTTACGCCGGGCGCCGCCGCCTCCGCTGGGACCAGGTGGTCTCCATCCGGGTCGACGAGCGGCGCCGGCTCCTGCTGCACACGCGGATCCTGGAGATCGAGACCGCCGACGACCTGTACCTGCTCAGCGCGTTCGACCTGGGCTCGGACGTCCACGACGCCGCCGACGAGCTGTACCGGCTGCGCGCCCGGACGGACCGCTGAGCTAGAGGGCGGGCAGCTCGTCCGGCGTGGGGAACGAGCTCTGCGCGCCGCGGCGGCGGACGGCGGCGGCGCCCGCGCGGGTGGCGAGGCGGGCCGCGTCCCGCAGGGAGTCGCCGCGTGCGAGCCGCAGGCACAGCGCGGCGGTGAAGGCGTCCCCGGCGCCGGTGGTGTCGACCGCCTCCGACCGCGGGGACGGGACGGCGGCCGTGCCCCGGCCGTCCGCGACGACGACGCCGCCGGCGCCGACCGTGACGGCGGCCGAGCGCGCCCCGGACTCGACCAGCGCCGCCGCCATCCGCGCCGGGTCGCCGTTCCCGCCGAGCAGGAAGGCGGCCTCGTGCTCGTTGACGACGAGGGGGTCGCAGAGGGCGAGCAGGTCGTCCGGGACGGGCGCGGACGGCGAGAGGTTGAGCACGACCCGGCGGCCCGCCCCGGCGGCGACTCCGGCGGCGGCCTCCACCGCGGCCGGCGGCACCTCCATCTGGAGGGACACCACCGGCGCGCTCTCGATCAGCGCGCGGGCCGCCTCGACGTCGGCGGGGCCGAGCCGGGCGTTGGCGCCGGGCGAGACGACGATGCTGTTGTCGCCGTCCGGCCCGACCGTGATCAGCGCGACGCCGGTCGGGACGCCCGGCGTGGTCACCAGGTGCGCGAGGTCCACGCCGTCGGCGGCCAGGGCGGCGCGCAGCAGTTCGCCGTGCCCGTCGTCGCCGACCCGGCCGACGATCGCGGTCCGGGCGCCGAGCCGCGCCGCCGCGACCGCCTGGTTCGCGCCCTTGCCGCCCGGATGCGTGGCCAGGTCGGACCCGAGCACCGTCTCCCCCGGCGCGGGCCGCCGCTCCACGCCCACCACGAGGTCCGCGTTGAGCGATCCGACCACGGCCACGTCCCACCTGCGCTCTTCCACGGGTAACCGACTACACGCGCGGGGGCCGTCCGCGCAACCCGCTCACCCGGAGCGCAGCTCCGCGAGGTCGACGACCTCGGCGAGCTCCGCGACCGACGGGTAGTACCCGCGGCCCACGGGCACGCCGTCCCGTGTCACCAGCAGCGCGGTCGCGCCCCGCACGCCCGCGAAGTCCGCCCACACCCGGTGCGCGCCGGTGAGGCGCACCGCCGTCACCCGCAACCCGCCCGGCCCCGTCCACGTCCCCTGCTCCTCCCCCATGCACGGAACGTTACGTATCGCTACTTAAAGCCACGGCCACGTGGGTTCCCAGGCGTTCACCGGGCCGGATGCGGCGTTCGTATTGCCGCCCGGGGGCCGTTGCCCGATCATGAGCCGGTGACCGACTTCTCGGGCGGGACCTCCGCCGGTCTCGACGCCTCCTCGCCCAACGTGGCGCGGATGTACGACTACTGGCTCGGCGGCAAGGACAACTTCGCCGCCGACCGGGAGGCCGCCCAGCGCGTGGTGGAGATCTCCGAGGGGCGGGTGGTGCGGGGCGTCCGGCTCAACCGCGCCTTCCTCGGCGGCGCGGTGCGGGACGCCGCCGAGGCCGGGATCCGGCAGTTCCTCGACCTCGGGTCCGGGCTGCCCACGCGGGAGAACGTGCACGAGGCCGCGACGCGGGCCCGCCCGGACTCGCGGGTCGTCTACGTCGACTACGACCCGGTCGTGTGCGCGCACGGCCGCGCGCTGCTCGCCGACGCCGGGAACGTGGGGTTCGCCGAGGCCGACCTGCGCCGCCCGGACGACGTCCTCGGCCACCCGGTCGTGGCCGACCTGCTCGACTTCTCCGAGCCGGTGGCGCTGCTGCTGGTCTCGGTGCTCCACTTCGTGGACGACGCCGAAGATCCGCACGCGCTCGTCGCCCGCTACCGGGACGCGCTGGCGCCCGGCAGCCGGCTGATCCTCTCGCACCTGGCGTCGGACGCCTTCCCCGAGCGGATGGCCGAGGCCGAGCGCGTCTACAAGGACGCCAGCGCGCGGCTCGGCGCCCGTCCCCGCGCCCGCATCCTGGAGTTCTTCGACGGCTTCGACCTGCTGCACCCGGGGCTCACCGGTCCCCGCGAATGGCTGGACGGGGGCGTCAAGACCGACGGCGAGCAGTTCGCCGGGCTCGTCGGCGTCGGGGAGCTGGCGCGGCCCGGCGCGGGCTGAGCTAGTCCGTCTCGAAGGTCGCCGGGTCGGGCCCGAACCGGACGCCCTTGTCCATCTCGCCGATCGCCTTCATGTCGTCCGTCGTCAGCTCGAAGCCGAACACGTCGATGTTCTCGGCGATCCGGGAGGGCGTCACCGACTTCGGGATCACGACGTTCCCGATCTCCAGCTGCCAGCGGAGCGCGATCTGCGCGGGGGTGCGGCCGCGGGCCTGGGCGATGCGGTCGAGCGCGGGGTCGTCCAGGAGCCCGTGGCCCTGCCCGAGCGGCGCCCACGCCTCGGTGCGGATGCCGTGGTCGCGGTGGAAGGCGCGCAGCCCGTCCTGCTGGAAGTACGGGTGCAGCTCGATCTGGTTGACGGCGGGGACGACGTCGGCCTCGTCGATGATCCGGCGCAGCGTCTCGACCGTGAAGTTGGAGACGCCGATCGACCGGACCCGGCCGTCGTGCTTCAGCCGCTCCAGCGCCCGCCAGGTCTCCAGGTACAGGCCGCGGCCCGGCATCGGCCAGTGGATGAGGTAGAGGTCCAGGTACTCCAGGCCGAGGCGGGACAGGCTCGCCTCGTAGGCGCGCATCGTGTCGTCGTAGCCCTGGTCGCTGTTCCACACCTTGCTGGTGACGAACAGCTCCTCGCGCGGCAGCCCCGCCGCGCGCAGGGCGCGCCCGACGCCGTCCTCGTTGCCGTAGACGCTCGCGGTGTCGATGCTGCGGTAGCCGTTCCGCAGGGCGGTCGCCACGGCGCTCTCGGCCTCGTCGTTCCCCACCTGGAAGACCCCGAAGCCGAGCTGCGGCATCGCGGTCCCGTCGATGAGATCCACCTTCGGTACGGTCACGGTGTCCCTCCTTCCTCGACTGTGTGCCGTGCGCTCTCCTGCCCAGCGACGTGCCGTCAAACATGGCGGGGGCGACCGCGCCCCGGCCCGGAGGCCGCGTCAGGCGTCCCGGTCCCAGGCGCGCTGGGACCGGGCGATCTCGTGGAACGCGTCCTTGAAGACGGTGTAGCGCTCCGCACCGAGGGCGCGCCGGTGGCGGTCCTCGATGCCGGCGAGGATCGCGCGGGCCTTGGCGATCTCGTCGAGGCCGCGCTCGGTGGGGACGACCCGCTTGGCGCGGCGGTCGGCGGGGTCGGGTTCGCGGCGGACGTACCCGAGCTCCACCAGCTCGTCCACGATCGTGCCGACGATCTGCTTGTGCTGCCCCGAACGGGCCGACAGCTCGGTCGCGCGCACGCCCGCCGGCTCCAGGAAGGCGAGGACGGTTCCGTGCCGCGGCCGGACGTCGGGGTGCCCCTCCTCGGCGAGCCGGTGGAACAGCTCCTCCTGAAGCGCCCGCATCAACTGGCCCGCCAGCATGCCCAGGTCGGGCTCCCCTCGTCCGGCGTCCACGCGCCCCCCGATGCTCTACAGTCATGTTTCTTGACTATCAATGACCGTGACTGTAGCGCATCGGGGGGCGGACCGGCTCATCCGCCCTTCAGGAGCCGCTCCCCTCGAACGTCCAGTCGCCCGAGCCGACCTCGAAGACGGCGCGGCCGTTCTGGACGCCGATCCAGCGGGCCTCCTCGGGCGCCTGCGGCCTCCCGGACCCGCCGAGCAGCGGGTACTCCACGCGGGCCCGCGTGTTCGGCGGGACGGTGACGTCCAGGCGGAGCTTCTTGCCGGTGCGGCGCCACGAGGACGCCGCGTGCCCGCGCGGCGTCTCGTAGGTCGCGGACGCGCGGGTGACGTCCCCGACGACCGCGGGCCGCACGAGGAGGGTCGCGTACCCGATCGAGTCGTCGGTCTGGCCGAGCCCCGCGAGACCGGCGTGGAACCACTCGTCGATCGCGCCGAGCATGAAGTGGTTCTGCGAGTTGCCCGAGGTGGGCCCGTCCCAGTTCTCGGTCAGCGAGGTAGCGCCGTGCACGACCTGGTAGCCGTAGCTGGGGTTGCCGGTCTGCGTCGCGACCGCGTGGATCACGTCGTCGCGCCCGGCGGCGGACAGCACGTGGAACACCGACGGCAGCGCGATCTCGCCGACCGTCAGGTGGTAGCCCTTCGCCTCGATGCTCCTCACCAGGTGCGCGAGGACGGCGTCCCGCCTGCCGGCCGGGACGACGCCCATGTCGAGGGCGAGGGCGTCGCAGGCCTGGCTGCCGGATCCGTAGGTGTCGCCGGTGGCGTACTTCCCGTTGAACGCCGAGCCGATCTCGCCCGCGAGCTCCTTGTACCGCGCGGCGTCGGCGTCCTTGCCGATGACCTCGGCGATCCGCGCCAGGGCGGTGACGGCGCGGTGGTAGCCGAAGGTCGCGGTGACCCCCTTCGGAGTGCTGTTGTCGAAGGTGATCCAGTCGCCGAGCCCGTAGTCGAGCAGGTGCCCCTCCGCCTTCGCGGACAGGTAGTCCACGTAGCGGACCATGTTCGGGTAGTAGGTGCGCAGCGTCGCCTCGTCGCCGTACGCCCGGTACATCTGCCAGGGCGCGAAGACGATGACGTTGCCCCAGTTGGGGTCGTCCCTGAAGCCGCCGCCGAACACCGTGAACTCGGGTGCGATGTCGGGGACGAGCCCGTCCTCGGTCTGGGCCTCGGCGATGTCGCGGACGAGTTCGCCGTAGTAGGCGGTGACGTCGTAGTTGCGGGCGACGGCGGGGAAGACGAGGTTGGCCTGCTCCAGCCAGCCGAGCTTCTCGCGGTGCGGGCAGTCGGTGAGGACGGAGTACATGTTGCTCTGCACGGCCCGGTCAATGATCTTGTGGATGTCGTTGAGGAGGCCGTGCGAGCTGGTGAACGTGCCCGCCCTCGCGTTGCCCGCGCGCAGGACGATCCCGGTGACGGTGTCGTCGCCGGGCTCCCCCGGCAGCCCCTCGATCTGCAGGTAGCGGAAGCCGTGGTAGCAGAACCGGGGGTGCCACGTCTCGGTGCCGTCGCCGGAGAGGGTGTAGGTGTCCCAGATGGGCGAGCCCGTGGTGTGCTGGCTGACGGTCCCGTCCGCGTTGAGGAGCTCGCCGGGGCGCATCGTCACCTTCGTCCCGGCCGGGCCGCTGACCCGCAGCAGCGGCCACCCCGCGAAGTTGACCCCGAGGTCGACGACGTGGACGCCGTCCCTCGGGCTCGTGATCTTCTTGGTGCGCAGCGTCTCGACGGGGACGATCGGCGGCGACATGCGGGCGGCGAGCCGGGCGGTGGGCGCGGCGACGCGCACCGCGGCCGTCCAGTCCCGCCGGGTGCGGCGCGCGTCGTGGTCCTCGCCGCCGTACCAGTTGGTGAACGTGGTCGCGCCGAGGGCCGTGCGCCAGGAGGCGTCGGACGCGACGACCTCGCGCGAGCCGTCGGTGTAGGTGATCTCCAGCTGGCCGAGGAAGACGGGCTTGCCGTCCGAGCGGGTCAGCTTCTCGTAGCGGCCGGGCGTCGGCGGCACGTGCGCCATGCCGGTGCCGAGCTCGACTTCGACGGCGTTGCCGCCGCGGCGGAGCAGCCTGGTCACGTCGTAGGCGCTGTAGACGATCCGCTCCTTGTACTTGCTGTAGGGCGGTTCGAGGACGGCGTCGCTGACGGGCCGCCCGTTCACGGTGATGTCCAGGACGCCCAGGGCGGTGGCGTAGAGCCGGGCCGTGCGGACGCGCCTGGCGATCGTGAACTCGCGCCTGAAGACGGGAAGGGCCTCGGGCTGGCGGCGCAGCGGCGGCGGCGCCTCCTGGCCCTTGACGGTCGCGGCCGTGTCGAAGGACGTGCCGTCGCCCGAGGTCTGGATCGTGAAGTCCTCGGGGAAGTTGGGCGTCCTGCCGTCGTCGGTCGTCTCGTCGGTGCGCGGATAGAGCAGGATCCGGTCGAACCGCTGCTCCTTTCCGAGGTCGATCTGGACCCAGATGGGCGCGGCGAGGTCCTGGTCCTTGCGCTCCAGGCTCGTGTAGCCGAAGGGCGCGGTGTCACTGGTGAGCTTGCCGTCCGTGACGGCCTTCGGCTCCCACTGCCCCCCGACGGTGTAGCTCTCCGACGCGGTGACCGGCGCCTTCGCCGCCAGGTCGGGGCCCGACTCCCCGTCCAGCACCTGGACCTCGGCGAGTTGGAGCCTCGACACCTTGTAGGGCCAGCCCTCCTTGATCGGCAGCCCCAGCCGGGTCACGTTCAGCCGGACGTACCGGGCGGTGCGGGCGGGGAACGCGACCGTCGCGGGCGCGGGCTCCGGGTCGGCCGACCACACGGCGTTCCCGATCCACCCGGCCGTCCAGTCGGAGGGGGCGAGCAGGCCCATCTCGAAGTGGGACGGCTCGCTCCACGCGGACGCGCGGCCCTGCCCGTCCCAGACGCGTACCTGCCACGACGCCCGCTGCCGGGACTTCAGCGCGCGTCCCGCGTACACGGCCGAGACGGCGTCCCCGCCGACCTTGCCGGAGTCCCACAGGTCGGGGCGGGCCAGGCGGGCGTCCGTGCTCGCCACCCGCACCTGGTAGGCGGACTGGACCGCGTCGCGGGGCCCGGCGGCGAAGCGCCAGCCGAGGGTCGGCGCCGTGTCGTCGATGCCGAGAGGGGACGGCAGGTGGTCGACCCGCAGGTCGGTGGGGCGCAGGGTCCGGTGCGGGGCGGCCGCGGGCGCCGCGAGGGCGGGCGCCGCGACCGCGCCGCTCGCCGTGACCGCGGCGGCGGCGACCCCGCCGGCCTGGACGAACCTTCTCCGCGACAACTCGTTCATGCATGGCTCCTCAGGGGTGGGTGGAGCGGGAGGTGAAGGGCAGGCGCCGGTCCGGTGGGCCGCAGGGCGCGGCCCACCGGACGGTGCGTCAGGAGACGGTGCCGTGGAAGGTGTGGGAGCCGGAGCCGGAGCCGACGGTGGCGGGCTCGGCGGCACCCGAGCCTCCTGGAAGGGCGGTCATGCGCGGTCGCTCTGGAGGCGGTGCGAGCCGCGCAGGCCCTCGATGTACACGTACTCGCCGTCGCTGTGGACGCCTGCGGCTCGTGCGCGGGTGCCGTCCCAGACGAGGCGTCCGTCGACCCGGACCTCGATACGGGCGCCGAACGTCGGCACGCCGGCGCGGCCGACGGTGGTGCCCGGAGCCTTCAGGTGCGCGGTGTACGTTCCGTCGGAGACCTTCCAGGAGGCGTCGACCGCGCCGACCGTCGTGGTGATCCGGCCCTGCGCGAACGTCAGGTCGGCCGGGTGCGGGACGAAGTCGAACGACCGTCCGCCCGTCCCGGTGGGATTCAGGCCGAGGACGGAGAACGTGAGGGCCGGTGTCGGGCCCGTCGCCCAGGCGTGCGCGAGGCTGACGTAGGAGCTGCAGAAGACGCACCCGTCCCCCGGGTTGCGGAACGACTCCCAGAAGGTGCTGCCGGTCCCCTGCGGGTGGTCGAGCATGTAGCCCCACTGGCGGCGGATGATGTCCACGCCGGCCTGGTCGGCGGCCTGGCCGCCCGCCGCGAAGTGGGCGTTCACCTCCATCGATCCGGAGAACACGCCAGGGTTGCCCTTGTTCTCGGGCGCGGTCGAGGTGATCTCGTTCCAGTTGCCCTTGAGGGACTCGCTGATGCGGCGCGCCTGCCGCTGGTCGGCGAGGCCGTACCAGACGGCGAGGGAGTTGTCCGCCTGCGGGTGGATCGGCGAGTTCGGGTAGAACTTGTACGCGCCGGCGGCCTCGTCCCAGAAGTTCGCGTTGATGGCGGTGCGGAGCGCGGCGGCCCGCTCGGCGTAGGACGCGGCCAGGGTGTCGTCGCCCTGCGCCTTGGCGAGCTGCGAGCCCCTGTCGAGGACGCGCCACATCAGCACGTTCGCGATGAGGTTCTCGCCCTTGGCCAGGATCCGGACGGAGTCGGACGTCCCGGTGATGGACACCAGGCCCTTGTCGTCCATCTTCCGGGCGATGAAGTCGACGCCCTTCTGGTACCGGCCCCAGACGCCGGACAGCCAGCCCGCGTCGCCGGTGTAGTGGTAGTAGTCCCAGCTCGCGGCGAGGGTCCACAGGTGGTAGGTGTCCGAGCCCCACTTGTTCAGCTCGGGCCCGGCGTAGGGCAGCTCGCCGGTGTCGCGCTGGGCCTGGTAGACGGTGGTGAGCGCGTTCCGGGCCGACTCGGTGTCGTTGAACGCCGCGTAGGCGCTCGGGATCTCGATGCCGAGGTCGCCGGGCCAGACGGTCCGGTCGCGCTTGGCGCCGTCCACGAGGATGGTGTCGCCGACGCCGATGTCGCCGGTGCTGTCCCACAGGGCCGCCGGGGGCTCCCAGACCCGGCCGGTCTTCGGCGAGATCGTGTTGAGCTGGACGGTGTAGGCGCCCGCGTACCAGATGCGGTTGAGCAGGTCGTCGCTCGAGTAGAAGTAGTTGGCGTACTTCGACGGGTCCTTCATCGTCGGCGCGGGGGTGTAGTGCAGCGACACCTTGTCCAGGTCGACCCGGCCGCCGGACTGCATGAAGATCGTCAGGTAGCGGAAGCCGCCGCGGAGCAGCTCGGCGGGCGTGGTGTAGGACGTGGCGCCGTCGACGTCCACGGAGAGGGCGCCGTCGCGGCTGCGGGGGCCGCCGGTGGAGGCGTCGCTCGTCGTGTCCACGTAGGTGGACGATTCGGAGAACGCGACGCCGACCTTCTGCGGGCCGTCCGACCCGGCGAAGCGCAGCGTGGTGAGCCCGCTGACCTCCTTGCCGAAGTCGAGCGTGACGGACGATCCGGCGCCGGTCAGGCCGGTCGCACCGCCCTTCAGGACGGCGTCCTGGTCCGCCACAGTGCCGGTGGTCTTGAAGACCGACACCGGGTGGAGCGTCCGCGACGACGGGGAGAAGTTGTACCGCTCCCAGGGGGCCGACTCGCGGCCCGGCTCGCGGCCCGGCTCGGCGTAGGCGGAACCGAGCGGAGCCGCCTGGACGGCGGTCAGGGCGGACAGTCCGAGAGCGACCGCGATGGCGCCGCGGCGGCGCCTGGATACGCTGGTGTGCATGGATTCCTCGCTATTCCGGTCTTGAAGAGGGCTTGGGATGAGGGGTCCACCGTGCGGGAGGGCGGGCCAACGCCCTCCCGCACGTTCGGGGCTCAGCGGGTGGGGACCACCGCCTCGGCGTAGGGGACGAGCCGGACGGGCCCGATCAGCCCGTACCGCTGGCGCGACGCGTTCCCGTAGACGCCCGGGTCGGAGACGCGGAGCCGGTTGTTCAGCGTCGTGGCGACCTCGACCTCGACCGTGTTCGCGCCGCGCCGCAGCCAGGGGCCGATGTCCACGACCGGGACGATCACGCTCACCGGGAGCCGGTGGCCGTTGACGGTGACGCGGCAGGTGTCGAAGACCTCGCCGAGCTCCAGCAGCGCGCCGCCGCCCGCCCAGTCCACGGTGGTGGTGTAGGTGCCGATGCCGGAGACGTCCGCGAGCTCGGGGATGTCCGGCCACGCCTTGAGGCCGTCGAGCTCCAGGTCGTGCCGCTTCACGCCGTCCGGCGTCATGTCCTCCACCTGGAGCCGCCAGGACGTGAGCGTCTGCGCCTCGGGCACCGCGCCGATCTCCGTCCGCACGGTGCGGCCGTCGGGCAGCGTGGTGGAGTAGCTGCCGGCGGCCTTCGCGCGGGCGATCAGGCGCTGCCGGTCGACGCGGAGCTCGGCCTGCGACGCGGTCGCGGACGGGGCCTCGCCGCCGCGCGCCAGGATGATCACGGTGGCCTCGGAGGGCTGCAGCGCGACCCGCAGCGTGATCGTGTCGCCGTCCTCGCGGTAGACGGCGATCCGCTCGGTCTCGCCCGTCCACAGGTTCAGCCGGTACGGGACGGCCTTGCGGTCGGACCGGGTGAACGTGACTTCGTGGTCGATCGCGGCGACCGGCGGCTTGACGGTCTCGGTGTGCTTGCCGTTGCACAGGTAGAAGTAGTCGGCGCGGCCGTCCCGCCGGTGGCCGGTGAGGAGCGTCGACGCCTCCGCGTAGGAGACCGTCGGGCGCAGGCCGAGGTCGGCCAGCGCGCCGGGCACGTCGGCCTCCGCGGCGACGACGCGGACGCGCGGCTGCGCGAACAGCTGCTTGAGGACGGCGCGCAGCTGCTCGTTCTCGCCGTCGCGGGCCAGGCCCGGCACGGTCGCGGCCGACCAGTCGCCGAGGAACAGCAGCGGCAGGCCCTCCTTCGTCAGCCTGAGCATGGTGCGGGCCGTGGCGAGCTGCAGCGTGCACTCGTTGCCGCCGAAGCGGTCGCCCTCGACGAACACGACCTTGTAGGCGGGGCCGTCGGGGGCGAGCCGCCCGCCGGACACGGTCGCGGACGGGAGGTCGAGCAGCGGCGCGCTGATGAGCTGGTGCGTCCAGCCCAGCGGGACGCCGCTCTTGGTGAACCACCCCGCGCCGATGCCGGTCTTGGTGTAGCCCTTCTGGCGGAAGACGGCCACGTCGATGCGGCTCGTGCCGGCCTGCATGGCCAGGTGGACGCGCGAAAGGTAGGCGGCCACGTCGGGGACGTGCCGCCACGTCGGCTGGCGCGGCCCCCACGACTCGGAGAACCCGATGCCGCCGTTGTAGGGGGTGAACGCCGCGAAGCCCGGCCACGCCGCCCCGGGCGCGGTGGCGTAGGAGAAGCCGTGCAAGACGGTCTGGTTGAGGCCGGCCGCATAGGCGCCGCCCATGGTGCGGAGGAACTTGCCCCAGGTGGTGTTGTAGGCGCCGCCCTGGTAGGCGCCCGCCTCGCAGGAGAGGACCTTCCGTCCGCCCATGTCGCGGCCTCCGGCGAGCGCGCGGTAGTCGTCCAGGTTCTTGAACCCGAGCGACTCGCCCTCCGGGACGTCCAGGATCGCGGCGGTGTGGATGGCGTCGGTCTCCAGCCCGTACGGCTGCGCGCGGTACTCCAGCCCGATCGAGTGCGCCCACTTCGCGAGCGCCGCGAAATGGAACTCGTTGAACAGGTCGGAGACCGTCTGCCAGAAGTCGTGCCGGACGTGGGCGGTCGTCGCCGCGTCGTAGGCGAACTTGGTGTTCTCCTTGAGCCGGACGATCACCGGCAGGTACGGCATCAGGTCGTAGCCGCGGCGCCGCCGGAACTCAGCGGGCAGGTCGGGCGTCCAGTTGAGCGCCGCCGTCTCCAGCTCGATCGAGTCCTCGAACAGCGTCCCGCCCGCCCGCTTGATCAGTTTGCGGATGTCGCGGGTGAGCAGGCGCGCCTCCCAGAACGCGGTGACGGCCCGGGTCCCGGCGCGGCTGAAGTGGTCGACGACGCAGCTGTCCGGGGACGAGTGCGGACCGGACTCCGGCCGCTGCCCGCTGCCGCGCCGCCAGTAGGAGAACAGCAGCCAGTCGCCGCCCTCGGGGGCCGTCCAGGTGATCCGCTCCCCCGCGGCCTTCGAGGTCAGGTCGGTGAACGACGCGGGGTCGAGGCCGGTCTCCTTGCGGGTGTTGTTCGCGGCGTCGAGCCGGACGGCGTGGACGGCGACGAGGTGGCGCCTGGTCACGCCGCTCTCGGGCGGAGCGACCGGTTCGGGGACCGGGCCGTCATGGGTGGCGCCGCCCGCGACGGTCACCGTCCCGTACGCGAGTTCCTGGACGGCGGCCTCGTCGTCCGGCGTGATCGTCGGGACGGCGGCGGGCCAGGCCGGGCCGATCGTCAGGTCGACGGTCACGCCGCGCCGGGCGGCCTGGTCGAGTGCGGCCTCGACGCCGGCGTTCCAGGCCGGGGTGCCCCAGCCGTGGCCCGCCGGGTCCAGGACGGACTTGTCGCGGATGCTGTGGTGCACGGCGACGATCTCCGCGCCGCCGAACCCGGCGTCCGCGATCTGGTCGATCTCGCGCCGGATCTCGGCCGGGTCGACCAGGCCGTCCGGCCACCACCAGCGGAACCGGGGCCGCACCGCCGCGCCGGGGCCGGCGAACCCGCCGGCCTCCGGCGCGGCGGGGAGGCCGGGCGCGGCCTGCGCCGCCGCCTCGCCCCCGAGGACCGCGCCGGCGCCCGCCACCACGGCGGCGGCGGCGCCGATCTGGAGCGCGCGCCTGCGCGTGACGCCCTGGCCCATGCGTTCGTCGTTCACTGTCAACTCCTGATCACTGTGCTGCGGCCGGAGCCGACCGGGCCGAGGGCGAGGAGCCGGCCGGTGACGTCCTGGCTGGTGGAGCGGGGGGCGCGGGCATGGGGTCCGGTGAGGCGGAACGCGCGCGGATCGTCGTCGCCGAGCTCGACGACGACGCGGGCGGACATGCCGGGCGGCACGTCCACGTCCAGGCGGTAGCCGTCGCCGCGGTCGAGCGCGACGGAGACCGGGCCGCGGATCGTCGGAACCCGGCCGGAGGCGCGGGCCAGCCCGCCCGGGCGCGGCCGCACCTCGATCTCGGCCGCTCCCGGCGCGGTGATCCGCACACCGAGGACGTGGCGCGGGATGACGTTCGCGGGCGCCGAGCCCCAGGCGTGCGAGAACGTCATGTTGGGTTTGAGGGACGGGTCCCAGGCCTCGGCCACGATGGTCGCGCCCAGGTCGTCCAGCATGTGGAGCCAGGAGCTCATGCCGGTGGCCGTCATCAGGCCGATCGCGGCCTTGGCCTGGCCGGTGGCGAACAGGGCGTCCAGAAGGAACTGCGCGCCGTAGACGCTGACCTTCATGCCGCCGTCGGCGAGGGTCTCGCCCAAGGCTCGGACGACGGAGTCGGGAACCGTGCCGGGCCCGGCCACGCCGAGCGCGACCGGGTACACGGTGGCGTGCTGCGCGCTGTGGGTGGTGCCCACTCCGTCGAAGAACCGCCCGTTGGACGCGTCGAGGAGCTGTTCCCGCATCGCCTTGGCCAGCGTGTCGGCGCGCCCCCGCCAGCTCTTCGCGTCGGCAGTCTTGCCGAGCGCGTCCGCGATGTCGGCCATGGCGGTGAACGCGGCGTACTGGCAGGCGTTCACGACCGTGTTGACGTCGGTGAACACGTAGCCGTCCCGGTTGGACGCAGGCCAGTCGACCAGGTCCTGAGTGGGCGAGCCGGGCTTCTTGTGGACGAGCCCGTCCTCGCCGAGGTGCGGCGTCAGGTGCTTGGAGACGAGGATGTCGTAGTCCGCGGCGAGCTGCTCCGGGTCACCGGTGTGCAGGTAGTCCTGCCAGGCCGACATGACGCTCATCAGCCGGTACTCGGTGGGCCAGGTGGGGTTGCGGGCCAGATAGGCGCCGGACGCGCGGGCCAGCGCGAACGAGCGCTGCACGGCGTATTCGGACGCCTGGTTGACGAGCGCGTCGCCCTCGTAGGGGCCGCGTTCGCGGGTGGGCGTGTCGGTGTAGAGGTCGCCGCGCGTCGCCTCGATCGAGTACCGGCACAGCTCGTACACGCGGTCGAGGTCGGGGCTGGAGCTGGAGAACGACGCGTCGGAGTCGCGCCAGGCGGCCCGCCAGGCGCGCCCGGTGGCGGCCTGCGAGAGGTCGAGGTCGTCGTCGCAGACCAGCTGCGCGTACCGGAACCCTCGGTAGCCCCAGTGCTCGATGGTCTGGTCGCCGTCGCGGAGCGTCCAGACCTCCCGGTAGGTGACGCCGGCGCGCAGCGCGTGCCTGACGGTCCCGTCGGCGTTCAGCTCCTCGCCGAGCCGGACCTCGACGGTCTGCCCGGCCTTGCCGCGCACGGACAGGCGCAGACCGCCCGCGATCTCCCGCCCGAGATCGACGATCCAGGTGCCGGACGACGCCTTCCGCACGGACGCGGGCCGGACGTCGTACAGTCCGACCGGTTCGACGAGCGCGGGCTCCAGCCCGGCGATGGCCGGCTTCACCACCGCCGGCTCCCAGCCGGAGTCGTCGAAGCCGGGGCTCGTCCAGCCGGCCGGCTCCTGCCGCATGTCCCAGTACTCCTGGGGACCCAGGTAGAAGCTGGAGCCGATCGTCCCGCCGTCGCGCAGCATCCCTGCCTGGCGGCGCGCCTTCCATGCCGCGCCGCTCCTGACGGTGGTGGACGTCCCGTCGGCGTAGGTGACGACGAGTTCGGCGAGGAACCGCTTGTCCTCGGTGGTGAACGCGAGGGCGGCGAGCGCGTTGGGCCGGCCCGGCTCCAGCGCCTCGGTGACGTCGAAGGAGTGGTACTTTGGCGCCCCCGTCCCGCCCCGCATGGAGGCGAAGCCGGCCACCTCGCCGTTCACCCAGATCTTGGCGGGGTACTGGCGGCTGGGCGCCGGGGACTGGGCGGCGACGTGGAGCACGGCGGCCGCGATCGGCTTGCGCTCCGGGGTGAACTCGGTGCGCAGCAGCGCCCAGCTGTCGTCGGGCGACCCGGCCGAGGACAGCGTCGACTGCCCCTTGGCGAGGGTCAGTGCGCCGCCCGCGACCGTGCCGGCGCCGAAGGTGCCGCGGCCGTCGGTGAAGTCCTCGTCGATGACCGCCTTGCCGTCCGCGCCGGTGAAGGTGACGCGGTCCCACACGTTGGCCTCGCTGGAGCCGTTGCGCATCCCGACCGTCCCCGTCCGGTACGTGGCGTCGGTGGTGGTGTCGACCTCCGCCCCGTCGATGGACGTCCGGAACGTGGAGCCCGCCATCTCGACCGCCACGTCGTACCAGCGGCCCGTCTCGACGGGGAACGCCAGCCGCTTCTCCTCCAGCACCTGGTAGGCGCCGTTCACGCAGACGTGCTTCTTCAGGACGCCCGGAGATCCGGCGCGCAGCTGCCACAGGTAGTTGGCGCTCGTCCCGGACGCCCGGAACCAGAGGCTCGCCGCGACCGAGGTGATCTGCACCCGGGCCGTGAGGACGCCGTCGCCGGGCGCCTGCGCGGCCGCCGTCCAGACCGGTTCGGCCGACCACTCCTCGACGCCCGTGGCCAGCAGCGCGGGCTCGGACCAGCGGGACGCCTTGGGCCCGTCGAACGTCCGCACCCGCCACCAGTACGGCGTCCGCGGCGACAGCGCCGGGCCGCCGTACGGCACGGCGACGGACGCCGACGACGCGGCCCTGCCGCTGTCCCACACGTACGGGCCGTGCTCCAGGCGGGCCGGGGTGGTGGCGAACTGCACCTGGTAGTGCGTCTGCTTCGTCCCCGGGCCGAGGTCGGCGAGCCGCCAGCTCAGCCGAGGCCGAGCCGCGGTGACGCCGAGCCCGTCGGGCAGCAGGGAGGTCAGCAGCCCGGACGGCGTGCGGGCCGCCGCGGCGGCCGGGGACGCCGACGCGGCGCCCCCGGCGGAGCTGAGGACGACCGTGCCCGCCACCCCGGCGACCGACGCGCCGAGGAAGTGCCGCCTGCTCATCCCGCTTCTCGATCGTTCGGTCATGACCGGGCTCCTCAGAGGTGGTTCGAACGGAAGGCGAGGTGCCCGGAGCCGGCCTCGAAGACGGCGTAGCCGTCCTTCATGCCGATGAAGCGGGCGCCGCCCGGCCCGGAGACGTGCACGTCACCGGCCGAACGGGCGGGGACGTGGATCTCGGCGCGGACGTTGACCGGGATGTCCGCGTCGAGGGAGAACCCGCCGCCGGCCCGCTTCCACGCGACGCCGACGTCCCCGCGCTGCAGCGGGACGGTCCCGGACGCGCGGTCCAGCCCGGTCAGCGGCGGCCTGATCCGGACGGCTGCCGAGGCCGGGGCCGTCGCGGTGACGCCGAGGAGGGTCCGCTGCACCTCGACCAGCGACGTCGCGCCCCACGGGTGGGAGTGGCTCTGCCCGGTCTCCGGCGCGTCCCACGACTCCCACGTGAACGTGCCGCCGCGGGCGAGGATGTTGCCCCAGCCCGGCCCGTCCTTGTCGGTCAGGCGGGCCACGACGTCCGCCGGGCGTCCCGCGAGCGCCTCCAGGAGCCGGTGCGCGGTCATCGGCCCCATCTGCATGCCGAGCCCGGCGATGTGCGACTCGACCTCGGCCCGGTCCGCGGCGGGAGCGACGCCGTAGGCGAGCGCGTAGGCGTTGGCGATCTGCGAGGCGTGCGTGCTCTGCGCGCCGTCGCTCTTCAGGCCGTCGATGTAGACGCCGTCAGGGCGGCGGAGCCTGGCGTTGATGTTGCCGGTGAGCGTCCCGGCGTCCTTGCGCAGCGCCTCCGCGTCGCCGGTCCTGCCGAGCACCTCGGCGGCGCGGGCGGTGGCGTTCAGGACGTCCACGCCGAGCACGTTGATGACCGTGCGGGCGGCGGTGTCCATGTCGTGCCCGTACCGCATGGTCGCGGGCCAGTCGATGATGCCGTACTTGTAGGCCCCGGAGCCGCCCTCCAGGTTGGTGACCAGGCCCGTCCCGTCCGCGATGTAGCGGCGGACGTAGCCGGCGACCGCGCTCATCACCGGGTAGGCCTCCGCGAGCGTGGACGCGTCGCCGGACTGCTGGTAGTAGTCCCAGACCCAGCCGGGGAACATCTCGGTGTAGTCGGGGATGTCGCGCTTGCCGTCGCCGTTCGGGTAGACGGCGTTGAGGCGTCCGTCCGGCCAGTACCGCGCCTGCGACGCCATGAACTCGCGGATCGCCTGCCGGGTCAGGCGCCGCTCCCCGTAGGCGCCCATCATGGCGATCGACGTGTCGACCGAGTCGCCGAGGAACTGCCCCTTCTCCCGGGTTGGCGTGTCGAGGAACTGCGACTGCGCCCCGTACAGCGCCGACCGCGCCATCAGGTCGTAGGCCGCGTTCACTCCCGCGTCGGACGTGCGGAGGTCGCCCTTGCGGGTCACCTCGTTGTGCTGGACGACGGCGGAGATGTCGTCCGCCTCGGCGCCCGAGCCGGGCGCGATCTCCAGATAGCGGAACCCGACATAGGTGAGCGGCCGGAAGGTCTGGTCGCCGTCGCGCTGGGTGTAGCCGTAGCTGAGGTCGGTGTCCTGGTTGTCGTCCTTGGAGCGGGAGACCGTCCCGTCGGCGTTGAGGACGTAGGAGGCGTGCATGTCGACGTGCCGCCCGGCGACGCCGTCCCGGAACCGCACCACCGGCACGGCCGGGATCACCTTCCCGAAGTCGGCGACCAGCGCGCCCGAGTCCAGCCGCGTGACCTTCACCGGCCGGACGGCCCGGTACGCGAGCGCAGTCTCCTGCCCGTGCAGGTGCTTGAAGCCGGACGCGGGATGGACGCCGACGACCACCGGGTCCTGCCAGGAGGAGGCGTCGAAGCCGGGCTCGTCCCACCCGGCCTGCACGGCGGTCCCGTCGATGTCCTCGACGTAGTCGCCGCCGTCGCCGTTGCGCTTGGGCGCCTTCTTCCAGGGGGCGCGCGCCACCTTCCACGTCCCGTCGGTGACGACGACCTGCCGCGTCCCGTCGGCGTGGTCGATGACCATCCGGACGAGCAGGCCCGGCTCGCCCTTCGGCCGCCCCTGCCCCGACCCGTACCAGTGGTAGAGCGCGCCGATCGTGGCGGGCTGCCCGGCCTTCACCTTCGAGGTGACGTCGACGGTCTTGTAGAAGCCGTCGTCGGCGTACTCGAAGGCGGGGCCGTGGTCGACGGTCTCGCCGTTCAGGTGCAGCGCGTACTGCTGCCCGGCCGCGATGTGCACGCGGGCCCGCACGACCTTCGACGCGCCGACCGTGAAGTCCTTGCGGGCGAGCGTGTAGTCGTCGGCCTCCGCGGTGGTGCGCCGGATCCAGGCGGCCTGCCAGTCCGGGTCGGACAGCCCGGTGTCGAACGCGGCGGGCCGCGCCCACGGAGAGCGCTTTCCGGAGACGTCCCAGGTCCGGACCGTCCATGTGAAGGACGTCTCCGGCGCGAGCGCCGGCCCGGCGTACTTCACGTACTCCTGGCTCCCCGACCGGACGCGCCCGCTGTCCCAGACCGCCTTGCCTGAGGCGTCCCGCACGACGATCTCGTACGCGCTCTGCACCTCCCCGGGGTCGCGGTCGCGGGGCGTCCAGCCGAACAGCGGCGCCCCTTCCACGTTCAGGGGGCGGGACTGGTCCCCCACGGTCAGCCCGGCCGGCGCCTGCGGCGCGTGCCCGGCCCTCAGCGCGGCCTGCGCGGTCCCGGGGAGTGCCACGACGGCGGCCGACAACCCTGCCGCGGCGACGACGCGGAACGTCTTGGAACGGATCATGAGGAGTGGCCCTCCAGTTCGTTGCTGCGGCTTGCGTCATGCGCCGGACGGGCCGGGGGCGGATCGCGCCCGCGGGGGCGTCCGCCCCCGGCCCGTTCCGGCCTACGGCCTTACGGAGAACCCGCTCATCTGCACGTTCGCACCGATGCCGTCCCAGCTCCTGGTGATGTCGAGTCGTACGTAGCGGGCGCTGACCTTGGGGAAGGCCGTCGTCCCGCCCGCCTTCGGGGTGTCCGCGGCGGTGGCAACGGTGCGCCAGGTCCGGCCGTCCGAGGAGACCTGGACGCCGTAGTCGCGCGGCCCGTAGTTGGAGCGCCCGCCCACGACGACCGAGCCGAACTCGACCGGCGCGCCGAAGTCGACGCCGTAGCGCACCGGGTCGGCGGGGGTCGGCCCCTGGCCGGCGGCGCGTCCCCACGACACCCAGAACGTGCTCGCGGAGCCGTCCACGGCGAGCTTGGCCGGGTACCGGTCCTGGCCGGCGTCGGCGACGACCCGCGGGAACGGCGTGCCGCCCGGGTTGAGGGCGAGGTCGCCGGAGTGCCGCAGGGTCACCTCCGCGGCGGCGGACGGCCCGGCATCGCTGCGCGCGGTCACCTTCAGGGTGCTCGTGCCGGACGCCGTGCCCTTGCCGCGCAGCCCGACGGGCACCGTCACCGAGCCGCCGGCGGGCACCGTGACGCGGTCCCGCTCCGGCTCGGCGCCGACCCCCTCGGCGGCGGACGCGGCGACCGTGACGTTCGCCGCGCGCCCGGAGGCGTTGGTGACCAGGACGGTCGCGCGGTTGTAGCCGCCGTCCGCCAGCGGCAGCTCCGGTTCGAGCGCTTCGACGGCCAGCACCGGCCGGTCGCCGCCGGCCGGGGTGAGGACGGCGGGGCCGAACAGCCCGTAGTCCATCGGCGCCCGCGACGAGGCTCCGGTGCCCGGGGCGGTGCGGACCGCGTTGAGCAGCGTGGAGGCGACCCGCACGGTGATCGTGTTGGCTCCGGGCCGCAGGTACCGGCCCACCTCGACGTGCCGCAGGTCGGCCTGGTCCAGCGGCGGGAGGTCGTGCCCGTTGACGTTCACACGGACGGTGTCCACCGGTGTGCCGAGGTCGAGCCGCGCCCTGTCGATGCCCTTCCAGCCGCCGTCCAGGGTGACGTTCGCGGTGTAGGTGCCCACGCCCGAGACGTCCGCGAGGTCCACGGGGTAGCCGTTGGCGGGGGTGATGGCCGACCAGGCGGGCAGCGCGCCGTCCGCCCCGGCCTTCACCGTGACCGGGCCGAGCGCCTTGTGCGCGGTGTCGCCGGGCTTGCCGGAGGGCCCGGGGCCCCAGGCGTCCACCGCCAGCGACCACTCGTCGAGCTTCACCGGCTGCGGCACGGCCGCCGTGCCCCGCTCACCCGGCTTGCCGGTGCCGTTCGGGCGGCCGGTGAAGGTGCCGTCGTGCCGCGGCGTGACCGCGATGACGGTGGCGTCGTTCGCGGCCAGCCGGACCGGGACGGTGACGGTGCCCCGGCCGGACGTGTACTCGCGGATCGGGGTGATCTCGCCGGTCCAGGTGTCCAGCCGGTAGGGGACGCCGTCGCCGGTCAGGGTGATGTTCTGCGCGTTCGCGGTGTTCGTCTGGTTGTACAGGTAGTAGTAGTTGGTGGGGCCGTCCTGGCGGCGCACGTCGAGGATCGCGCCCGAGCCGTCGTGCGGCACGGCGGCCGGTGCGACGTTCAGGCGCCGCAGCGCGTCCGGCGCGTCCACCTCGCTCGCCACCCGGACCACGCCGCGCTGCCGGAGGAGTTCGGAGACCACCGACTTCAGCCGCGCGTCCTGGCGCGCGGCGTCGCCGTGTCCGGGCACCGCGCTCGGCACGTCCCCGACGATGACGACGGGCAGCCCCTGCCGCGCCAGGCGCAGCAGCTTCTCCGCGGCGTCCACCGGCATCGTCTTCTGGTCGTTCAGCAGCACCGCGTGGTAGGCGGAGCGGTCGCCGAACAGGGCGCCGCGGGAGTAGGCGGCGTCCTTTCGCCGGAGCAGCGCCGGGCTGAGGTACTCGTAGGTGTATCCGGCCGACGCCAGCGCCGAGGAGCTCTGGATCAGCTTGTTCGACCCGCTCCCGGTGGTGCCGGTGCCGTTCATGCCGAAGTCCTGCCAGTACACGGCCAGGTCGAACCGCGGCTTGCCCTGCCGCAGCACGAGCTGCATCCGGGCCAGGTTGTCGTTGACCGCGCGGTAGTCGGCCCAGTTCGGGCCGCCCTTGTCGCCGAACGCCTCCGAGTAGGAGGTGTTGCCGCCGTAGGTCATGCCGGGCCAGACCGACTGCGGCCCGGCGCCCTGGGGGCCCCTGCTCAGGTACGGAAAGCCGTGCCAGACGACCTGGTTCACGCCGCCGGCGAAGCCCCGGTAGACGGCCTGGAGGTTCGAGGCGTCCGACCCGGCGCCGGCCGTCGAGCCCCACACCGAGCCGGAGAAGGCGCAGCACTCGTCGGACACCACCGGCCGCCCGGACACGTGCGCGCCCGTCGCGACGACCCGGTAGTCCTGCACGTTGCTGTAGGCGCCGACCGACTGCCCGAACGCCAGGGACTCGCCCTCGGGCACGTCGACGTGCGAGGCGGCCTCCGAGACGTCCACCGGGATGCCGTAGGGCTGGATACGGGTGCTGATGCGGTGCTTGTGGGCCCACTCGCGCAGCACGTCGAGCCGGTTGCGGATGTAGAGGTCGCTGAGGGTCTGCCGGTAGTCGGTGCGGACCCGGGCGCCGACGCCGCCGCCGAAGTCGAAGAACGGCCGGTCGGTGATGCCCTGGTCGCCGGCGCCGGCCAGGGCGGGCAGCACCTCGACCGGGGAGTAGCCGCGCAGCTTCGTCCACTGGCCGACCAGCTCGGACGTCCACTTCTGGGTGGTGCCCAGTTCGAGCGAGTCCTCGAACAGGTCGCTCTCGCCCATCTGGGCGAGCAGCCTCCGCACGTCGGGGGTGAGGATGTGCTCGTCGTAGAAGTCCGTGGTGGCCTTCGCGCCGGCCTGGCTGAACGGGTCGAGGGCGTAGTTGGCGCCGGTCGCGGTGTAGCCGGACAGGGACTGCCCGCTGGGCGTCTGGTAGAAGGCGATCAGCGCGTAGGTGCTCTCGCCGTCGCCGGGGAAGTCGACCGTGAGGCCGCCCTGCGCGTCCACCTTCGAGGTGACGTCGGTGACGCCGTCGCGGTCCAGCATCCGCGGCGCGCCGGAAGAGGCGCAGTCCGCGTCGGAGCACTTGGCGACGAGCGCCGCGATGAGCGTCCTCTTCGCCCCCGCGGGCGGCGCGACGTTGAAGTTGGTCGGCAGCTCACCGGACCTGCTGGTGCCGCCCTTGTGGAACTCGTGGGAGAAGACGACCTGCTGCTGCGCGCTCGGATCGTTGACGTCGTTCACGGTGGGGACGGTCGCGGGCCAGCGCGGCCCGATGGTGAAGTCCAGGCCGAGGCCCTTCTCCTGGGCGGCGGCCAGCATCGTCCGGGTCTTCCGCGCCCACAGCGGCGTGCCCCAGCCGTAGGTCTTCAGGAACTCCGGGGAGTTGTTCCCGGCGCCCTCCACGCTGAAGGGGGCCACCTCGGCGCCGCCGCCGCCCGCCTTCCTGATCTGTTCGAGCTCCGCGGCCAGTTCCGCGTCGTCGGTGTGGGCCAGCGGCTGCCACCAGCGGTACTTGGGCCGCACGGACGCCGGAGGGTCGGCGAAGGTCCCGCGGGTCAGGGCCGGGACGTCCGGCCCGGACGGCGGAGCGGTCTCGGCCGCCCCGGCGGCCGCGAGCCCGGTCAGGGCCAGGAGCGCGGCGGCCGGCACCGCGAGCAGCCGCGTCTTTGAGCGGATCATGAGGCGTAGCCCTCCAGCTCGATGACGCGGCTGTAGTTGTGGTCGTTGGAGTCGTGGACCAGGAGCCGGAGGGCCGACGCCGGGACGGGGTCGAAGGTCTTCTCGACCGTGCCGGCGGTGCTGCCGGCGACGGTCGCGACGGTCGTCCACGTCCCGTCCACCCGCGCCTGGACGTCGAAGTCCCGGATCCCGGACTTGGCGGCCGGGTGCGCGGGGTCGTCGAGCGTGAAGACCTTCACGCGGCCGATGCGCTGCGGCTCGTCCCAGGTGGCGGTGAGGGTGTCGGGGAAGTCGCCGGCGGTGTCGTCGTTCCAGCCGCCGACGCCGTTCAGCCAGACGCCGGAGTCGGTGCCGCCGTCGTTGGTCCACGCGGGCGAGGAGCCGCTGTGCACGCTGGACGCCGACATCTCGGCGAGGCGCACGAGGTTGCCGGTGACGCGGACCGGGGCCTGCACGCTCTCGTCGTCGACGGTGACGGTGACGGTGCCGTCCGTCGCGCCGCCGGAATGCCCGATCTCGACCGGGACGTGGGCGGAGCCGCCCGCGGGGATCGTGACCCGGGCGCCGGCCTCGGCGGTGAAGCCGTCCGACGCGGCGGCCTTCACCGGGACCGTGACGGCGTGCCGCTCAAGGTTGGTGACGCGGAACCGGGCGTCGGTGGTCTTCCCGTCGAGCACCGGGATGTCGACGCCGAACGGCGGTTCGACGGCGAGCTGGGTGCGGTCCTGCTGCACGGCCTCGGGGGTGCGGACGTTGAACGTCCAGGAGCCCGATCCGACCTCGTACACGGCCCGGCCGCCCTGGACGCCCAGGGACCGGGCGCCCGCCGGGGCGGTCGCGGCGGACGCGCCGAGCAGCGGCACCTCGACGCGCGCGGGGGCGCCGGGCGGGACGGTCACGTCCAGCCGGAGGTCGTGCCCGGAGCGGCGCCACTCGCTGGACACCGTGCCGCGCGGCGTGCGGTAGGTGGAGGCCGCGCGGGTCAGGTCGCCGACCACGGCGGGCCGGACGACGAGCTCGCCGAAGGCGACCGAGTCTCCGGCCTGGCCGATCCCGGCGAGCCCGGCGCCGAACCACTCGTCGATCGCGCCGAGCATGAAGTGGTTCTGCGAGCCGTAGCCGGTCGGGCCGTCCCAGTACTCGGTGAGCGCGGTCGCGCCGTGCACGACCTGGTAGCCGTAGCTGGGGTCGGTGACCTGCTGCGCGACGGCGAGGATCACGTCGTCGCGCCCGGCCGCCGACAGCACGCGGAACAGCGCGGGCAGGGCGATCTCACCGGTGGTGACGTGGAACCCCTTGCCCTTGACGGACGCGACGAGGTGGTCGAGGACGGCCTGCCGCTGCGACTCCGGGACGATGCCGAGGTCGAGTGCGAACGCGTCCCCGGCCTGGCTGCCCGACCCGTAGGTGTGCCGCTCCTCGTCCAGGTACTTGGCGTTGAACGCCTCCGCGATGTCGTCGGCGAGCTTGCGGTAGCGGGCGGCGTCGTCGTCCTTGCCGAGCAGCCCGGCGACGGAGGCGAGCGCGGCGGCGCTGCGCTGGTAGCCGTAGGTCGCGGCGATCCCGCGCGGCGTGGTCTTGTCGACGGCGGCCCAGTCGCCGAGGCCGTAGTCGAGCAGGTTCCCCTTCGCCTTGGAGGTCAGGTAGTCCAGGTAGCGCTGCATGTTCGGGTAGAAGTCGCGCAGCGGGCGGGCGTCGCCGTAGGTGCGGTAGTGCTGCCAGGCCGCCATGATGATGGCGCTGCCCCAGTTGGGGTCGTCGCGGACGCCGCCGGAGAACTGGACGTACTCGGGCGCGATGTCGGGGACGAGCCCGTCGGCGGTCTGCGCCTCGGCCATGTTGCGCAGCAGCGCCGGGTAGTAGGCCGCGACGTCGTAGTTGCGGGTGACCGACCCCTGGACGAGCTGGGTCTCCTCCAGCCAGCCGAGCTTCTCCCGGTCGGGGCAGTCGGTGAGGATGCTGAACATGTTGCCCTGGATCGACCGGTCGATGATCCGGTGGATGCCGTTCAGCAGCAGGTCGGAGCTTTCGAACGAGCCGGCGGAGGCGTTGCCCGCGCGCAGCACGACGGCGGAGACGGTGTCCGGGTCCGGCGCGGACGGCAGGCCCGTGACCTGGAGGTAGCGGAAGCCGTGGTAGACGAACCGGGGGTGCCAGGTCTCGGTGCCGCCGCCGGCGAGGGTGTAGTGGTCCTCGATCGGCGGACGCCGCGCGCCGCCGGCGATCATCGTGCCCTGCTCGACGAGGCCGTCCGCGCCGAGCCGCTCCCCCGGCTTGAGCGCCAGTCGCGTGCCGCGCGGGCCGTCGACCCGGATCTGCGGCCAGCCCGCGACGTTCTCGCCGAGGTCGAAGACATAAGTGCCCTTCTCCGGCCGCGTGACCTTCACCGTCCTGCGGCGGCCGACGGGCACGATCGCGGGCGACATGCGCGCGGTGAGCGCGATGCCGGGGTCGGGGGCCTCGGCGGCGGGGCGCCAGGACGCCAGGTCCGCAGACGGCCCGTCCCAGCCCTCGCGCGCGAGCCGGGCGTCCTCGTCCTCGCCGCCGTACCAGTGCGTGAACGTGGTCGGGCCGAGGTCGGTGCGCCAAGACGAGTCGGTCGCGACCCGCGCGGTCGTCCCGTCCGCGAGCGTGACCTCCAGCTGGGCGAGCAGCTTCGGCGCTCCCTGCGCCCCGACGTACTTGGTGTAGCGGTCGCTGGTGGAGGTGACGTTGTAGGTGCCGTTGCCGAGCCGCACGCCGATCGCGTTGCCGCCGCGCCGCAGCAGCTTCGTGACGTCGTAGGCGGCGTACTCGGCGCGCTTGCGGTAGTCGGTGTTCGGCGGTTCCAGGACGGCGTCGCTGACCGGGCGGCCGTTGACGGTGGCGTCGTAGATGCCGAGCGCGGTGATGTAGAGCCGGGCGGACCGCACCTCGTCCTTCAGCGAGAACTGCCGGGCGAGCAGGGGCAGCCGGGGCAGGTCCGTCTGGTAGGCGGGCGGCGGCTCCTGGCCGGTGACGGTCTTGGCGGTCGCGAACGGGCCGTCCGCCGAGTCGGAGGTCTGCAGGGTGTAGTCGACGGGGAAGTTCGGCGTCTTGCCGTCGCTCGTCATCAGGTCCGTGCGCGGGTACAGCTTGACCGAGGCGAGGTCCTTGGCGGCGCCGAGGTCGAGCTGGAGCCAGATGTGGTGGCCGGGGTCCTGCGTGCCGTAGGCGGGGCTGGTGTAGCCGAACGGCGCCTTCTGCGTGGTGAGCGACCCGTCGGTGACGAACTCCGGCATCCACTTGCCGGGGTACTCGCGCACCTCCGACGCGGTGACCTTCGCGCCCTTCGCGACGTTCGCCCCGGACGGGTCGAGCGCCTCGATCTCGGCGAGCTGGAGGCGGGACAGCAGCGAGCCGCCCTCCTTGACCGGGAGGCCGAGCTTCGTCACGTCCAGCCGCAGATAGCGGGCCTTCGTCCCGGCGGGCATCGGGACGGTGGCCGGGGTCGGCGCCCGGTTCAGCCAGCGCTCGTCACTGATCCACTTGGCGGACCAGTCGTCCTCGCCGAGCAGGCCGGTCTCGAACCGGGCGGGCGTGCTCCAGTCCGACGCGCGCCCCGCGCCGTCCCAGACCCGGACCCGCCACCACACCTGGCGGCGGGAGGTGAGCGCCGTGCCCCGGTAGACGGCGCTCGCGGCACCGGAGGACACCTTGCCGGAGTCCCACAGGTCGGCGCTGCCGAGCCGGTCGCGGGAGGTCGCCGCGACGACCTGGTAGGCGGTCTGGGCGGAGCCGCGGCCGGGGGCGGCCAGGCGCCAGCTCAGGGTGGGCGCCGTGTCGTCGATTCCGAGGGGCTCGTCGAGCGCGTCGGTCCGCAGCCCGGTGGCGTGCAGGCCGGCGTCCGCGCGGGCGGGCAGGGCGGTGGCGGCGGTGAGCGCCAGGCACAGGGCGACGCCGCACGCGGCACCGCGGAGTGGGGGGATTTTGCGCATGACGAAACATCCTTCGGAGCTGCGCAGGGGGTGGGGGGACGGCGTCGCGCCGGTGTCGTTCCGTCAGGGATTCACTTGGACGAGCTCGATCTCCAGGAGGTCGGCGAGGGCCTTCAGGTCGGCGACGCGGTGGCCGGTGCCGAGGGCCCAGTGGTGGGAGATCCCGGTGGCCGACCACGCGTCGGTCCACTCACCGGGGTCGCAGCCGAAGTCGACTCGCGAGGTGGTGTTGCCGATCTGCAGCAGCGGCCCGTCCACGGTCTCGCCCTCGGACGCGACGAACGCGAACCGGCCGTCGCGGCGCTGGATGACGCCGAACGCGGTGACCGGGCCGTGCTTGACGTCGAACTCGACGGACACGCCGTAGCCGCGCTTGCCGTGGTAGACGCCGAGGCCGCGCAGCAGCGGCCGGCGTGCGCTGATCGCCAGGTGCGCGGGCCCGTCGTGGCCCATCTCGACGTGGCCGCGGTGGAAGTCCAGCGCCTGCAGCTCGGTGAACGAGCCGCCGGCGCCGAGCCGGTCGGCGATCAGCATCGCCAGGGAGGTGCGCAGCTCGTACTCCCCGGCCGCCGGGATCCCCCGCGCGGTGAGCAGCGACGCGCCGAGGATCATCCCGGCGCCGAGCCGCTCGTGGATCTCGCCGTCCAGGCCCCGGTGGTAGTAGGCGAGGCTGTCCAGCTCGAAGTCCTCGACGAGGCGGTCCAGGCCGACCGAGACGCGGGCCGCCCAGGCCAGGTCGTCGTCGTTGACGGAGGCGTCCAGCTCGAAGATCTTCTCGGCCTCGGCCTTCTTGGCGGCCGTCTCGGCCTCGGTGACCTTCTCGACCCGGACGCGCAGGTCGTCGAACTCCAGCACCTCCACGTGCCCGCCGAAGTTGGCGCTGACGAGCGTGAGGTCGGTGGAGACGTCGAGCATGCCCGGGTACAGGTGGCCCATCAGCCCGTGCCTGCCCCGCCGCAGCGCCGCGCGGACCCCGGCGGCCCGCACCCAGCGGCCGATCTTCGCCCAGGCGCGCTCGTCCTCCAGGTACCCCGACACCGACCGGAACGGGACGCCGCAGCGCGCGAACGCGTTCGCCATCTCCGGCAGCGGGCAGGCGCCGCAGTAGGCGAGCCACTGCCCGGTGTCGAAGGTCGCGTGGTCCATCGACTCGGTCGGCTGCAGGTTGATCAGCAGGACGGGCGCGTCCGCCCGCTGCGCGACCGGGACCAGCATCGTCGCGGTCATGTAGGTGGTGAGGAAGCCGACGATGATGTCGCAGCCCGCGGCGCGCAGGCGCTCGGCCGCGGCCGCGCCCTCCTGCGCGTCGGAGATGAACCCGACGTCGACGACCTCGGCGCCGAGCCCGCGCATCCGCTCCGAGACGCGCTCGGCGGACCGCTTGAGCTGCGGCAGCAGGTCGGGGAACTGCGGCCAGTAGGCGCCGAGGCCCCCGGCGACCAGGCCGACCTTCACCGGCGGCGTTGTCGTGTCTGCCATTGCTTGTCCTCTCCTAACAGGCGGTGAGGGTGTGGTGCCCGGGGGCGGTCCTCTTCAGCGCAGGAACGCGGCGGCGACGCCGGCGTCCACGGGGATGTGCAGTCCGGTGGTGTGGGTCAGGTCCCCGCCGGTGAGGGCGAAGACGGCGGCGGCGACGTGCTCGGGCAGCACCTCGCGCTTGAGCAGCGTCCGCTGGGCGTAGAACTCGCCGAGCCGCTCCTCCTCGACGCCGTACACGGCGGCGCGCTTCGCGCCCCACCCGCCGGCGAAGATCCCGGAGCCGCGGACGACGCCGTCCGGGTTGACCCCGTTGACGCGGATGCCGTGCTCGCCGAGCTCGGCGGCCAGCAGCCGCACCTGGTGCGCCTGGTCGGCCTTGGTCGCGCCGTAGGCGATGTTGTTCGGCCCGGCGAACACCCCGTTCTTGGACGAGATGTAGACGATGTCGCCGCCCATCCCCTGCTCCACCATGACGCGGGCGGTCTCGCGGGAGACCAGGAACGAGCCGCGCGCCATGACGTCGTGCTGGAGGTCCCAGTCGGCGGTGGTCGTGTCCAGGAGCGGCTTGGAGATGGACAGGCCCGCGTTGTTGACGACGAGGTCCACGCCGCCGAACGCCAGGACCGCGTCCCGGACGGCCGCGATGATCTCGTCCTCGGAGGTCACGTCCGCGCCGGCGGCGACGGCGGCGTCGGCGGCGCGCAGCGCGGTGGCGCCGATCTCGGCCGCGACCTTCTCGGCCGCCGCGAGGTCCCGGTCGGCGACGACGACGCAGGCGCCCTCGGCGGCGAGGCGGCGGGCGGTGGCCGCGCCGATGCCGGAGCCGCCGCCGGTGACGAGCGCGACCCGGGAGGCGAGCGGCTTCGGCGCCGGCATCCGGCGGAGCTTGGCCTCCTCCAGCTCCCAGTACTCGATGCGGAACTTCTCCGCCTCGTCGATCGGCGCGTACGACGACAGCGCCTCCGCGCCGCGCATCACGTTGATCGCGTTGACGTAGAACTCGCCGGCGACCCGCGCGGTCTGCTTGTTCGCCCCGAAGGAGAACATCCCGACGCCCGGGACCAGCACGATCGCCGGGTCCGCGCCGCGCATCGGCGGCGAGTCCGGGCCGGCGTGCCGGTCGTAGTAGGCGGCGTACTCCTCGCGGTAGGCGGCGTGCAGCTCCTTCAGGCGCGCCTTGGCCTCGTCGAGCGGGGCGTCCGGCGGCAGGTCCAGCACCATCGGCGCGACCTTGGTGCGCAGGAAGTGGTCCGGGCAGGACGTGCCGAGCGCGGCGAGCCGGGGGTGCTCGGCGCGCGACACGAAGTCCAGGACCGGCTCGCTGTCGGTGTAGTGCCCCACCTGCGGGCGGTCCGTGGACGCCAGGCCCCGGATCAGCGGGAAGAGCGCGGCGGCGCGCGCGTGCCGCTCGTCCTCGGGCAGCGCCGGGTGGACGACCTCGCCGAACGGGTCGGCCTTGCCGTGCTCGGCGATGTAGGCCTCCGCGGTGCGGATGATGTCGAGCGAGTTGGCCTTGCACTCCTCGCTCGTCTCGCCCCACGCGGTGATGCCGTGCCCGCCGAGGACCACCCCGATGGCGCCGGGGTTGGCGCGCTTGATCTCGGCGATGTCCAGGCCGAGCTGGAAGCCGGGGCGCCGCCACGGCACCCACGCGACCCGGTCGCCGAAGATTCGCCGCGTCAGCTCCTCGCCGTCGGCGGCCGTCGCGATCGCGATGCCGGAGTCGGGGTGGAGGTGGTCGACGTGCGCGGCCTCCACCAGCCCGTGCATGGCGGTGTCGATGGACGGCGCGGCGCCGCCCTTGCCGTGCAGGCAGTAGTCGAACGCGGCGACCATCTCGTCCTCGCGCTCGACGCCCGGGTAGACGTCCACGAGGGCGCGCATCCGGTCCAGCCGCAGCACGGCCAGGCCCTTCTCGGTGAGGGTGCCGAGGTCGCCGCCCGAGCCCTTCACCCACATCAGCTCGACGTCGCGGGCCGTCACGGGGTCGGTGACGGTGCCCTTCGCGGACGCGTTGCCGCCGGCGTAGTTGGTGTTGCGCGGGTCCGAGCCGAGGGTGTTGGCGCGTTCCAGCAGCTGCTCCACCTCGGGTGGAGTGGCGGTCATCGGATTCTCCTCATGTGGGTGTGCTGCGTCGTGTGCGTGCGGGGCTTCATGTGCGTGCGCGGCTTCATGGGCGTGCGTGGAAGGTGTAGGTGCCGGAGCCGGCCTCCACCCGGACGACGTCGCCGTTGGCGCCCTGCCCGGTGCCGAGGACGCGCACGCCCTCGGCGGCGGTCAGCGGCCTCCCGCTCTCGGTCACCCGGTCCGCGGCCGCGGCGGGCAGCTCGATCTCGGCGGTGGCGCCGACGGGGACGCGCACGCGCAGGTCGAACCCGGCACCGGACCTCGTCCAGCGGACGGTGACCGGGCCGTGCGGGGTGGGCGTGGAGGCGTCCACCGAGCCCAGGTCGCCGAGCGGCTGCGGCGCGACCCTGATCCGGTCGAACCCGGGCGCGGCGGGCGTGATGCCGGCGAGGTCCTCGGTGAACCACTCGCCGATGGCGCCGCCGAGGAACACGTGGTCGCGGGACCGCGAGTCCAGGTCCCAGCGCTCCCACAGCGTGGTCGCGCCGTTGGCGGTCCAGTACCCCCAGCTCGGGTAGGTGCGCTGGTCGGCGACGCGGTAGGCGAGGTCGCCGTGGCCGCGCTTCGTCAGCTCGGTCAGCAGGTACTTGGTGCCGAGCGCCCCGGTGTTGAGGTGGTCGCCGCGCTCCTCCACGTCCCGGACGAGCCGGTCGGTGACGGCCTTCTGCGACTCCTCCGGCGCCAGGCCGAGGGCCAGGGCGAGCAGCGCGTTGGTCTGCCGGTAGCCGGGGTCGGACCGGGTGACGTAGGCGTCGCCGCGCAGGAAGGCCTCGTTGAACGCGTCCTTGATGCGGGCGGCGGCGGCCCGGTAGCGGGCGGCGTCGTCGCCGCGGCCGAGGACCTCCGCCGCGCCGGCGATGATCAGCGCGTTGGAGTAGGTGTAGGCGGTGCCGTGCAGGCGCCTGTCCTCGGGGGTGTTGCCGTTGTACCCGGGGGCGAGGTAGTCGTTGAGGCTGCTCGGGTAGAGCCCCTCGCCGTCCGCGCGCTTGAGCCACCCGTCCAGGTAGGCCTGCATCGCCGGGTAGTTCGCGGCGAGGACGTCGCGGTCGCCGTACCGCTGGTACATCTGCCAGGGGATCTCGGTGAAGGAGGCGTGCCACGGCGGCGCCTGGCCGTAGGAGCCGAGGCCCCAGCCGTTGTCGGGCACGATCCCCGGGATGACGCCGTCGGAGCCCTGGCTGTCGCGGTGGTCGGTCATCCACTTGGCGAACAGCCGGCGCAGGTCGAACCGGCCCATCTCCATCTCGGCCATGAGCTGGGCGTCGCCGGTCCACCCGTTCTTCTCGTACATCGGGGTGTCGGTCGGGATGCCGTGCCAGTTGTTGACGACGGTCTGCCGGGTGGCGGTCTCCACCGTGTTGAACAGGTCGTTGGAGCTGCGGAACGAGCCGTTGGAGCGCAGGGCGCTGTGCACCTCGCGGCCGTCGAGGTCGTCGGCGGTGGGCGGCTCCCCCGGCCAGCCGGTCACCTGGACGTACTGGAAGCCCTTGTAGCTGTAGCGGGCCTCCCACGTCTCGGTCGTCCCGCGCCCGGCCAGGACGTACTCGTCGGTCTGGAAGCGCCCGGTGACCAGACCGTTGCCGGCCTGGACGGTGCCGTCGGAGTTGAGCCGCTCGCCGTACTTCAGGCTGACGGTCGCGCCCTTCGGCCCGCTGGTCCGGATGCGGGCCCATCCGGCGGTGTTGTGGGGCATTTTGAACACGTAGACGCCGGGCTTGGGGTTGGTGACCGCGACGGGCCGCAGGGTGCGCGCGACCTTGATCGGCTCGTGCTCCTCGGGCACCACGGTGGCGGTCGGGGCCTGCACGGCCGCCGCCTGCCGCCAGGAGGAGGCGTCGAAGCCGGGACGGTCCCAGCCGGGCTTCTCCTCGCGGGCGTCGTAGGTCTCGCCGCCGTAGAGGGAGTCGTAGCGGACGGGGCCCTCGGCGTAGCGCCACTGCCCGTCGGTCGCGACCGTCTGGGTGCTGCCGTCGTCGTAGGTCACGACGAGCTGGGCCAGCAGCCGCGGCTCGCCCGTCCACGGCGTGGCATGCCAGTTCCAGGTGTTCTTCTGGGTCATCCCGTAGAAGCCGCGGCCGAGGCGCGCCCCGATCACGTTGCCGCCGTGCCGCAGCATGCGGGTCACGTCGCGGGTGACGTACTCGACGCGCTTGTCGTAGCGGACGAACCCGGGCTGGAGCACCTCGTCGCCGACGCGCCTGCCGTTCAGGCTCAGCTCGACGTAGCCGCCGGCCGCCGCGTACAGCCGCGCCTTGGCGATCTTCTTGCCGGCGACGTCGAAGTCGCGGCGCAGGAGCGGCTCGGGGAGGGTGGGCTTCTCGGGGTTCACCTCGCCCCAGGGAGCGCCGCCCCAGGGCGCCAGCACCTTCGCCTGCGGCCAGGCCGCGTCGTCGTAGCCGGCGGCCTTCCAGTCCCCGGCGGGCTCCTCGTTCGCGGCCCGCCAGGCCGCGCCGGTGTCGAACTGCTTCGGGTCCTGGCCGGGCAGTTCGAGGCGCCCGAGGAGCCCGGCCGGGCTGGCCTTGCCGTTGGTCGCCTTGACGGCGACGACGTTGCGGCCCGTCCGCAGGTGGGCGGTGACGTCGACGACGATCGGGCGCCGCCAGTTCTCGGCCACCGGGTCGGGGTCGCGCCCGCCGACCTCGGCGCCGTTCACCCAGGCGGTGAAGCCGTCGTCGGCCGTCATGACCAGGCGGGCGCCCGCGGGCACCGCGGCCAGGTCGAACGCGCCGCGCAGGTAGCGCGAGCCCGCCGGCGCCTGCGTCTTGGGGTCGCCCTCGGGGTACCAGATCCAGCTGGTGCCCCGCAGGTCCGGGGTGGACGCGGCGTTCTCGGGGGCGCCGATCCACGAGCCGCGCCAGCCGTCCGCGCCGAGCGCGGTCTCGAACCAGGTGGCCGCGCTCCAGCGCGTCCAGTGCCCGCGGGCGTCGGCGACCTTGACCCGCCAGGTGTAGCGGGTGGCGGGCTCGAGCGCCGGGCCCCCGTAGCGGACGTCGTAGCCGCGGGCCGAGTCGACCGCGCCCGAGTCCCAGACGGTGCGGCCCCCGTCGGCGGTGGCGACGGAGACGCGGTAGGCGGTCTGCCGCTGGCCGCGCTCGCGTGCGTTCAGCAGCCATCCGAACCTCGGCTTCGCGGCCGAGACGGCGTTCGGGGTCGTGGCGTGCTCGGTCTCCAGGCCGCCGACGCTCAGGGCAGCCTCCTCCAGCGCGTGCGCCGGAACGGCCGCGGCCAGGACGAGGCCGGCGACGGCGGCGATGACGACGGGGCGGCGGGGCGCCGTGCGGGTTCTGCCGGACGGCGCGGCGGGCGCGGCGGCCATGCTCAGGCCCCCCAGCCGGCCGCCTGGCCGTCCTTGCGCTCCTCGACGATCCGCTCGTAGTAGCCGGACGCCTTGTAGGCGGCGACCGGGTCCGGGTGCAGGCCCATCTCCTCGCGCAGTTCGGCGAGCAGCGGCCGGACGTCGGTGTTGTAGGCGTCCATGAACACGGCGTTCGCCTCCAGGACGTCACCGGACTCCTGCGCCGAGCGCAGGGCGTCGGCGTCCACCAGCAGGGCCTTCGCGGTGGCCTCCTGGACGTTCATCACCGAGCGGATCTGGCCCTGGATCTTCGGCTCGATGTTGTGGCACTGGTCGAGCATGAAAGCCACGCCCGCTCCACCGCTCTCTTGCCGGGGGGCGTGGGGGGTCGTCCCCCCACCGGGATACGCGTCGTAGCCGCCGCCGCGCACCACCTCGTACATGATGCGGAACAGCTGGAACGGGTCGGCCGAGCCCACCATGAGGTCGTCGTCGGCGTAGAAGCGGGAGTTGAAGTCGAACCCGCCGAGCTTCCCCTCGCGCAGCAGGAACGCGACGATGAACTCGATGTTGGTGCCGGGCGCGTGGTGGCCGGTGTCGACCACGACCTGCGCCTTCGGGCCGAGCTTCAGGCAGTGCGCGTAGGAGGCGCCCCAGTCCGGCAGGTCGGTCATGTAGAACGCCGGCTCGAACAGCTTGTACTCCAGCAGGAACCGCTGGTCGTCGCCGAGCCGCTCGTAGACGGCGGCGAGGGCCTCGGCCATCCGGTCCTGCCGGGTGCGGATGTCGTCCTGCCCCGGGTAGTTCGTGCCGTCGGAGAACCACAGCTTCAGGTCGCGGGAGCCGGTCGCGTCCATGATGTCGACCGCCTCGAGCAGGTGGTCGAGGGCCTTGCGGCGGACGGCGGGGTCGGGGTTGGTGACGCTGCCGAGCATGTAGTCGTCGTCCTGGAAGACGTTGGTGTTCACCGCCCCGATCCGCACGCCCCGCTCCTTGGCGTGGGCGGCCAGCGCGGCGTAGTCGTCCACCCGGTCCCAGGGGATGTGGACCGCCACGCTGGGCGCGACGCCGGTGAACCGGTGCACCTGCGCGGCGTCGTCGATCTTCTCCTGCGGGGTGCGCGGCACGCCCCGCTGGGCGAAGACCTTGAACCGGGTCCCCGAGTTCCCGTACGCCCACGAGGGAGTCTCGATCTGCTGGCGGCGCAGGGCGTCCTTCACCGCGCTGGTGTCGTTCACGGTTTGCCTCTCTCCTATCCGGTCACCGGCTAGTCCAGGTGGAAGACCTCGGTGAGCGGCCGCATCCCCTCGTCGGGGCGGCCGTCGAGGTCCTCGAAAAACTGCGCCATCTCCGCCTGCCACCGCGCGTTCACCTCGGTGCGGGCCATCGCCTCCTGGGCCGCCTCGAAGTCGTCGGTCTCCAGGTAGCCGACGAGGAGGCCGTCCTCGCGCAGGAACAGCGAGTAGTTGTGCCAGCCGGTGTCGCGCAGAGCGTTGAGCATGTCGGGCCAGACCGCCTGGTGGCGCAGCTTGTACTCCTCCAGGCGGTCCTGCCTGACCTTCAGCAGGAAGCAGACGCGCTTCGTGCGTCCGGACATAGGGGCGTCTCCTTGTGGGGGGCGAAGCCCCCCGCCCCCCGGTTCGCGTCGCTCAGGGTCAGAAGTGGTACTGGTCGATGTTCTTGGCGTCGAACACCGTCGGCGGGCCGAGGATCACCTCGCCGTTGGCGCCGATCGTGCGCTCGCCGAGCTTGCCCGCCTTGAACTTCTCGCCCTCCGCGCCGGTGATCTGGCCGGACGACAGGGCCGCCGCCGCGTACGCGGCGAGGTAGCCGAGGTTCTTCGGGTCCCAGAGCTCGAACCCCTTGACCGTGCCGTCCTTGACGAACTTGCGCATCTGGTCGGGGGTGCCGAGGCCGGTCAGCGCGACCTTGCCCTTGTACTTGGAGCCGGAGATGTAGCGGGCGGCGGCGGCGATGCCGACCGTGGTGGGCGAGATGATGCCCTTCAGGTTCGGGTACGCCTGCAGCAGGCCCTGGGTCTGCTGGAACGACTTCTGGTCGTCGTCGTCGCCGTAGGCCACCTTGACGAGCTTCATCTTCGAGTACTCGGGCTTCTTGAGCTCGTCCTGCATGAACTTGATCCAGGTGTTCTGGTTCGTGGCGTTCGCGGTCGCCGACAGGATCGCGATCTCGCCCTCGCTACCGATCTGCTCGGCCAGCAGCTTGACCTCGCTGCGGCCGATCTCCTCGGAGCTGGCCTGGTTGATGAACACGTCCCGGCAGTCGGGGTTGGTGTCGGAGTCGTAGGCCACGATCTTGATCTTCTTGGCCCGCGCCTGCTTGAGCGGGCCGCACACCGCGTTCTCGTCGTTGGCGGCGATGAGGATCGCGTCGTGCCGCTGCTGGACCAGGGTGTTGATGTAGGAGACCTGCGAGGACGCGGACGCGTCGGACGGGCCGACCTCCTTGGCCTCGCCGCCGAACTCCTTGGCCGCCGCGATGCCGGCGTTGTCGACGATCGTCTCGTAGGGGTTGTTGACCTGCTTGGGGAGGAAGGCCAGCTTCAGGCCCTTCTTCAGCGGCGCGTTCGGGTTCGCGGACGCGTTGCCCCCGGCCTTGGCGTCCCCCGAGTCGGACGCGGAGTCCTTGGTGGTCCCGCCGCAGGCGGCCAGGCTGAGGGCCAGGGCGCTCGCCGTGGCGGCGGCCAGCAGCCGGCGCGGGGCGCGCAAACGAATGGTCATCAGGGTGCCTTTCACAGTTCGGGGTCGTGCTTGAGGTGGGTGGGTGTGCGGCGGGGGGCCGGGGTGGGGTGGGTGTGCGGTGGTGGTCAGGGCGCGGTGGTGGTCAGGGCGCGGCGGCGGGGACCGCGGGTCTCGCGCCCCGCCGCCGTTCTCGGGCCTCGCGCACCACGGCGATCAGCCGCGGGGTGAGGACGCTGATGATGAGCAGCAGCCCGGTGACGATGGACTGGACCTCGGTGGACACGTCCCTGAGCATCAGCAGGTTGCGGAGGAGGCCGATGAGCAGCACGGCCGCGATGACGCCGCCGAGGGTGCCCTTGCCGCCGTCGAAGTCGATGCCGCCGAGCAGCACCGCCGCGATGACGGCGAGTTCCAGGCCGATGCCGTTGTCGGCGCGGGCGCTGCCGTAGCGGAGCGTGTAGACGATCCCGGCGAACCCGGCGACGAGGCCGGACACCGCGAACAGGATCAGCTTGATGCGCTTGACCCGGATGCCGGCGAAGTACGCCGCGTCCTCCTGGGACCCGATCGCGAACAGCGACCGCCCGATGCCGGTGGCGTGCAGGACGATGCCGGTGACGGCGGCGAGCACGACGAACAGCGCGACCGGGTACGGGATCGGCGTGCCCGGGATGGAGGACGTCGCGAGGTCGGTGTAGGCGGTGGGGAACTCCGAGATCGCCCCGGTGCCGAGCGTCACGTACGCCAGGCCCCGGTAGAGGGTCAGCGTGCCGATGGTGACGGCGAGCGACGGCAGCCCGAGCCTGGTCACGAGCAGGCCGTTCACCAGCCCGCAGACGACGCCGACGACCAGCACCACCGGGATGATCGTCTCGATGGCCATGCCGCCGTCCCACAGCTTGCCGGTGAGGGCGCTGCACAGCCCGAGGATGGAGGCGACCGACAGGTCCACCTGCCCGCACACGACCAGCAGCGTCATCGGCAGCGCGATCAGCGCGATCTCGCTGAGGTCGTCCAGCGCGAACGACAGGTTGTCGTTGTTCGCGAAGTCGGGCGAGAACCCGGCGCCGCCCGCGAAGACCAGGACCAGCAGCGCGGTGACGGCGGTCTCCCACCGCATCAGGCGGCTCATGACCGTCCCTCCCTGTTCTTGCGGGCGCCGCTCTCCGGGGCGGCGGCGCGGTGCGCGGCGGAGGCCAGCGACCGCTGTTTCAGCGCCCGGGTGACGCGCAGCGCCAGCAGCCGGTCGACGCTGATGGCCAGCAGCAGCAGCACGCCGGTGATCGCGTCCTGCCAGAACGAGTTGACCTTGAGCACCACCAGCACGCTGCCGATGGTGGTGAGCAGCAGCGCGCCGAGCGCCGCCCCGTAGACGGTGCCGACGCCGCCGGTGATGGCGACGCCGCCGACGACGACGGCGCTGACGACCTTCAGCTCCCAGCCGTTCGCGGCGTCGGCGACGACGGTGCCGAACCGGGCGAGCCACAGCACCCCGGCGAGCCCGGCGAGGGCGCCGCTGACCAGGTAGGCGGTGAGGACGCGGCGGCGGATCGGCACGCCGGCGAGCATCGCGGCCTCCGGGCTGGACCCGATCGCGTAGTACTCGCGCCCGGAGGAGTAGGAGCGCAGGTAGTAGCCGACCGCCAGCATCACGAGCACGGTGATGATCGGCAGGTAGGGGACGCCGAGGATCCCGTCGTTGCCGAGGCTCAGCAGCGAGGCCGGCAGGTCGGCGGCGCCGATCTGCCGGCCGTGCGCGATGCGGTAGTCCAGCCCCTGGATCACGTACAGGGTGCCGAGGGTGACGACGAGGGCGGGGACGCGGCAGAAGCTGACCAGCAGCCCGTTCACCAGGCCGCACAGCAGGCCGATCCCGACGCCCACCAGCACGACCAGCACGACGTTGCGGTCCCCGCCGGAGGCGTACTTCCCCGCGGTGAAGGCGACGAGCCCGACGACGGACCCGACCGACAGGTCGATGTTGCGGGTGACGACGACCATGCTCTGCCCGACGGCGAGCAGGACGAGGATCGAGGCGTTGAGGAAGATGTCCTTGAGGCCCTGGCCGGACATGAACCGCGGGTTCGCGATCGTCGTGCCGAGGACGAGCAGGACCAGCGCGCCGAGGATGCTCAGCTCGCGGGCGCGCAGCACCATCTCGACGAGGCGCCGTCCGCCGCCCGGCGGGCCGCCCGACTCCGGCCTGGCCGGTGACTGGGTGAGGACGGTCATGGGGTCAGGCCGCCTTTCCGGTGCCGGGGCGGCCGGTCGCGGCGGCCATCACGCTCTCTTCGGTCGCGTCGGCGCGGGCGATCTCGGCGGTCAGCCGGCCCTCGTGCATGACGAGGATGCGGTCGGCCATGCCGAGCACCTCCGGCAGGTCGGAGGAGATCATCAGCACCGCGAGGTCCTGCGCGGCGAGTTCCGACAGCAGCCGGTGCACCTCGGCCTTGGTGCCGACGTCGATGCCGCGGGTGGGCTCGTCCACGATGAGCACGTCGGGCTCGGTGGCCAGCCACTTGGCGAGCACGACCTTCTGCTGGTTGCCGCCCGACAGGACGCCGACGACGTCGGTGAGCTTGGAGTACTTCAGCTGGAGGCGCAGGCCCCAGTCGGCGGCGCGGCTGCGCTCCACCTTCCGGGAGATCAGGCCCCCGCGCCCGGTCTCGCGGCGCAGCGTCCTCAGCTGGGTGAGGCCCATGTTCCGCTCGATCGACATGTCCATGACCAGTCCCTGCTGGCGGCGGTCCTCGGGGACGAGCGCCAGCCCGGCCGACATCGCGGCGGTGGGGCTGCCCGGGGGGAGTTCGCGGCCGCCGACCTCGACGGACCCGGCGTCCCAGCGGTCCACGCCGAAGACGGCGCGGGCGACCTCGCTGCGGCCGGCGCCGACCAGCCCGGCCAGCGCGACGATCTCGCCGCGGCGGACCTCGAAGGAGACGTCGGTGAAGGCCCCCTCGCGGGTCAGCCGGCGCACCTTCAGCGCGACCTCGCCGGGCGCCACGTCCTGCTTGGGGTAGAGCGCGTCGAGGTCGCGGCCGACCATGCGGCGGACGAGGTCGTCGGGCGTGATGTCGGCGACCATGTCGGTGCCGACGTAGGCGCCGTCGCGCAGCGTCGTCACCCGCCGGCAGATCTCGAAGATCTCCTCCAGCCGGTGCGAGATGAACAGCACCGCGCAGCCGTGCTCCTGGAGGCTGCGGGTGACCGCGAACAGGCGGGCGACCTCCTGGCCGGTGAGCGCCGCGGTCGGCTCGTCCATGATGAGCACCCGCGCGTCCCGGGAGATGGCCTTGGCGATCTCGACGACCTGCTGGTCGGCGATCGACAGGCCGCGGGCGGGCTGCTGCGGGTCCAGCGCGACGCCGAGCCGCTCGAACAGCCGCGCCGTCTCGGCGTGCATGGCGCGGCGGTCGATGCGGCCGAGCGCGCCGCGCGGCTGGCGGCCCATGAAGATGTTCTCGGCGACCGACAGGTCGGGGAACAGCGTGGGCTCCTGGTAGATGACCGCGACGCCGGCGGCCTGCGCGTCGGCGGGGCTGTTGAAGGCCACCGGCTCGCCGTCCACCCGCACCTCGCCCGCGTCGGGGCGGTGCACGCCTGCGAACGTTTTTACGACCGTGGACTTGCCGGCCCCGTTCTCTCCCGCCAGCGCGTGCACCTCGCCCGCGTGCAGCTCCAGGGTGACGCCCTGCAGGGCGCGTACCGCACCGAACGACTTACTCACGTTGACCAGTGCCAATGTCGGCGGCGCCGACCGGCCCGGTGCACCCATCGCGGCCCTCCTCGCGGGGGACGTCTGTGACGTATAGATGAAAAACGTTTTAACGAGATGTTGCGGAGGACGCTAGATGTGACCCGGAGCACCCGTCAAGGGGTCACATCCCGGCCGCTCCCGCCCGACGTGCCGAGAAGCCCGTACTCGCAGGGGCAGGACGAGTTTTCGAGGTCGCTCCGGCCGGGACCGGCCGACCGGGTTTCGCGGCCCCGGTTCCCGGTTTCGGGTTGACACGTTTTAATCAGATGATTCACAGTGAGCGGCGACACACCAGCGGACGACTCGGGGGCACACAGATTGGGCGCAGACCAGACCGGCCGCTCCGCGCCGCCGGGCCGGACGGTCGGGATCAAGCAGGTCGCGGCGCACGCCGGGGTGTCTCCGGGCACCGTGTCCAACGTGCTCAACCGGCCCGAACGGGTCGCCGAGGCGACCCGGATCCGCGTCGAGGAGGCGATCCGCGCCCTCGGCTTCGTGCGCAACGGCTCGGCGTCCACGCTGCGCGCCGGGCACAGCAGCACGATCGGGCTGATGGTCCTCGACCTCGCCAACCCGTTCTTCACCGACGTGGCGCGCGGCGTGGAGGACATCGCCAGCGAGCGCGGCTACGCGGTGATCCTGTCCTCCTCCAGCGAGTCGGAGGAGCGGGAGCTGCGCAACCTGCGGGTGTTCGCCGAGCAGCGGGTCCGGGGCGTCCTGCTGACCCCGGTCGGCGACGACGGCGAGGCGGCCGGCCAGCTGCGCGAGCGCGGCGTCCCGGTCGTGCTCCTCGACCATCCGACGCCGCGCGCCAACCAGTGCTCGGTCGCCGTGGACGACGTCGCGGGCGGCGAGCTCGCGGTCGCCGAACTGCTGGACGCGGGCGCCCGGACGCTGGCGTTCGTCACCGGCCCGACGGTGCTGCGCCAGTGCGCCGACCGGCGCACCGGCGCGCTGCGGGCGCTGCGCGCCGCCGGGCTCGGCCGCGACGCCATGCGCGAGGTCGCCGTCGGGGCGATGAACGCGCGGTCCGGGCAGGAGGCGGCCCGGCGGCTGCTGGAGGCCGGTCCCCCGCTGCCCGACGCGATCTTCTGCGCGAACGACCTGCTCGCGCTCGGCGTGCTGCGCGTCCTGCTCCAGGCCGGGGTCAAGGTGCCGGGTGACGTCGCGCTGATCGGGTACGACGACATCGAGTTCTCGGCCGCGGCCGCCGTCCCGCTCAGCTCGGTGCGGCAGCCCACCTACCAGCTCGGCCGGATCGCGACCGAGCTGCTGCTGGAGGAGTGCGACGGGACGGCCGGGCACGCCCACCAGCAGGTCATGTTCCAGCCCGAGCTCGTCGTCCGCGAGTCGAGCCGGTCGGTCCTGGGAGACCTCAAATGAGCGAAGCGAGCCGGGGGGCGTGGGGGGTCGTCCCCCCGCAGAACACACGCATGAAAGTCGCGCTGTTCCTCACCTGCGTCAACGACACGATGTTCCCGGGGACGGGCAAGGCGGTGGTGAAGCTGCTGCGGCGCCTCGGCCACGACGTCGAGTTCCCCGAGTCGCAGACCTGCTGCGGGCAGATGCACCTCAACACCGGCTACCGCCGGCAGGCGCTGCCCATGGTGAAGGGGTTCGCGGAGACGTTCGAGCCCTACGACGCGGTGGTGACGCCGTCCGCGTCCTGCGCGGCGATGATCCGCGACTGGCACCCGAGGCTCGCGCCGCGCACCGCCGGGGTCGCCTCCCGCGTGTACGAGCTGACGGAGTTCCTGGTGGACGTCCTCGGCGTCACCGACGTCGGCGCCTACTTCCCGCACCGCGTCACCTACCACCCGACGTGCCACTCGCTGCGGATGCTGCGCGTCGGCGACCGCCCGCTGCGGCTGCTGCGCGAGGTCCGCGGCATCGACCTGGTCGAGCTCCCGGACGCGGCGGAGTGCTGCGGGTTCGGCGGGACGTTCGCGCTGAAGAACTCCGAGGTGTCGGCCGCGATGTGCGCCGACAAGGTCACCGCCGTCCGCGCGACCGGGGCCGAGGCGCTGTGCGCCGCGGACAACTCCTGCCTGATGCACATCGGCGGCGCGCTCACCCGCACCCGCGCCGGGGTGCGGACCGTCCACCTGGCCGAGATCCTCGCCTCGACAGAGGAGGACCCCGCATGACCTCGCCAGCGCGTGGCCTGTGGGGGGGCGACCCCCCACACCCCCCGGTTCGCTCCGCTCAGGCGATGCCGACCTATCTCGGGATGCCGTCGTTCCCGGAGGCTGCGCGCCGCGCGGTGGGGGACGCGCGGCTGCGCGGCAACCTCGCGCACGCCACCACCACGATCCGGGGGCGTCGCGCCGCCGCGGTGGCGGAGCTGGACGACTGGGACGCGCTCCGCGAGGCCGGCAAGCAGATCAAGGACCACGTCCTGGCGAACCTCGGCCACTACCTGCCGCTGCTGGAGGAGAAGGTCACCGAGGCCGGCGGGACGGTGCACTGGGCGCGCGACGCGGCGGAGGCCAACCGGATCGTCGCCGACCTGGTGAAGGCCACCGGCGAGACCGAGGTCGTCAAGGTCAAGTCGATGGCGACGCAGGAGATCGGCCTCAACGAGTTCCTCGCCGAGGAGGGCATCACCGCCTACGAGACCGACCTGGCGGAGCTGATCGTCCAGCTCGGCGACGACCGGCCGTCGCACATCCTCGTTCCGGCCATCCACCGCAACCGGTCCGACATCCGCGACATCTTCCTGCGCACGATGGACGACGCACCCGAGGGGCTGACGGACGCGCCCGCCGAGCTGGCCGAGGCGGCCCGGCGGCACCTGCGCGCCAAGTTCCTGTCGGCGAAGGTCGGGGTGTCGGGGGTGAACTTCGCGGTCGCCGACACCGGCACGCTCGTCGTGCTGGAGTCGGAGGGCAACGGCCGGATGTGCCTGACGCTCCCGGAGACGCTCATCTCGGTGATGGGCGTGGAGAAGATCGTGCCGAGCTGGCGGGACCTGGAGGTGTTCCTGCAGCTGCTGCCCCGCTCGTCCACGGCCGAGCGGATGAACCCCTACACCTCCACCTGGACGGGCGTCTCCCCCGGCGACGGCCCGCGCGACTTCCACCTCGTCCTCCTGGACAACGGCCGCACCGACACCCTGGCCGACGAGGTGGGCCGGCAGGCGCTGCGCTGCATCCGCTGCTCGGCGTGCCTGAACGTGTGCCCGGTCTACCAGCGCGCGGGCGGCCACGCCTACGGGTCGCCCTACCCCGGGCCGATCGGCGCGATCCTGTCCCCGCAGATCAGGGGGATCGGGTCGGAGGTGGACGCGTCGCTGCCGTACGCGTCGTCGCTGTGCGGGGCCTGCTTCGAGGCGTGCCCGGTCGCCATCGACATCCCGGAGGTGCTCGTGCACCTGCGGGCCCGCGCCGTCGAGAAGGGGCCGCGCCATCCGCTGGAGCGGGTGGCGATGACGGCGGCCGGGTGGACGCTGCGCTCCCCCACCCGGCTCGCGCTCGCGCAGCGCGCCGCGTCCGCGAGCCGCCGCGTCGTGGCGCGCGGCGGCCGGATCCGGCGGCTGCCCGGGCCGCTGGGCGCGTGGACCGAGACGCGGGACGCGCCCGCGCCGCCGCCCGAGTCGTTCCGCGCCTGGTGGGCCCGGACCGGCGGCGGACGCGAGGAGGAGGACCGGTGAACGCGCGCGAGGAGATCCTGCGCCGGATCGAGAAGGCGGCGCCGACCCGGCCCGCCGCCGAGGTCGCGGCCTCCTACGACCGGATCGACCGCGGTTATCTGCGCCGCCACCACGAGGACGGGATCCTCGACCTGTTCGCCGAGCGGGTCGCCGACTACCGCGCGAACGTCCTGCGCGTCGCCGCGTCCGAGGTCGCCGCGGCCGTCGCCGAACGGCTCGCGGCGCGCCCCGGCGCGTACGGGGTCCCGTCCGACCTGCCGCCGGAGTGGACGTCCGCGACCGGCGCGGCGCTCGTGCGCGACCCGTCGGTCGCCTCGCTCGACGGTCTCGCCGGAGCGGTCACCGGCTGCGCGGCCGCGGTCGCCGAGACGGGGACCATCGTGCTGGACCACGGCGCCGCCCAAGGGCCGCGCGCCCTGTCGCTCGTGCCCGACTACCACCTGATCGTCGTCCTCGCCGACCAGGTCGCCGCCGACGTGCCGGAGGCGCTCGAACGGCTCGATCCGGGCCGTCCGCTCACGTTCGTGTCGGGCCCGTCCGCGACGAGCGACATCGAGTTGTCCCGTGTGGAAGGCGTGCACGGGCCCCGGACCCTGGAGGTATTGGTCATCAAATGAGCGGAGCGAACCGGGGGGTGTGGGGGGTCGTCCCCCCACAGGGACACAGCATGAGTGAAGCGATGAATGCCGCGACGTTCGCGGCCGTCGATCTCGGGGCGTCCAGCGGGCGGGTCATGGCCGGGCGCGTCGGCGCGGGCACCCTCGCCCTGGAGGAGATCCGCCGTTTCCCGAACCGCCCCGTCCAGGTCAGCGGGACCCTGTACTGGGACATCCTCGGCCTCTACGGCAACGTCCTGGACGGCCTGCGCGCCGCGCCGCCCGGGCTGGCGTCGATCGGCATCGACTCGTGGGCGGTCGACTACGGGCTCCTCGACGCGGAGGGCAGGCTGCTCGGCAACCCCGTCCACTACCGCGACGCACGCACCGACGGCGTGATGGAGCGGGTCCGCACCGAGCTGGGCGACGACCTCCTCTACCGGACGTCGGGGTTGCAGTTCCTGCCGTTCAACACGATCTACCAGCTCGCGGCGGACGACCTGTCCCGGGCCGCCACGCTGCTGCTCGTCCCGGACCTGCTGGCCTACTGGCTGACGGGCGAGGCCGGCGCCGAGCGCACCAACGCCTCCACGACCGGTCTGCTGGACGTCCGCGACGGCACCTGGTCGCGGGACCTCCTGGACAGGCTGGACCTCCCCGCGAAGATCCTCCCGCCGCTCCGTGAGCCGGGCTCGGCCATCGGGACCCTCCGCCCGGACGTGATGGCCGAGACCGGCCACGGCGCCCTCCAGGTCACGGCGGTCGGCTCGCACGACACCGCGTCCGCGGTCGCCGCCGTGCCCGCCGCCACCGAGCGGTTCGGCTACATCTCCTGCGGCACCTGGTCGCTGGTCGGCGTGGAACTGGACGCCCCCGTGCTGACCGAGGAGAGCCGCAAGGCCAACTTCACCAACGAGGGCGGCATCGACGGGACCGTCCGCTACCTGCGCAACGTGATGGGCCTGTGGCTGCTCCAGGAGTCGCTGCGGACCTGGGGCGACCCCGACCTGCCCGCGCTGCTCGCCGAGGCCGCGCGGCTCCCCGGGCTGCGCTCGCTCATCGACCCCGACGACCCGGAGTTCCTGCCGCCCGGCGACATGCCCGCCCGCATCGCCGCGCACTGCCGCCGCCGCGGGTTCCCCGAGCCCGCCACGCGCGCCGAGACCGTCCGCTGCGTCGTGGACAGCCTCGCCCTCGCGCACCGCGTCACCCTCCGCCAGGCGTCCCGGCTGTCCGGGCGCGAGATCGAGGTCGTCCACCTGGTGGGCGGCGGCAGCCGCAATGACCTGCTGTGCCGGCTGACCGCCGACGCCAGCGGCCTGCCGGTCGTGGCCGGGCCGGTCGAGGCGACGGCGCTCGGCAACGTCCTGACCCAGGCGCGTGCGCACGGGGTCGTCGCCGGCCTGGCCGAGGCCCGCGCCCTGGTCGCCGCCACCCAGGACCTCTGCCGCTACGAGCCGTCCGGCGACGAGGCCCGCTGGCGGGAGGCCGCCGCCCGCCTCGGCCTGGAGTCCTGACCCGGCGGGTCGTCCGGGCGTCGGGATGTCACGGTCGCGGGACGGTTTACCCTCCCGAGGTTGACATGGGGCGGGCGAGGGCCGTTCATGGCTATGTACATACGGTCAGGAGGACGCCGCCGCGAGTGGACCAGACGCAGGCAGGGTGTGTTGTCCTGCCTTATTGACGTTCCACCCGATAGGGTGAATCCCGCTCGTTCAGAGGAACCACAACAAGAAGCATGGTCACGGCGTCTCGGCCGCCTGTCGCTGTTGGGGTGTGGACATGGAGGGTCGTGCGGCCCGCGCCGCCGGAGGTTCCGGCAATGCTCCGCTGGTGGGGCGACGGGACGCGCTGCGGCGGATCGACCGGGCTCTCGACGCGGTCGAGGACGGCTACGGCTTCGTCGCGCTGGTCGGCGAGCCCGGCGCCGGCAAGACGCGGCTGCTGAACGAGCTCGCCGACGGCGCGAGCGCCCGCAAGCTGCCGTACGTCGCCGGGCGCGCGGCCGAGTTCGAGCAGGAGATGCCGTTCGGCGCCGTGGTCGACGCGCTCGACGACCGCCTCGAGGAGCACGCCCTCGACCTGCCGCCGGGCGCGCTGCGGCTGCTCGGCACCGTGTTCCCGGCGCTCGCCGACCTGTCCGGCGACCCGCCCGCCGCCTCGCCGGAGTCGCGGGTGGCGCGCTACCAGCTGCACCGCACCGTCCGGCACCTGCTGGAGGCGCTGGCCGAGCCGTCCGGGCTGGTGCTGATCCTCGACGACCTGCACTGGGCCGACGACGCGACGATCGAGCTGCTGGACCACCTGGTCCGGCATCCGCCCCGGGCCCGGGTGCTGCTGGCGGTCGCCTACCGGCCGGCGCAGGCGTCGCCGCGGCTGGCGGCGCTGGTGGACGCGGCGGGCCAGCAGGGCGTGCGGGTGACGGTCGACCCGCTCTCCCAGAGCGAGGTCCGCGAGTTCCTCGGCCCGGACGTCGGCCACGCGCGGTGCGAGGCATTGTTCAAGGCCAGCGGCGGCAACCCCTTCTACCTCGAAGCGCTGGCCAAGATGGCGGGCGGGGCCGCGCCCCAGGCCGGCCCCGGCCTGGACCGGCAGTGGGAGAAGGGCGTCGCGAACCTGACCGAGGTGCCCCCCGCGGTGCGGGCGGCGCTGCAGGTCGAGCTGAGCGCGCTGCCGCCGCAGGCGCTGCTGATGGCGCAGGGCGCCGCCGTGGCCGCTGACGTGTTCGAGCCCGCGCTCGCGTCGGTCGCGGCGGAGATGGAGCGGGACGCCGCGCTCACCGCCCTGGACGTGCTGACCGGCCACGACGTGGTGCGCCCCGCGCCGGGCGGCCGGTTCCGGTTCCGGCATCCCCTGGTGCGGCACGTCGCCTACGCCTCGACGGCGGCGGGCTGGCGGATCGCCGCGCACTCGCGGGTGTCGGAGCGGCTGGCCGACCTCGGCGCCCCGGCGGCCGTGCGCGCCCACCACGTGGTGCGGTCGGCGCGGTTCGGCGACGCCGAGGCCATCCGGACGCTGGTGGAGGCCGCCCGCGCCGTCGCGCAGCAGGCGCCCGCCACCGCCGCGTACTGGCTGCAGGCCGCGCTGGAACTGATGCCCGGCACCGCCGACGACGCCTACCCCGACCGGGTGGAGCTGCTGGTCGAGCTGGCCCAGGTGCAGGCGTTCAGCGGCCACGCCGAGGAGGGCCGCGAGACCGCCCGCACGCTGCTGCGGCTGCTGCCCGCCGACGACACGGTCCGCCGCGCCCGCACCGTGCACATGTGCGCGATCATGGAGCGGCAGCTCGGCCGGATCCACGAGGCCCGCGCCCTCGTCCTGGACGAGCTGCGCCGCATCACCGACCGGCAGACCCCCGAGGCGGTGCTGCTGCGGATCCGGCTCGTCGCCGACCGGATCCAGCGGATCGACACCCGCGGCTCGCACGCCATCCTGGAGACCATCCCCGACAGCGCCCCCGGGTGGACCCCCGGGCTGACGGCGGCGGTCGCGGCGATGCGCCCGATGGTCGCCTACGGGCGCGGCGAGATCGCGGAGGCGATCGAGCGCGCCCAGACCGCCGACCGGCTGTTCTCCTCGGCGTCCGACAACGACTTCGCCGACTGCCTGGACTGCTTCGCCTGGCTGGTGTTCGCCGAGTCGTTCCTCGGCATGTACGACGAGGCGCTGCGGCACGCCGAGCGGCTGGTGTCGATCACCCGCACGACCGGGCAGACGTTCATCCTCGGCTACATGCTGTCCGGGCTGTCGCGCGTCCTGACGCAGCTGGGGCGGCTGGAGGAGGCCGCCGCCGTCGCCGACGAGGCCACCGCGGTCGGCCGCGACCTGCGCTCGCAGGAGGTGCTGGCCTACGGGCTGATCCAGCAGTGCCTGACCGCGTACCTGATGGGCGACCACGAGCGGGCGCTGCGCGCCGGGGACGAGGCCGTCGCCAACGACACCGGGTCGGGCGAGTGGTGGACGCACATGGCGCACGTCGCCCGCGCCATCGCGGTGGTCAACGAGGGAAGGCTGGAGGAGGGCGCCGCCGCGCTGGTCGCCGCCTGCGGCGACGGCACCCTCGGCCTGGACTTCAGCACCCTGGTGGTCTGCGCGGAGGCGCTGGCGTCGGTCCGCGCCGCTCAGGAGGACGCCGCCGACGCCGCGAACTGGGCCGACATCGCCGACGCGATCGCCGACCCGCTGCTGACCGGTGACGCCGGCCTGGCCAGGCTGACCCGCGCGCACGCGCTCCGCGCCGCCGACCCCGCCAGGTCCGCGGCGCTGGCGGCGGAGGCCGCCGATCTGCTCGCCAAGGCGGGCCGGCGGCCCGAGGCGGGCCGGGCCGAACTGGCCGCCGGGCTCGCGCACGCCGCCGCCGGCGACCGCGCCCGGGCCCGGGACCGGCTGCGCGCCGCCGCGGAGGTCTTCGAGGCGTGCGGGATGAGGGGGCTGCTGGCACAGGTCGTCCGCGAGCAGCGCCGGCTCGGCGTCCGGGTCCCCACCGCCGGTACGCCCGCCAAGGGCAGGAAGGACCTGCCGTTCGGGCTGTCCCCGCGCGAGCACGAGATCGCGCTGCTGGTCGCGGAGGGCAACAGCAACCAGCAGATCGCCGAGCGGCTGTACCTCAGCGTCCGGACGGTCGAGACCCACCTGTCCCGCGTCTTCGCCAAGATCGGCGTGCCCTCCCGGGTCGGCGTCGCGACGGCGATGAACCGTTCCGAGTAGACACGACTCTCAGTTCACGTACGTCCCGTACACCCGGCGGGTGACTCGCACCCGTAAGTACGGGTTCTCCACGATGCCGCGCCGATATCCGCGTTTGGCAGGGTTGGACCGTCAGGAAGCGGAGGAGATGGCCATGGATCAGCAGCGGATCGCGCGCTTCACGCACGCGGGCGTCGCCGACGCCGAGGTGTCCGTGCACCCCTTCGCGACCGACGACGGCCTCGGCCTGACCCTGACCCGGTTCCGCCGGGACGACTGCGACGACGTCGTCCTCCTGGTGCACGGGCTGACGACGTCCAGCGACATGTACATCATGCCGGAGCACACCAACATGGTGAACTACCTGCACGACGCCGGGTTCGGCGACGTGTGGGCGGTCGACCTGCGGATCAGCGGCCGGTTCCCCTACAACGCCGAGACCGCGCGCCACGACCTGGACACCATCGCGCTCCTCGACCACCCGGCGGCGCTCGCCGAGCTGCGGCGCCACATCGGGGACCGGCGGGTCCACGTGATCACGCACTGCGTGGGCGCGATCTCGTTCTCGATGGCGCTGTTCGCCGGCACCGTCACCGGCGTCGCCAGCCTGGTCTGCAACAGCGTCTCGGTCACCCCGCGCACCCCGACCTGGTCGAAGATCAAGCTGGGCTACGGCCCGGCCCTGATGGAGTACGTGCTCGGGCCCTGCCACCTCGACCCCCGGTACGGCTACGCCCCGGTGCTGACGCGCGGCTGGATGCTCGCCAAGGCGGTCGCCCCGTTCCACCGCGAGTGCGGCGAGCCCGCCTGCCACATGCTCAGCTTCATGTGGGGCGGCGGGAAACCGATCTTCACGCACGAGAAGATGTCGCCGGTCACGCACGGCCGGCTGCCCGACCTGTTCGGGGCCTGCAACGTCAACTACTACCGGCACCTGCACACGATGGTGAAGGCCGGCCGCGCGGTGAAGCACCGCCCGCGCGACCCGCGCCTCGCCGCGCTGCCGGACGACTACCTGTCGCGCGCCGCCACGGTCACCACGCCGATCCTGTTCCTCACCGGAGACCGCAACCACGTGTTCACCGACTCCAACATCGTCTGCCACCGCACCCTGGAGAAGATCACTCCCGGTCTGCACGAGCTGGCGGTCCTGCCCGGCTACGGCCACCAGGACCCGTTCATGGGCGCCGCCGCCGACGCCGAGGTCTTCCCGCAGGTCGTGGACTTCCTCAAGCGGAAGGCGGGCTGAGCGATGAGCGAAGGCAACGGCGCCGTCGAGCACGTCGGCGCGGTCGTGGTCGGGTCCGGGTTCGGCGGGTCCGTCGCCGCGTACCGGCTGGCGGAGGCCGGGCAGCGGGTCGTCCTGCTGGAGCGCGGGCAGCCGTACCCGCCGGGCAGCTTCCCCCGCTCCCCCGCCGAGATGGGCCGGGCGTTCTGGGACCCGGACGCCGGCCTGTACGGGATGTACGACGTGTGGGGGTTCAAGGGCTGCGACTCGGTCGTGTCGGCCGGTCTCGGCGGCGGCTCCCTGATCTACGCGAACGTGCTGCTGCGCAAGGACGAGCGCTGGTTCGTGCACGACCGGCCGGGCCCCGGCGGCGGGCACGAGCCGTGGCCGATCTCGCGCGCCGACCTCGACCCGCACTACGACGCCGTCGAGCGGATGATGGGCGCGACGCCGTACCCGCTCGACCGGGTCCCCTACGACGACACCCCGAAGACGCACGCGCTGCAGGACGCGGCGGCCGAGCTCGGCCTGCACAGCACGCTGCCGCCGCTCGCGGTGAGCTTCGCCGCCGAGCCGGGCGGCACGCCCGGGGTGGGCCTGCCGATCGCCGAACCGGCGTACGGCAACCTGCACCGCACCCGCCGGCTGACGTGCAAGCTGTGCGGCGAGTGCGACATCGGCTGCAACGAGGGCTCCAAGAACAGCCTCGACCACAACTACCTGTCGGCCGCGGCGCACCACGGCGCCGACATCCGCACCTCCCACGAGGTGAAGGCGATCCGGCCGCGGTCGGGCGGCGGGTACGAGGTCGACTACGTCCACCACGCCGACCTCGGCGCCAAGAAGCGCCGCCTGCCGGTCCGGACGATCACCTGCGACCGGCTCGTCCTGGGCGCCGGCACGTACGGGACCACGTACCTGCTGCTGAAGTCGAGGGACGCGTTCCCCGGCCTCAGCTCCGCGCTCGGCACCCGGTTCTGCGGCAACGGCGACCTGCTGACGTTCCTGCTGCGGGCCAAGGACCGCAACCGGGTCCGCCCGCTGAGCGCCAGCCGCGGGCCGGTGATCACCACGGCGATCCGGCTGCCGGACGATCTGGACGGCGTGCCGGGCGCGGGCCCCGGCGCCTACATCCAGGACGGCGGCTACCCGGGGTTCACCGACTGGATCGTGAACGGCCTCGACGTCCGCTCGGAGTTCGAGCGCGCGGTGGCCTTCCTGTGGGACCGCTTCACCGAGTTCTTCAAGGACGCGCCGGACACCAACCTGTCCAAGGAGCTGTCGGACCTGATCGGCGACGGGGCGCTGACGGTCAGTTCGCTGCCGCTGCTCGGCATGGGCCGCGAGACCGCCGACGGGCGGCTGCGCCTGAAGGACGGCCGGCTCACCGCCGACTGGACGGCCGAGACCAGCGAGGAGCTGTTCCAGCGCGTCCGCAAGACGATGCGGGGGATCGCGGACGTGCTCGGCGCCGACTACGCCGACAACCCGATGTGGTTCCGCAAGCGCATCATCACCGTCCATCCGCTGGGCGGCGCCCCCATGGGCGGCCACCCGGGCGAAGGCGTCTGCGACGCCTTCGGCGAGGTGTTCGGGTTCCCGGGCCTCTACATCGCCGACGGGGCGGCGATGCCCGGCCCGGTGGGCCCGAACCCCTCGCTCACCATCGCCGCGCACGCCGATCGCCTGGCCACGCGGCTGCTGGAGACGTCCGTCCGCCGGGGGACGGGCGGGACGACCGCCCCGTCTGCCACGGGGGCCGAGCCGGCCGGGGGAGCCGGCTCGCCAGGCGGGGCGGGGAACGGCTCGGCGTACGGTCCGGTCTCGGGGAGCCGCGGTGGGACACGGGGACCTTCCACCGCGGCGGCGGGCCGTACGTCGCTGTCGTTCACCGAGGAGATGAAGGGGTTCGTCACCTACGGGGAGACCGACACGCGGATCGGCGAGCTGGCCGAAGGGCGCCGGCCCCTGTCGTTCCGCCTGACGATCACCGCGGCGGACACCGAGCGGTTCCTCGCCGAGGCGGCCCACGAGGCGACCGCCGCGGGGTGGGTCGACGCGGGCGGTCACGGCGGCCGCCGCCCGGTGGAGCGGGGCACGTTCAACCTGTTCGTCGCGGACGGCTCCGAGGACCGGCGGCTGATGAAGTACCGGCTCTTCTACACCGACGGCGAGGGCCGGCGGCGCACGCTGAGCGGGCACAAGAACGTCCTGCACGGGCCGCCGACGCGGATCTGGCCGGACACCTCCACCCTCTACGTGCGGCTGCTGGACGGCCACGTCGCCGAGGACGAGGAAGACGGCGCGCGGATCGTCGCGGCGGGTGTGCTGCACATCCAGCTGACCGACTTCGCGCGGCAGCTGACGACCTTCCGCACGACGGGACCGGACGGGGCGGGCAGGCTGCTCGACTTCGGCAGGTTCTTCGCCGGGGAGCTGTGGGAGGTCTACGGTCCCGACCCCGCCTGAAGGGGGTCCATGGTCGTGCAGGCCGAGGGAACTGCGGGGTGCTCTCGGCCTGCACCTTTTACGCCGGAGGCCGTGCGGGGGGTCGCGCGGTCTCCGGCTCGCGCGTGCGGCCGGGTCAGACGCCCTCGGCCCGCCGGGCGGGGCAGTCGGGCGGGCAGTGCTCGACGTGCGCGGGCAGCCACCGGGTGAAGGCCGCCAGCATCCGCCGGAGCGCGAAGCCGACGACCGGGCCGGTGCCGGGGATCAGCGGCTCGAACTCCGCCTCCCAGCGGATGAACGTGCCGGCGTCCCGGCGCTCCAGCCGGACGTCCGAGCGGTAGCTGCGCACGGGCAGGCCCGACACGGCGACGTAGCCGAAGTGCTCGTAGGGCTCGTAGGCGACGGTCCGCTCGCTGGCCGGCCAGATCTTCTTGACGGTGCCGACGCCGTAGGGGGTCGTGTCGCCCCGGCGCGTCTGCTTCGCCGGGATGGGGAACCTGCCCCAGGCGCCCCATGCCTCGGGGACGGCGAGATGCCGGAACAGGTCCTCGGGCGAGGCGGCGGTGGTGGCGGTGGCCTGGATCATCGCCACACGCTACAACGCCCCGGAAACGCCGCACCAGCGGCCCGGGGGCCCGGTCAGGACGACTGCGCGCGGGCGCGGAACGCGGCGGCCTTGACGCGGTTCTGGCAGGCGGTGGAGCAGAACCGGCGGGTGCCGTTGCGGGAGGTGTCGACGTAGACGCGGTCGCAGTGCGGCGCGGTGCAGACGCCGAGGCGGTCGTGCAGCTCGCTGCCGATGACGATGGCGAGGCCGGTGGCGCACGGTCCGGCCCAGTCGTTCTCGTCGGCGCCGTGGTAGTGGACGTGCCACGGCTGCCCGTCGTGGCGTTCCAGCCGGGGCCGGGCCTCGGTCTTCTCCAGGATCCGGTTGACCTGCTCGGCGGCGCCGTCGACGTCGCCGGCGGCCACGGCGTCGAACACGACGCGCAGCTCGCGCGCGACGGCGGCGAGCACGGGCAGCTCGTCCTCGGTGGCGCGCGATCCGTACCCGACGCCGTGGAGGACGTCGGTGACGGCGGCGGCGAGCGCGGGCGGCGGGGGCGGGGTGTAGGCGCGGCCGCGCCGCTCCCCCGGCGTCAGCTCGTTGACCAGGCCGGCGGCGGCCTGCACCACCGCATCGGTATGACTGTTGAAATCCACTTGACCAGTTACACCTTTCCGGTTCACACTGTAACTGCCCAAAGGTTATACGACAGTCACAGGAGGGGCCATGACCCTGCTCAGCCACGAGGTCGCGAGCGCGTGGACCGCCCGCTGGGACGTCCAGCAGGAGGGCTACGTCCCCGACCGCGAGGAGCGGTTCACCGCCCTCATCGACGCGCTGGAGGCCGCGACCGGACGCCCCGACCCGCTCGTCCTCGACCTCGGCTGCGGGCCGGGCTCGCTCGCCGGCCGGATCCTGGACCGCCTCCCCCGCGCGACCGTGGTCGCGGTCGACGCCGACCCGCTGCTGCTGTCGCTCGGCCGCGCCGCGCACGCCGGCCGGCCGAACCTGACCTTCGCCGAGCTGGACCTGCGCGAGCCCGGCTGGGCGGCCCGGCTGCGGCTGGACCGGCAGGCCGACGCCGCGGTCAGCACCACCGCCCTGCACTGGCTCTCGGGCGAGCAGCTCCGCGTCGCCTACGGCGAGCTGGCGCGCGTGCTGCGGCCCCGCGGCCTGTTCCTCAACGGCGACAACCTGGGGGTGGAGGACCGGACTCCGGGCCTCGCGGCCCTCGACGTCGCCCTGCGGGAGCGCGAGCAGGCGCGCCGGTTCGCCGGGGACCGCCCCGAGGGCTGGGACCAGTGGTGGGCCGCGATCGCCGCCGATCCGGACCTCGCCGAGCTGCGGGTGCGGGCCCGGGACGAGACGACCGGCCACCACGGGTCGGAGTCGGAGCTGCTGTCCACCCATGTCGCGGCGCTCCGCGACGCCGGGTTCGCCGAGGCCGGGACGCTCTGGCAGCGCGGCGACAACCGCCTCCTCGCCGCCCTGCTTGGGGACTAGCTCCGACGGTCACTGCCCCGTCACCCCATGGCCATGGCGGGGAAGTCGAGGACGCGGGCGGACCGGGAGTCCGGTCCGCCCCGCCCCTCGCCGTCGCCCTCGCGGGCGGCGCGGCCGGTCAGGATGTGGCCGCGGAACACCGCGCCCTTCGCGACGACCTTGACGGCGTGGAAGCCGCGCGGCGGCAGGGCGCAGAACCCGGTCCGCACGACGTCCTCGAACAGCGAGTCCGACACCACGTAGGCCAGGTCGCGGTCCGGGTCGTCGATCAGCAGGCGGCGCAGCGGCGTCGCGTCCAGCAGCCGCTGGACGACGATGGGCGCGTCGCCGGCGGGACCGAACGGCCCGGCCGTGAGCGTGCCGTGGTGCAGCGAGAGCCGCACGCGGAGCCGGAAGCGCCCGGCGTCCCGGTTGGCCTCGCGCAGCGCCTCGTCGAGGAGGATCACGAAGTCGCCGGCGACCGTCGCCGGGTCGACGCCCTCCGGCAGCGTGGCGAGCTCGCCGTCCCCGCCGACCTGCTTGTCCCAGCCGGCGCGGTCGAGGCCGACGCCGCGGGCGGCGCCGTCGAGCGCCTCCGACAGCAGCCGCTGCGCGTGCAGCTGCTCGCGCGTGTCGCGCTTGCTGTATCCCTGGATGTCCACCGCCAGCAGCAGGCGGTAGCTGAGCTGTACTTCCCCGTTCCCCTTCACCATGCCGATCCCGCCCTCGGTCTCTGTTTGGGCAAATGGGCCTGATGCCCGCATTCGCTCCACTATCCGGAGTGAGGTTGCCCGGCGAAGACCCGCTGCGCGGTTCGGATGCGTCGCCTCCCGTTCGCCCCTTGAGACGCACCCCGGCGGCCGTCGGCGCAGAAGGTAAGGAAAAGCTAGCGAACCAGTAAGTGCCATATCGGAAAATCACCCACGAAACGGTCCCGGTTGAACCGGGGGGCGCGGGGGTTCCGTACTGCCTCCCAACGTGACACCCACGGTCACCGCGTCGCCCCGCACCCCTCGCACCCCGCCGGAGACCCCGATGGCCCACAGATCGCCGGCCGCCGCGTCGGCCACCCGCGAACGCCCGCCCGGACCCTGGAGCTGGTTCCGCGGCCCGCGTCCCGCCGGCGGCGTGGACGACCAGGTGATCGTCACCGAGCTGTACCGCGTGTACGGCCGGCCGCTGCTGTCGTTCGTGCTGCGCCTCACCGGCGGCGACCGGCACTGGGCCGAGGACGTCGTCCAGGAGACGATGATCCGCGCCTGGCGCAGCGCGCACCAGCTCGACGAGAACGCGACCTCGCTGCTGCCCTGGCTGGCGACCGTCGCCCGCCGGATCGTCATCGACGACCAGCGCCGCAAGAACGCACGGCCGCAGGAGGCGGGCGAGGGCCCGCTGGAGAACATGCGCGTGCCCGACGGGTTGGAGGATCTGCTGCGCTCCGTCGTCGTGTCCGAAGCCCTCCTCGCCCTGTCCCCGGCCCACCGCGAGATCCTCAACGAGACCTTCTTCCGTGACCGCTCGGTGAACGAGGCCGCCAAGCATCTCGGGATTCCCGTGGGCACCGTGAAGTCCCGGGTCTACTACGCGCTCCGGGCACTGCGCGTCGCCCTGGAGGAGAGGGGCGTGACGCCATGAGAGCGCCGGACATGCCGCACGTCGACGTCGGCGCCTACGCCCTCGGCCTGCTGGAGGAGCCCGACCGCCGCGCGTTCGAGGCGCACCTGGCGACGTGCTTCTCCTGCCATGAGGAGCTCGGCGCGCTGAGCGGGATCGCCCAGACGCTGGACGGCATCGGCCCGATCGCCGACCCGGTGGACGCGATGCCCGCGCCGCCCGAGCCGGCGGCGGTCACCGACCTGATGCGGCACCGGATCCGCCGGCGGCGCCGGCACCGGGCCGCGCGGGCGCTGGCCGCGGCCGCCGCCGGGGTCGTGCTGCTCGGCGGCGCCCTCGGCACCGGGTACACGCTGGGCGCCGACCGCGGCCCCACCGCCTCCGCGTCGGACGGCGGCACCGCCGAACTGCTGCGGAACGGCCGGGCCATGTCGGCGACCGACGCGGGCACCGGCGTCACGGGTACCGTCGCGATGCAGGAGAAGGCGTGGGGCAGCCGCGTCGGGCTGCGGCTCAGCAAGGTCCGCGGGCCCCTGGCCTGCGAACTGGTCGCCGTGGACGCCAAGGGCGGCGCGCACACCGTCGTCGGCTGGTCCGTCCCCGCCAAGGGCTACGGCCTGCCGGACTCGCCGCAGCCGCAGCTCGCGGTGCAGGGCGGCACGGCGCTGCGGCCGGAGGAGATCAGCCGGTTCGAGGTCCGGACCATCGGCGATGGCCGAACCCTGCTGACCGTCCCCGCGTAGGACGCCGCCCGCCCCGGACCGCGGGGGGCGCGCCCCGGCGGCGCGGCCGGGTCGCTCCCCCGCGTCTCATAGGCTGAAGCGGTGAGTGCGACCCGATCCTCCGCCGGTCCCGAGCTGATGCTGCCGGGGCTGCGCGAGGTGTACGCGGCCTACGTCCGGGAGGCCGACGCGCTGCCCGCGCAGCCCGGCCCGCTGCAGGCCGAGATGTGGACGTCCGCGCAGCTCGGCGGCCTGGAGGCGGCGGCCCCGCACGCCGCGGCGCGGCGCGCCGCGCTCGGCGACCTGATCGGCTGCCTGCACGCGGCGGCCACCCCGGGCGCGCGGGCCTTCCTGCGGGCCCTCGCCGCGATCGGCCCCGCCGAGGGGCGCGCCGCGGCGGCCCGCGCCGCCGACCGGCTCTCGGGCGTCCCGGCGGCGCCCTGGGAGGGGGCGCTCGGGCGGGTCGTCCCCGGGCAGGCGTGGCTGATCCAGGAGGGGCCGCTGGACGGCGACCGCCTGGTCTGCGAGTTCCGCTACGAGGACGCCGGCACCGCCGGGATGCACGCCCTCGCCGTCCGGCTCTCCTACGGCGACGCACCCGCCGAGATCGTGGTCGTCGGGGACGTCCCGGCGCTGATGGCGGCGGCGCGGCAGGCGATGCAGGCCGAGCTGTGCGTCGTCCAGCCCTACTACGCGGCCGCCGTGGGGGCGAGGCTCCGCGCCGCGCTCGGCGGGGAGCGCGGCGGGGCGTCCTCGGGCGCCGGGAACGGCGCGGAGCCCCTGCCCGAGGCGTGCTACCCGGCGCTGGCGCTGGCCCGGCACCGGCTGTCCCTCCTGCCCTAGCCGCCCTACCGGCCGAGGGCCCGGTAGCGGCGGACCGACAGCGGGAAGAACACCGCCGCGATCACCAGCGGCCACACCACCGCCATCAGCACGCTGTGCTGGGCCGCCCACGACCCGCCCGCGACCGGCTCGCCGAACAACTCCCGGCACGCCGTCACGGTCGCCGACATGGGGTTCCACTCGGCGACCGCGCCCAGCCACCCCGGCATCGTGCTCGGCGCCACCAGGGCGCTGGACAGGAACCCGATCGGCCAGACCAGGATCTGCACGGCGGCCACCGACTCCGGCCCCTTGGCCATCAGGCCGAGGTAGACGCCGAGCCAGACCAGCGAGAACCGCAGCAGCAGCAGGAGCCCGAGCCCGGCGAGGGCCTTGGCCGCGCCGTCGTGGACGCGCCAGCCGATCAGCACGCCGCAGACCGCCATCACGGCCAGCGCGACGACCGAGTGCAGCATGTCGGCGGTGGCCCGGCCCACCACGACGGCGGACGAGGACATCGGCATGGACCGAAACCGGTCGGTCACGCCCTTGCTCGCGTCGGTCGCGATCGCGGCGAACGTCGTCTCGACCCCGAACGCCATCGTCAGCGCGAACATGCCGGGGACGATGAACTCCCGGTAGGTGCCGCCGCCCGGCACGTCCATCTGGCCGCCGAACAGGTAGCCCATCATCAGCACGACCATCACCGGGAACAGCAGACCGACGGCGACCTCGCCCGGCTTGCGCGCCCAGTGGGCCAGGGCGCGGGTCGTCAGGACCCACCCGTCCACCGCGGCCCACCGGACCGTCTGAACACTCACAGGGCCACTTCCTTCTTCTTCTCCGTCAGATACAGGAACACCTCGTCCAGCGTCGGGCGGCGGAGGCCGATGTCGGCGACGGCGACGCCCGCCTCGTCCAGCGCACGGACGGCCTCGGTCAGCGCGGCCGCCCGGCCCGCCACCGGCGCCCCGACGCGCAGGGCCTCGGCGTCGACGTCCACCTCGCCGGTCGCGACCCGGCCGACGATCTCGGCGGCGGCGGCCAGCGCTCCGGGGTCGTCCACGACGACCTCGACGCGGTCGCCGCCGAGCCGGGCCTTGAGCTCGTCGGGCGTCCCCTCCGCGATGACGCGGCCCTGGTCGATCACCGAGACGCCGGAGGCGAGCCGGTCGGCCTCCTCCAGGTACTGGGTGGTGAGCAGGACGGTGGTGCCGCCGTCCACCAGGTCGCGGATCGCGTCCCACACCTCGCCCCGGCTGCGCGGGTCAAGGCCGGTGGTCGGCTCGTCCAGGAACAGCACGGGCGGCGCGAGGATCATGGACGCGGCCAGGTCGAGGCGCCGCCGCATGCCCCCGGAGTACTCGCCCGCGGGCTTGGCGGCGGCGTCGGTGAGCCGGAACCGCTCCAGCAGCTCGTCCGCCCGCAGCCGCGCCCGCCTGGCGCCGAGGTGGTGGAGGCGGCCGAACATGACGAGGTTCTGCCGCCCGCCGAGCACCTCGTCGACCGCGGCGTGCTGCCCGACGAGCCCGATGCGGCGCCGCACCTCGACCGCCTCGCGCACCACGTCGTGCCCGGCGACGCGGGCGGTGCCGGCGTCCGGCCGCGCGAGCGTGGTCAGGATGCGGACGGCGGTGGTCTTGCCCGCGCCGTTCGGGCCGAGCAGGCCGTGCACGGTCCCGGCGGGGACGCGCAGGTCCAGGCCGGCGAGGGCCTCGGTGCCGCCGTAGCGCTTGCGCAGCCCCTCGGCGACGACCGCGAACCGTGGTTCCGTCACCCGTCCTCCAAAACTATGTACGCAGTACGGATTTACCATCGCGGCCAATATAACGTACGCAGTACAGAGTTTCATCCCTGAGAGGATCGGCCGGTGACCGAGTACAGCGGGGCGGGCGACCCGAAGCGCACCCTGGAGCTGCTGTGGGGGGTGCGGGAGCGCCCGCGGCGCGGGCCCAAGCCGCGCCTGACCGCGGAGGAGATCGTCCGGACGGCGATCCGGCTGGCCGACGCCGAGGGCCTGGACGGGCCGTCCATCCGCCGCATCGCCGAGGAGCTGGGCGTCTCCCCCATGTCGATCTACACCTACGTCCCGGGCAAGGCGGAGCTGATCGACGTCATGGTCGACCGCGCGTTCGGCGAGCTGACGCCGCCGGACCAGGGCTCCTGGCGCGACCGCCTGGAGCACATCGCCCGCGACAACTGGGCGCTGTTCCACCGGCACCCGTGGCTGCTGGAGATCACCAAGGCGCGGCCGCCGCTCGGCCCGAACACGTGCGCCAAGTACGAGTACGAGCTGCGCGCCGTGGACGGCCTCGGCCTCAGCGACCTGGAGATGGACTCGGTCGTCGCGCTCGTGACCGGCTTCGCCGAGAGCGCCGCCCGCGTGTCGGTCGACGCCGCCGAGGCCGAGCGCCGCAGCGGGATCACCGACGAGCAGTGGTGGGAGGCGAGCGCCCCCCTGCTGGAGGCGCTCGTCAACGAGGACGACTACCCGCTCGGCACCCGGGTCGGCGCCGCCACCGGGCGCGAGTACAACGCGGCGGTCGCGCCCGGCCGCGCCTTCGAGTTCGGCCTCGCGCGCGTCCTGGACGGCATCGAGGTGCTGGTCAGCTCCCGCTAGCCCGCTTGGTCCGCTTCGTCGGCACGGCCTCCGCCGGGTCCTCGGGCCACGGGTGCTTCGGGTACCGGCCGCGCAGCTCGGCCCGGACCGCCCGGTACCCCTCGCGCCAGAACGAGGCCAGGTCGGCGGTGACCGCCGCCGGGCGCCCCGCCGGCGACAGGAGGTGCACCACCAGGGGGACCCGCCCGCCGGCGAGCCGCGGCGCCGCGTCCCACCCGAACAGCTCCTGCAGCTTCACCGCGAGGACGGGCCGCTCCCCGGAGTAGTCGACCCGGATCCGCGACCCGGACGGCACCTCCACCCGCTCGGGCGCGTACTCGTCCAGCCGCTTCGCCAGGTCCCACGGCAGCAGCCCGCGCAGCACGCCCGCGACGTCGACCTTCGCCAGGTCGCCCCGCCGCCGCGCGCCGGCCAGCCACTCCGGCGCCCGTTCCAGCAGCGCCGCGTCGCCGACGTCCGGCCAGGGCTCCCCGAGGGCCCCGTGCAGGAAGGCCAGCCGCTCCCGCAGCGCGACCGCCGCCGGAGTCCAGCGCAGCAGCCCGAGGCCCTCCGCGCGCACCCCGTCGAGCAGGGCGGCGCGCACGAGCCCGGGATCCGGGTCGCGCAGCGGGCGGGCCTCCAGCTCGATCGCGCCGAGGCGCTCGACGCGGTGCGCGACCACGTCGCCGTCGCGCCACGCGACCTCCTCGGCGGTCTCGACCAGCGCCGCCGCCGCGGACCGCGCGACCTCCTCGTCGATCACCACGGCCTGCCGGACCCGCGCCGACGCCGACCCGGCGGGGCGGTCGGCCGCGGCGACCGCGAGCCAGCCGGGCCGCGCCCCGGCCAGCGCCGACCCGTCCGCGAGCTCCGCCCCCGTGCCGGACGCCATCAGGTAGCCGCTCCCCCGCCGCCGCGCCACCCGCTCCGGGAACGCCAGCGCCACCACGGTCCCCGCCGCGTGGTCGTCGCTCCGGGACGGCCGCGCCCCGGCCCCGGCCCGCGCGGGGAGCGACCGCTGGAGGCGGGCCGCCTCGTCGCGCCAGCGCGTGGCGTGCGGGTCGGCGGGGCGGCTCCGGCCGCGCAGGGCGCGCCAGACGGCGGTGAGGTCGTCGCCCGCCGAGCGGGGCGGCGGTTCGGAGAGCAGCGCGACGATCTGGGCCGCGTCGCGCGCGCCGACCAGGGGCGCGCCGTCGAGCAGGGCGCGGGCGAGCCGGGGGTGCAGGCCGACGCCGGCCAGGCGGCGGCCCCGGTCGGTGGCCCGGCCCTCCCGGAGGGCGCCGAGGGCGTGCAGGGTGCCGCGGGCGGCGTCCATCGCGGCGGGCGGGGGCGGGTCCAGGAGGGCGAGGCCGGTCGCGTCGGGATCGCCCCAGCAGGCCGCCTGGAGCGCGAAGCCGGTGAGGTCGGCCAGCTCGATCTCGGGGCGGGGACGGGCCGGGAGGCGGTCGTGCTCGGCCTGCGTCCAGCACCGGTAGACGGCGCCGGGGGCCTCGCGTCCGGCGCGTCCGGCGCGCTGGTCGGCGGTGGCGCGGGACGCGCGGACGGTGGTGAGCGAGCCGAGGCCGCGGGCGTGGTCGGTGCGGGGCTCGCGGGCGAGGCCGCAGTCCACGACCGCGCGGACGCCGGGGACGGTGAGGCTCGACTCGGCGACCGAGGTGGCGAGGACGATCCGGCGGCGCGGCGAGGGCGCGAGCACCTCGTCCTGCACCCGCCCCGGCGCCTGGCCGTGGATCTGCAGGACCTCGGCGGGCACGCCGGCCAGCAGCCCGGCGACGCGGGCGATCTCCCCGACCCCCGGCAGGAAGCACAGGACGTCGCCGTCGCGTTCGGCGAGGGCCCGGCGGGCGGTCGCGGCGACGTGGGCGAGCAGCGCGGGGTCGACGCGCATGCCGTGCGGCGGCGGGACGGGGCGCGGCGGCGGCGCCCAGACCGTCTCGACCGGGTGCAGCGCCGCCGCGGTCTCCACGACGGGGGCGCCGCCGAGGAGCCGCGACCACGGGCCGGTGTCGGCGGTGGCGGACGCGGCGACCAGCCGCAGGTCGGGGCGCAGGGCGGCGCGGACGTCGAGCAGGAACGCCAGCGCGGTGTCGGCGTCCAGGTGCCGTTCGTGGCACTCGTCCAGGATCACCGTGCCGACGCCGTCGAGTTCGGGGTCGGACTGGAGGCGCTGGAGCACGACCCCCGTGGTGACGACGTCCACGCTGGTGCCGGGGCGGGACTCGCCGCGGACGGTGACGCCGACCCGGCCGCCGACGCGCTCGCCGAGGAGCCACGCCATGCGGCGCGCGGCGGCGCGGGCGGCGAGGCGGCGCGGCTCCAGGACCAGCACCTTGCCGGGGGCGGGCGGCGCGCCGAGGGCGAGCCCCGCGAGGGCGAGGGGGACGAGCGTGGTCTTCCCGGTGCCGGGAGGCGCCGCCAGCACCGCGGCGCCGCCCTCGTCCAGGGCCGCGCGCAGGGCGGGGACTGCGTGGCGGACGGGGAGGCCTTCGGCGGCGCTGAGGTGCATCGTCCCAGTCTGCCGCCCCGCCCGCACTCCCGGAAATCAATTGCAGCGAAAAGGGCCTTGAATGTTGCGGTGATAGTTGCACCGCGCCTTTCAGCCAATCTCGGGGGGCACTTCTCCAGCCTTCCCGCGAATCGGTGCGGCCAATCACATGCGAACGAGCAGGTGAGCAATGCCCCAGGCCCAAGAAGTGGCGCGGCAGTTTGATTTAAGTCACCCCGCAAAGTGTGGCGGGAATGCCGGGCCGTCCCCATACTGGTGGCGTCGTAGCAGGTGCTGGGAGGACGGACATGTTCGGCAGCTCCATCTACCTCAGGGATCGTCCCGCTTTCACCGGCGGTTCGCCGCAGGCGGTGTACGAGGAACTCTGGCAGCGAGGCCGAAAAGGACGGTTGCGGACGCGCGCCTTTCTGGCGGCGGCGACGCTTGTGTTGTGCGGGATGCTGGTCAACGCCGTTTTCGGAATCGTGATGGCCGTCCTGGTTGCGGCCGCGGACACGCTCGTCCATTGGCGCATTTACAACTCGTCGCGGGTGTGGCGGCTCGGACTGCGCGGTGTGGAGCGTATGGACCGCTTTCTCCGCTACACATTGGAACGGCGCGGCCACCGCGTGCTGCATTCCCGCACCGTCCCCGGGCACGGGGTCGCCGACGAGCTGGTGGTCGGGCCCGGCGGGGTGTGGCTCGTGCACAACGAGGCCTGGTCGCCCGGGGCCGAGGTGTCGCAGCACGGCGGCCGGCTGTTCATCGACGGCCGGACGCAGTCCAAGCTCGTCGGCGCGCTGACCGCGCGGGCCGAGGCCGCCGCCGCGGCGATCACCCGTGTCGCCGGGACTCCGGTGACGGTCACGCCGGTGCTGGCCGTGCACGGCGGCAAGCTCGCCCGGACCCCGTTCACCGCCGACGGCATCGTGTTCGCGCCGCCCCTGAAGCTGATCCGCTGGATGCGCCGCAACCCGACCGCCGACCGCTCCCCCGAGGAGATCGAGGCGCTCGCCCAGGCCGTCGTGCGCGCCCTGCCCATCGGTTCCCGCAGTTCGATCCAGGCCGCTGCGTGACCGGTCCCCGCACGGGAGGACGGCATGACCACCAGACACCTGTGGCCGGAGGGCTCACACGCCGCCGTCCACAGGGCGCCCACCGCCCGCGGGGGTTCCGCCACCTCTGCGGGCGGTGTGGCGCAGCCACAGCAGGCCCACGACCGGCAGCACCAGGGGCACGAAGCCGTAGCCGCGCCCGTACATGGACCAGACGGTCTCGTCGGGGAACGCGGCGGGGTCGGCGACGCTGAGCGTGCCCACGGCGAGCACGCCCGCCAGTTCCGTGGAGCAGGCGGCGACGGCGATCCGGAACGACGTCCGGCCGCCACGGGCCAGGGCCACCGTCGCCAGGACGTAGACGGCCGCGGCGAACGCCGACAGCAGGTAGGCGACCGGCGCGTCGGAGAACGCGGTGGCGATCTGCACGCCCGCCCGCGCGCCGGCCGCGAGCGCGAAGATCGCGTAGACGGCGACCAGCAGCCGTCCCGGCCCGCCGGCGGCGCCGCCGGGACGGGCATCGCCGCCCGTGCGGGCCTCGGCGCCGGCGCGGGCGCCGTCGTCCGCGCGGGCCGGCGACCCCTGGGCCGCCCCCGCTCCGGGGACGGGCTCGCGGCCGGGCCGGGTCTCGCTGACGGCTTCGGTCCCGCGGACGGGCCGGGTCTCGCGGACGGGCTCGCGTTCGGGTTCAGGCACCGGTGCCGCTCCACAGCTGGTTCATCCGCACGATCATGACGGCGACGGCCACCCCGGCCACGACGAGCACGCCGGGCCCCCACCGGGTGCGCTCCAGCAGCCCCCACCCGGCGCCGGCGGCGGGGATCAGCAGCGATCCCAGCAGGTAGCCGACGAAGGTGGCGGGGCCGTCCGGCCCCTCGCCGCCGGAGAGCTTGACGAAGGCGACCACGGCCTGGACCACCAGCAGCACTTCCAGGACGCCGAACGCGGCGAGGTCGCCGGCGCCCATCGCCCGGCCGCGCAGCGCCGTCACGAGGGCGTACCCGGCGGCCAGGAGCGCCACCACGACGACCACGGTGGACAGCACGTTCGTCACGGCACCAAAGAGTACTACCGGCTGTAGAGCACCGCGACGGCGCGGGCGCCCGCGGCGGTCGAAGGGCGGCGCCGCGGGCCCTGGGCCGGGGGCCGGTGAGGCGTGGGAGCATGGCCTGCGTGAACGCGCTGCAATGGCTGACCCTGACCCGGCACGGAGAGAGCACCGGCAACGTCGCCCACCAGGCGGTTCTCGGCACCGACGCCGAGGAGGTCGACATCCCCGAGCGGGACGCCGACATCCCGCTGTCGGACACGGGGCGGGCCCAGGCGGCGGCGCTCGGCCGCTGGCTGGAGGCGCTGCCGGACGACGAGCGCCCGACGGCGGTGATCTCCTCCCCCTACGTGCGGTCCCTCGACACCGCCAGGATCGCGCTGGCCGAGACGTCCTTCGCCGCCCCGCGGATCCAGATCGACGAGCGGGTCCGCGACCGCGAACTGGGCGTCCTGCAGGGGCTCACCGCCCGCGGCGTCCGGAACCGGTTCCCCGAGGAGGCCGAGCGGCTGCGGCACCTCGGCAAGTTCTACCACCGGCCGCCGGGCGGCGAGTCGTGGGCCGACCTGGCGCTGCGGCTGCGCAGCTTCTACCGCGACCTGCAGAGCGCCGCCCCCGGCGGACGGGCCCTGGTCGTCGCCCATGACGCGATCGTCGTGATGACCCGCTACCTGGTGGAGGAGCTGACCGAGCAGGAGATCATGGAGATCGAGAAGGAGCCGATCGCCAACGCGTCGGTCACCCGGTGGCGCCACGACGGGTCCGGGCTCGCCCCCGTCTGCTACAACGACCGCGCCCACCTGGCCGCCGCCCCGGTGCCGCCCCCTACGGCTCCCCGCTGAGCAGCCGGGCGCTGCGCGAGGCCACGGCCGCCTGCCGCGGATCCGCCGGCGGCAGGGCGCCCCGCAGCCGCTCCAGCGCCTCCAGGTCGGCACGGCCCGGCTCGGTCTGCGCGTACGCCCACAGCACGTCGGGGTCGCCCTGGTCGAGGACCTGCCGGCGGACCCGCACCGCCAGCTCGTCGCGTTCGGCGCGGACGGCCGGCGCGTCCGAGCGCGGCAGCAGCTCGCCCGCGTACAGCCGCACGGCGCCGGCGACGTCCCCCTCGTCCAGCAGCCGCCGGACGGCGAGGAAGTCGGCGTCCACCGCGCAGCCGAGCCGGTAGGGGCGGGCGCGGACGACGCCGCCGAACTGCTGGCGCAGCCGGTGGATCTCGGGGCGGACGGTCGCCGCGCTGCCGTCCTCGCCGTACAGGTGCAGCGAGAGCCGGTCGCCGCTCAGCCCCCGCGGATGCAGCGCCAGCAGCGCGATGATCTCGGCGTGCCGCAGCGTCAGGTCGAACCGCCGCCCGTCCAGCAGCGCGTACGGCGGCCCGTCGCCGAGCAGCACCAGCGACAGCAGCGGCGCCGCGCCCGCCGTCGGCCCGGCCGCGAGGCCGCGCCCGGACGGGCCGCCCTGGTCGACCAGGCCGCGGGCCCCCGGCACCCGCAGCAGGAACGCCTCCCCCAGCGGCTCGGCGACGGCGGTGCGGCCGTCCGGCAGCACGACCGTCCCGCCGGGCTCGGGGACGGCCACGCGCCGGCCGACCATCGCGCCCTCGGACGCGGCGAGGATGCGCCCGGTGGCGGTGGCGAGGACGCCGGTGCCGCGCGGCCCCCGCAGGTGCGGCAGGAGCCGCTCGCGCAGCCGCTCGTCGCGCCGCAGCATGTCGTTCTCCATCCGCGCCTCGACCAGCCGCGCCGCGGCCGCGACGAGCGCGACGGTCGCGGGGTGCAGCGACTGCACCCGCGCGCTGACGTCGATGCAGCCGACCACGCGCCCCGAGTCGGGGTCGGTGATCGGCGCGCCGGCGCACGACCAGGACCGCAGGACGTGCACGACGTGCTCCGCGGCGTACACGTGCTCGGGCCGCCCGGAGGCGAGCGCGGTGCCGATGCCGTTGGTCCCGACGGCGTCCTCCGACCAGAGGAACCCCGCGCTCAGGCCGATCGCGTCGGCGGCGCGGCGGGCGGAGGCCGGGCCCTGAGTCCACAGCACGCGCCCGGCGGCATCGGTGATCACTATCAGGTGCTCGGTCTCGTCGGCGACCCGCCGCAGCAGGGCCCGCAGCACCGGCAGGTGCGGTTCGAGCGGGTGGGCGGCGCGGGCGCCGGCGAGAGCGTCCCGGTCGAACACCAGGGGCGCCGCCTCGATGCCCGCGTCGACGCCGGCGTCCCTTGAGCGCCGCCACGACTCGGCGATCGGCGGCCTGACGGTCACCAGCTCGCGCACCGCTACCAGCCCTTTCTCCCGGAGGGAAATCCGGCTCCGTTCGAGCATCGGTCCATCGCACCGGCGGCGCAACCGATTCGCCGGATCCCGCCCGGCCGGATCACGACACGATCCGTGACCGGATGATCGCAACGTGCATGCAACGTGAAGACGCCTACCGTGAGCGGCGCCGGGGGAGCCGAAGGGCCATCCGGTGGGTCCGCCGTCCCGCACGCGTCCGGGGGGAATGCGTGCGGGACGGCCACGCTCCACCGGCGCGAGGGGGAGGTCGAACGACCCATGCTCTGCCTGACATGCCGCCGTGTCCGTCCGGCCCTGAGCCCGGCGGACTACACCATCGAACGCGCCGAGCTCATCGTGCGCCGGGGGCTGTGCGCCTGCGGCGTGCCGCCTGGCCGGACGCGGCCGCCGCCGGTCGTGCGGGAGTCGGCGACATCCCCGAAATAAACCGTCGGCTTCACAAAATGTTCACGGTCGGTTCGCCTAAAGTTTAAGGAGATTCCACCGCCCCGGCCCCGGAAGGGAGCGCCATGACCGTGATCCCGGGTCTCGTCCGCCGCGCCGCCGCCGAGGCGGAGCGCCATCTGCGCGCGGGCGCCGGGGTGCTCGTCAGAGCCGGGCGGGATCTGGAGCGGTCGGCGGAGCTGGTCCGGCTGCTGCCCGCCTTCATGGAGCGCGTCCTGATCCTAGAGCAGGCGGTCCGCGACCAGGACGCCGAGCTGCGCGCGGTCCGCACCGAGCTCGACTCGCTGGTCCGGCAGCTCAACGACCGGCTGCTGCCGCGCCTCGACGAGCGCATGGACGACACCGAGCGCGACCTGGCCGCCGTCGCCACCAGCCTGATCCGGACCGGCCGCGAGACCGCGGGCAACCGCACCCGGCTGGAGGCCGCCGAGCGGCGCGTCGCCGACCTGCGCACCAAGCTCGCCGCGCTGGAGCAGCGGACCGGGCTGTGGCGCGACCTGCAGTCCACCGTCAGCAGGTTCGGCGACGACCTCGACGCGATGCGCGCCCGGATGGCGCTGCGCACCGCCGAGCCGCCGGCCGAGGCCGCGCCCGCCCCGGTGCAGAACCTCACCGACCGCCCGGCCTAACGCCACCGGGCTCGGGCCTCCGATCGGCGCAGGCGGGAACGGGCGCGGAAAGGCGCATCGCCGGACGTCCGGGAGAATGGGCGCATGACTCAGCCGTCCGATCCCCGTCCGTCCGCCGCGCGCGGTTTCGCCAGCGACAACCAGGCGAGCGTCCACCCGGAGGTCCTCGCGGCCCTGGCCGAGGTCAACGGCGGGCACCAGCCCGCCTACGGCGACGACGCCGTCACCGGCCGCCTCCGCGAGGTCGTCCGCCGCCACTTCGGCGAGCAGGCCGAGGTGTTCCCCGTGTTCAACGGGACGGGCGCGAACGTGGTGTCGCTGCAGGCGATGTCGGAGCGGTGGAGCGCGGTGGTGTGCCCCGAGTCGGCGCACATCAACACCGACGAGTGCGGCGCGTCCGAGAAGATCGCGGGGCTGAAGCTGGTCACGGTGCCGGCCCCGGACGGCAAGCTCACCCCCGGCCTGGTCGACCGGTACGCGACGGGCTTCGGCAACGTCCAGCGGCGGGAGCCGGCCGTCGTGTCGATCACCCAGAGCACGGAGCTCGGCACCGTCTACACCGCGGACGAGACGGCGGCCGTCGCGGCGGCGGCGCACGAGCGCGGCCTGTCGGTCCACATGGACGGCGCCCGCATCGCCAACGCCGCCGCGTCCCTCGGCCTGCCGCTGCGCGCCCTCACCACCGACGCGGGCGTGGACGTGCTGTCGTTCGGCGGCACCAAGAACGGGCTGCTGCTCGGTGAGGCGATCGTCGTGCTGAACCCGGGCGCCGTGCGCGGGCTGGCGTACCTGCGCAAGTCGAGCATGCAGCTGGCGTCCAAGATGCGCTACGTGTCGGCGCAGCTCATCGCGCTGCTGGACGGCGACCTGTGGCTGCGCAACGCCTCCCACGCCAACGCGATGGCCCGCCGCCTGGAGCGCGCCGCCCGCGCGGTCCCCGGCGTCGAGATCACCCAGGCGGTGCAGGCCAACACGGTGTTCGCGCTGATGCCGAAGGACGCGGCCGAGCGGCTCCGCAAGCGGTTCCCCTTCTACACCTGGGACGAGGCGACCGGCGAGGTCCGCTGGGTCTGCTCCTTCGACACCACCGAGGACGACGTCGACGCGTTCGCCGCCGCGCTCGCCGAGGAGACGGCCGCCTGACCAGCCGGGCGTCCCGAACATCGGGAGCGCCCCCGCCCGCCGGGCGGCCCGCGGGTTATGGTGTGACCGAACAGGATTCGGTTACAGGAGGCGACCCGATGGCCAACCGCACCTTCGTCGTCGGCGTGGGCATGACCAAGTTCGAGAAGCCCGGCTCCCGCGACTGGGAGTACCCCGACATGGCCAAGGAGGCCGTCGGCAAGGCCCTGGAGGACGCGGGCGTCGGCTACGACGCCGTCGAGATGGCCTACGCCGGCTCGATGTACGGATCGATGGGCCAGCGCGCCCTCTACGAGACCGGCATGACCGGCATCCCGGTCATGACCGTGATGAACGCGTGCGCGACGGGGTCCAGCGCGCTGTTCCTCGCCCGCCAGGCCGTCCGCGGCGGCCTGGCCGACTGCGCGCTCGCGCTCGGCATGGAGAAGATGAAGAAGGGCTCGCTCGGCGCCGGCATGGGCGAGTCCAAGGTCACCATCATCGACCACCACCTGCGGTCCATGACCGCGGGCCGCGAGTGGGAGCTGGACAAGGCGCCCATGCCGCAGATGTTCGGCAACGCCGGGCGCGAGCACATGGAGAAGTACGGCTCCACTCCCGACCACTACGCCTGGATCGGCTGGAAGAACCACAAGCACTCGGTCAACAACCCCTACGCGCAGTTCCAGACCGAGTACTCCCTCGACGACGTCAAGAACGCCACGATGATCTTCGACCCGCTGACCAAGCTCCAGTGCTCGCCCACCTCCGACGGCGCCGCCGCCGCGCTCGTCGTCAGCGAGCGGTTCCTGGACGAGCACGACCTGTGGGACCAGGCCGTCGAGATCGCGGGCCACCACATCGCGAGCGACACCCAGGAGAGCTTCGCCGACCACTCCTCCATCCAGGTCGTCGGGTTCGGCGTCTCCCGGCGCGCCGCAGAGAAGGCGATGGACGAGGCGCAGGTGTCCATCGACGACGTCGACGTCATCGAGCTGCACGACTGCTTCAGCGCCAACGAGCTCATCACCTACGAGGCGCTCGGCATGGCCGAGGTCGGCGAGGGCCACAAGCTCGTCGACGACGAGGCCACCACCTACGGCGGCAAGTGGGTCGTCAACCCCTCCGGCGGCCTCATCTCCAAGGGCCACCCCCTCGGCGCCACCGGCCTCGCCCAGTGCGCCGAGCTGACCTGGCAGCTGCGCGGCAAGGCCGGCGCCCGCCAGGTGGACGGCGCCCGCGTCGCCCTCCAGCACAACATCGGCCTCGGCAGCGCCTGCGCCGTCGCCGTCTACAAGCCGGCGAACGCCTGACCGCGGGCCGTGGGCCAGGACGGTCCGCGACGGTCGACGACGTGGACCGGCGGAGCGCGCCCAGGCGCGTTCCGCCGACCGGTCGTGCGACAAAGATTGACTTCTGTCTCACGGCGGCTACGGTGGAAGTAAGTAGTTGCTGGCAGGAGGTGCGATGCCCGTCCCGTCCTCGCCCCCGACGGTCGCCACCACCGCCGCCCGCAGGCCCGCCCGCACGGCCGCCCGCGCCCCGCTCGGCCCCGGCACGCTCCTCTGGCGCCACGCCGCCGACCTGCGCTCCCTGCTCCCCGGCGCCGCCGCCGGCCTGATGCAGCTCATGCACCCCGGCATCGGCGCAGGCGTCACCGAGCACTCCGCGTTCTTCGACGCGCCGTTCGACCGGATCCACCGGTCCGTCCCGCAGATCTGGGCGACGATCCTCGCCCCGGACGGGACCGCCCGCGCCCGCACCATCCGCGACCTGCACCGCGCCATCGGCGGCGTCGACGAGCGCGCCCGCCGCTACCACGCCCTCGAACCCGAGACGTTCTGGTGGGCGCACGCCACGTTCACCTGGGAGATCTTCAAGGCCGCCGAGACCTTCCACCCCGGCACCCTCACCGCCGAGGACCACGAGCAGATGTACGCCGAGACCGTCACCTGGTACTCCCGCTACGGCGTCAGCATGCGCCCCGTCCCTGCCGACTACGCCGCCTTCCAGTCCAAGTTCTGGCACGTCTGCACGCGGACCCTCGAACTCACCCCGGCCGCCGCCCGCGCCCTGGAGATCGCCAAGCACGGCTCCGACACCGTGACGCTGCTGCCCGTCGGCGGCGCCCGGCTCGACCGCGCCGGACGCCTCGTGATCGAGCGCCCGCTCCGCCTGATCACCTTCGGCTGCCTGCCGCAGGTCGTCCGGGACCGCTTCGACATCCCCTGGTCACCGCTGGACCAGGCCCGGTTCGCCGCGCTCGCCCTGGCCAACCGGCAGGGCTACCGCATGATGCCCACCGGGCTCAACCACTGGGCCCTGCGCAGCATGCTGCGCTACATCGGCGCCCAGACCCGCCAGAACCGCTACCAGCCGGCCGCCTGAGCCGCCGTGACCTGCGGGCCCGCGCCCCGCAGGTCACGCAACGTTCTTGTCGAGGGGGCCGGGAGGTCGCATACGCTTCAGGCGAGTAGCCGAACACTGAGGTGTGGAGACGATCGCCGCCGGCGCCGACCCCGCGGCGTCCGCCAAGCTCCCCGACCTTGGCGCCGACGCCCTGACGCTGTCCATCACCCAGCGGATCCACCGGGCCCGCTGGGCGGTCGCCGGGCTCCTGGCCGCCCTGCTCGCCGCCGTCGTGCTGGCGACCGCCGGCCCGCTGCGGCCGGCCCTCGCGGCGCTCGGCCACATGCGCTGGGGGTTCCTGCCGGCGCTGGTCCTGCTGTCCCTGCTGCACTACGTCTGCTCCGCGGTCGCGCTGCGCGGCGCGGCGGGCCGCCCGCTGCCGCTGGTCAGCACGACGATGACGCAGTTCACCGCGTCGGCCGCCAACCGCGTGACGCCGGGCGGTCTCGGCGCCGCCGCCGTCAACACCCGCTACCTCGTCTGCCGCGGCCTGACGCTGCCCCGCGCGGCCGTCGCCGTGGCGGTCCTGCAGGTGGCCGGCGTCCCCGCCGACCTGCTGCTGATGGGCGCCGTCCTCGGGCTCGGCGCCGTCCTCGCCCCGGGCGGCGGCAACGACCGGATGCTGGACGCCCTCGGCCACCACGCCTCCCGGGCCGCCGACCTCGTGCCGCCCGTCCCGCTGCTCATCGCCGGCGGGGTGCTGCTGCCGGCCGCCGCGCTGTGGGGGCGCCGCGCGGTCCGCTCCACCGCGGCCCGCCGCGCCGCGGCGGGGCTCGCCGACCTGTGCCGCCGCCCGCGCGACCTGGCGGTCACGCTCGGCGCGTCCGCGGGGACCACGTTCGTGCTCGGCGTCGCGTTCGCCCTCAGCGTCCTCGCCATCCCCGGCACGGCCGTGGGGCCGGGCGACGCGCTTGCCCTCCTCGCCGCGTACCTGGTGGGGGCCGCGGCGGGCTCGGCCATCCCGACGCCGGGCGGCGTCGGCTCCACCGAGGCCGCCCTCGTCGCCGCGCTCGCCGCCCTCGGCGTCGCCGCGGGCCCGGCCCTGCACGCCGTCCTGCTGTTCCGGGCGGTCACGTTCTGGGCGCCGGTCCCCCTCGGGCTCCTCGCCTGCCGGACGCTCCGGCGGTGACCTTTACGTTGTAGATCATTAAAGGCGGAAGACCCTGCGGGCGTTGCCCGCGAGGAACGCCTCGCGGGCGTCGTCGCCGAGGCCGAGCTCGTCCAGGCCCTTGAGCGCCCGCTCGGCGGTCAGCATCGGGTAGTTGGTGCCGAACATGACCTTGTGGTGCCGGTCCTGGGCCATGTAGCGGACGAGTTCCGGCGGGTACCTGCGCACCGTGTAGGCGGACGTGTCGATGTAGACGTTCGGGTGCTTGCGGCACACCGCGACCATCTCCTCCGTCCAGGGGTAGCCGATGTGCCCGCCCACGATGACGAGTTCGGGGAAGTCGAGCGCCACCTGGTCGACGTACGGGATCGGCCGGCCCGTCTCGCTCGGGCGCAGCGGGCCCGTGTGACCGACCTGCGTGCAGAAGGGGACGCCCAGCTCCACGCATTCGGCGAACAGGGGGTAGAAGCGCCGGTCGGTGGGCGGAACCTCCCACAGCCACGGCACCACGCGCAGCCCCTTGAAGCCCAGGTCCCGGACGCACCGCCTCAGCTCCCGCACGGCCTCCATGGGCTTGCGCAGGTCCACCGAGGCGATTCCGGCGAGCCGGCCGGGGGCCTGCCGGACGAACGACGCGACCTCGTCGTTGCTCACGAGGTCGCCCTCCGGCCCGTACCAGGCGCTGATCAGGCCGACGTCCACTCCCCCGGCGTCCATCGCGGCGACCGTCGTACCGACCGGGATCTCCTCCGCCGGCGGCTTCTGGCCCGTCCACCTCCACAGCGAGTCGAGCATCTCGTGCCGCAGGAACCGCACCGTTCCGTGCTGCATCCACGCGTCAACCACCATCGGGACCTCCCACCGACCGCCATGCGGCCTCACTCAGCGACTCGACCTGCCGGCCGTCCGGTTCGGGGCTCTGGCCGTTCAGCCAGAGCCGGCACAGCTCCTGCGCGGGGCCGAGCCAGAGGACGAACGCGGTCACCGCGTCCACGTCCAGCAGCGCGCCGTGCCGCGCCTGCACCCGCCACCAGCTGCGCACCTCGCGGAAGAACGCGCCGTTGCGCTCGGCCAGCGCCTCGCTCCCGGCGGGGCGTTCCGTGAACATGAACCGGGCCCGGCCGGGATGCTCCCTGCACCACCGCACATGGAAGGCCACGACCGAGGCCACCGCCTCCCGCGCGCCGTCATGGGCCTTCAGCTCGGCGAGGAAGGCGTCCTGGTACATCGCGATGCTCTCGACGAACAGCGCCTCCGCCACCTGCTCCTTGCCCGCGAAGTGGTGGTAGAAGCTGCCCACGCTCACCCCGCTCGCCGCCCTGAGCCCGCTCAGCGTCGTCCCGGCGACCCCGTCGCGCCCGAACAGCTCCAGCGCCGCCCGCAGGATCCGCTCCCGTCCGACCTCCTTCATAGAACATTATTCTGGCACACCAGAAGAATGTTCTGTACGGCGGCGGCGGGGCCCCTGCTAGCCTCATGACCATGTCCAGCCCCGAGTCCGACAGACGCTGACTCCCGGGCGGCTCCCCTGCGTGCGGGCCGCCTGAGGCGGGCTGCCTTCGCCCTCTGATCCGAGGGATCTCCTTCTCCGCCGCGCCGTCCGCGCGCGATGCCGGACGGCCGTCCCGGCGCAGCCCCCCGACCAGCCGACCTGTTCGCTCGTCTCGGGAGTCTCCCCTTGCCTTTCGCCGTCTACGTCCTCGGGCTGGCCGTGTTCGCCCAGGGCACGTCCGAATTCATGCTGTCCGGCCTCGTGCCGGGGATCGCCGCGGACCTGGGCGTGTCCATCCCCGCCGCGGGCCTGCTCACCTCCGCCTTCGCCATCGGCATGGTGATCGGCGCGCCGTCCATGACGCTGCTCGCCCGCCGGTGGCCGCGCCGCCGCGCGCTGCTGGCGTTCCTGACGGCCTTCGTCGCCGTCCACGTCGCCGGCGCACTCACCACCAGCTACGCGGTGCTGCTGGCGACCCGCGTCGCCGCCGCCCTCGCGAACGCCGGGTTCTGGGCCGTCGCGCTCGCCACCGCGACCGCGCTCGTGCCCACCGCCGCCCGCGCCCGCGCAACGTCCGTCGTGGTCGGCGGCGTCACCGTCGCCTGCGTCGCCGGGGTCCCGGCGGGCGCGGTGCTCGGCGGGGCGTGGGGCTGGCGGGCGGCCTTCTGGGCGGTCGCGCTGGTCTCGCTGCCCGCCCTCGTCGCGATCGCCAGGGCCGTCCCGGAGGAGCGCCCGTCGGTGGGAAGCGCCCGCAGCGAACTGCGCGTCCTCGCCGACGGCCGACTCCTTCTCACCCTCTCGGTCAACGCGCTGTTCCAGGGCGCGACGTTCTGCACGTTCACCTACCTGGCGCCGCTCGCCACGCACGTCACCGGCCTCGGTTCCGCATGGGTGCCGGCGCTGCTGGCGCTCTTCGGCGCGGGGTCCTTCGCGGGCGTCGCCGTCGGCGGGCGGCTCGCCGACGCGCATCCGGCCGCGCTCATCGCGGCGGGCATGACGTCGCTGGCCGCCGGTTGGGCCGTCCTCGCGCTGACGGCCGGGAACCCGGCGGCGTTGGTCGTGCTGGTGTTCGTGCAGGGGATGCTGGCGTTCGGGACGGGCCCGGCGCTGATCTCACGCGTCCTCGACCAGGGCTCCGCGGCTCCGACGCTGGCGGGCGGGTTCGCCACGGCGGCATTCAACGTGGGCGGGACGCTCGGCCCGTGGCTGGGCGGCACCGCGATCGGCGCCGGCCTCGGCTACCGCTCGCCCGTGCGGGTGAGCGCGCTGCTGATGGCCGGCGCGATCGCGGTGCTCGCCGGTCAGGTCTGCTTCTGGAGGGTCAGGCTGGCCGAGCCCGTGAACGCGGGCAGGTAGCCGGAGCGGTGGCCGAGCGCGGTCGGGTGGTAGGACGAGCCGATCGGGATCGTGACGGCGTTGAGCCAGTCGTCGCCGGAGCACAGCTCGTGCCCGGCGAACTCGTCCCGGACGTCCGACCAGGTGAACCCGGCGCGCCCGGCGGCCGCGGAGAGCACGCCGTCGAGGGTGTCGGCGGCGTGGTTGAGCGCGGTGCGCTTGGTGTTGCCGATCCCCGCGCACCAGTCGACGATGATGTACAGGCGCGGGTACCCGAGCACCACCACCCGCGCCGACGGGGACTTCGCGCGGATCTTGCCGTACAGGGAGTCCAGCTGGCCGGGCAGCGTGGTCTTCATGTAGTTCTCGGCCTGCGTCACCCTGTTCTGGCAGGTCGTCGTCGAGTACAGCACGCACGTCTGCATGACGTCGGCGAACCCGGCGTCGTTGCCGCCGGCGGTGATGCTCACGAGCGTCGTCGAGGAGTCGAGCGCGCCGAGCTGGCCGCTGGCGACGCTCGTGGTCGTGGCGCCCGAGCAGGCGACGAACTTGTAGGACGACGTGGAGTGCGACGCCGCCCACAGGTTCGGGTAGGCGTTGGCGCTGCGCTGGCAGCTGCCGCTGTTCGGGTCGTAGTTCCCGGCCCCCGTGCCGGACGAGTAGGAGTCGCCGAGGGCGACGTAGTTGGCGCCGGCCGCCGAGGCGGATCCGGGCCACATCAGCGAGGCGGCGGCGAAGGTCGCCGCACCGAAGGCGACCAGGCTGGGGCGGGTCAGACGCATCTGCACACTCCGGAGCGACGTATCGAATTGTGTCGCGCGTCTTATACCCGCGGGACCATTCTCCGAAGCTCCAGACTGATCAACTTTGCTTGGCAGGATTCGCCGTTGAAATCCGAAACAGCCGAAATTTCGCGGAAGTCAACCACAAAACCCGACAACCATTCTGCCGCGTTTCCCAGGGACCCCGGGAGCGCGGTCTGGCACCACACGCCCCTTCCCCGCCGTCCATCGCGCCGCCCCCCTCGTCACCTCGCGGGAGGCCGGACGCGCGCAGAGGCCGACAGGGGTGTCCCCCGAAAGGAAAGGCCGATGCAGGCACAGCCCCCTGCCTGGGGGCCATGCACGTCAGAAGGGATACGAAGGCGGCAGGACACCATGAAAGCGTCCTGCCGCCGGGCGACGGAACTCAGCCTTTTCGCCTGAGCCGGGACGCGCCGTCCCGGATCCCGTGCCACGCGGCGCGCGCGTAGCCGTTCACGCGGGTGCTGATGCGGCGCGCGGTCGGGAACTCGGTGCCGAGGAGGCCGAGCCCGGCGAGGATCGCGACGATGCCGGGGCCGGGCAGCACGAGCATGGCGACACCCGCCACGATCAGGGCGGCGCCGGCGACCGCGACGCCGATCTTGCGGAGCAGGCGGACGTGCGCGCGTCGCCGGGTCGCGGATGCCGCGTCGGCGTCCGTCCCGGTCCGTTCCATGGCGGTCGTGGTCACATCGCCCCCGATCTGCGGACTTGGCTTTTCTGTGGGACGAACCGGCGGGGCGCCGAAGATCCCTGATCCGGCCCGATGTGGCCAGGGTCACACCCCTCCCCCGCCCCGCGGGCGGCCGCCGCGGGGCGGGAGTCCCACCGGAGGGCCGGACTCAGTTGCCCACGCCGAGGCCGGACATGAACGCGGACGGGTACCGGTCGCCCCGGGCCGCGCCCGGCGGCACCGCCTTCCCGATCTCGGCGAGGTCGTCGGCGGTGAGGTCCAGCTCCGTCGCGGGCAGCGCCTCGGCCAGCCGCTCGCGGGTGCGGTCGCCGGACTCATCGACAGGCTGGAGGCCTCCAGCGCCGACTTCCGCCGCCTCTGGGCCGAGCACGAGGTCGCGGTCCGGCGCGCCGACCGCAAGACCATCCTGCACCCGCGCGTGGGCCGGATGCTGATGGACTGCGAGACCCTGGTCACTCCCGACCAGGGGCAGCAGCTGCTGGTGCTCACCCCGGCCGACGCCGAGACCCGCGAACGGCTGGAACTGCTGCGGGTCCTCGGCATCGAGGAGTTCCCCACGGCGCGACGGGCACGCCCGCACGGTGAGAAGCGCAGCGTGAGTGCACCGACGTCGCGGTGGCGGAAAAGCTTCACCCAAGGGAGGTGACGACGTCGGCCACCTCGCCGGGTATCGAGAGGAACGGCGAGTGGGAGGCGTCGAGCGCGACGACGGAGGTCGGGTTGTCCGGGAAGGCCGCGTCGGCCTCGGCGACGAACCTCGCCTGCAGGGCCGGCCCGATCGCCGCGTCCCTCGCACAGGTGAGGTACGTGCGCCGCACCGATCCCCAGCCGTCGCGGGTCAGGGTGGTGGCACCGAGCATGATGCCGATCGGACCGTCGGGCGTCAGCAGACCGGTGGCGGCGTCGGCGAGGACCGGGTCCACGTCTCCATAGAACGCCTCGTAAAGCCGCTGCCGGTAGGCCGCGTCGTTCGTGGCGAAGTCCAGCCGCAGCGCGCCCGTCCGGGCCGGGTCGCCCCGCAGCAACGGCGCGACCTGGTCAGCGGCGGCCTCGGGCATCCGCGTGTAGGCCGCAGCCGACATGCCGGAAGCCGGCATGTACGCGGAAAGGTACGCCGCGTGCGCGACCAGTTCTGGCGTCTGCTGGGCCACTCGCGTCAGTACGGGGCCGGCCGCGCTATGGGCGACCACCGTGACCGGCTCCCCACCGCCGATCCGCTTGATCTGAGAGGTCAGCAACTCGGCCGCATCGGCGAGGCTCAGGTCCGCGACGGGCGAGACCTCCGTACCGACCGCCTCGGGGGTGTACGGCTGGTCGGTGAACCACCGAGGACGGCGGGCGTACAGCCCGTGCCCCGCCATGTCCACCGCAACGGCCGGGCGACCGGCGGCCACCACACGGGGGATGACTTCGCTCCAGCACCAGGAGCCGTGCCAAAAGCCGTGAACGAATACCAGCGTGGAGGTGGTGGACATCATTTCTCCCTGGGGGTTCCTTCGGCCGGTCAGACGGTGAGTAGCACCTTGGTGGCGCGGCGCTCGTCCATGGCCTGGTAGCCCTCGGCGGCCCGGTCGAGGGGCAGGGTGGCGTCGAAGACGGCGCCGGGGTCGATGGTCCGGTCCCAGATGAGCCGGATCAGCTCGGGCAGGAACCGGCGCACGGGGGCGGGACCGCCGTGCAGGTGCACTCCGGTGAAGTACAGCTCGCGCCCGTCGAGTTGGACGTCGTGCGCGACGCCGACGTGGCCGACGTGGCCGCCTGGACGGGTGGCGCCGATGGCCTGCCGCATGGACTCCTGGGTGCCGACCGCTTCGATGACCGAGTGCGCGCCGTACCCGCCGGTGAGCTCCTTGATCCTGGCCACTCCCGCGTCGCCGCGTTCTTCGACGATGTCGGTGGCGCCGAACCGGCGTGCCAGGGCCTGCCGGGCGCGGTGGCGGCTGAAGGCGATGATCCGCTCGGCGCCTCGCTGCTCGGCGGCCAGGACGGCCAGCAGGCCGACGGCACCGTCGCCGACCACGGCGACGGTCTTGCCAGGGCCGGCCTCGGCGGCGCCGGCGGCGAACCAGCCGGTGCCCAGCACGTCGGACGCGGCCAGCAGCGAAGGGACCAGGTCGGCTTCGGGCGCGCCCGGCGTGGCCACGAGCGTGCCGTCCGCCAGTGGGACCCGGACGAACTCGGCCTGAGTGCCGATCGACCCCATGGGCACGCGGTGGACGCACTGGGACTGGTAACCGGCCCGGCAGATCTCACAGGTGTTGTCCGAGGCGAAGAACGAACCGACGACGAAGTCGCCGACCTCGATGTTCCGCACCGCGCCGCCGACCTCCTCGACGACGCCGGCGTACTCGTGCCCCATCGGCCGCGGTCCCTCGATCTTGTCCGCGCCGCGGTAGGCCCACATGTCGGTCCCGCACACGCAGGTCGCCGTCGTGCGGACGATCGCGTCGGTCGGTTCCAGGATCCGCGGGTCCGCGCGCTCCTCGACCCGGACATCGCCGGGGGCGTGCATGACGACTCCACGCATGGTCGGTGCTCCTTCGTTCGCCGGGGCGTGCCGTTCCAGCGAACACCGGCGCAGGCGCGCGCGAGAGTCCCTGGCGTGAGGTGCCCTGACAGGGCACCCCTCGGCGGCACCGGCCCGCCGTACGCTCGATGCATGGACAACCGCCACCAGGTGCGCGAGTTCCTCATGTCCCGACGCGCCAAGGTCACCCCCGCGCAGGCGGGGCTGCCCGCGGGGCGCGGCCGCCGCGTGCCCGGCTTGCGTCGCAGCGAGGTCGCGATGCTCGCCGGCGTGAGCGTGGAGTACTACTCGCGGCTCGAGCGAGGCGCCGTCCGGGGCGCGTCCGCCGCCGTTCTGAACGCGATCGCCGACACGCTGCGACTCGACGACGCCGAACGCGCGCACCTGTTCGACCTGGCCCGCACCGCCGACGGCGTCCCCGCCTCCGGGCGGCGGCGCCGCCGGGCGACCGGACCGGCCGCCATAGGCCCCGGCCTCGCCTGGTCGCTGGAAGCGATCACCGGTGCCGTCGCCTTCATCCGCAACCCCAGGATGGACGTCCTGGCCGTCAACACCCTCGGCCGGGCGTTCTACTCACCCCTGATCGGCGGCGCCGGACGCGTCCCGAACCTGGCGCGGTTCCTGTTCCTCGACCCCGCCTCGCGCGACTTCTACCCCGACTGGGACCGCTTCGCGCGGATGAGCGTGGCGATCATCCGCGCCGAGGCCGGACGCGATCCCGACGACCGCGACCTGCAAGAGCTCGTGGGCGAGCTCTCCACCCGCAGCCGGACGTTCCGCGGGCTGTGGGGCGCCCACGACGTGAGCATCCTCGGCGCCGGCACCAAGCGCTTCCGCCACCCCGACGTCGGCGAACTCGTCCTCGCCCACGAGGAACTCGCCATCACCGCCGAACCCGGCCTGATGCTCATGATCTACACCGCCGAACCCGGGTCAGCGTCCGCCGAACGGCTCCGCCTCCTGGGCTCCCTCGCCACCGAGGCCGCCTCCACCCCGTGAACCGAGAACGCCGCTACGGGCGACGGGCCGTCGCAGCCACCTGCGGTCTCCCGGTTCGCGTGCCCGTCCCGGCGGCTGCCTCGTCGTCACGGTCGGCTCAGTGATGGGCAGATGTCGCGGTAGCCGATGCCAGGTGGCACGTACTGGGCCCATTCGGCGCGGGTGAGCGTGCGCCCCGCGATGGAGCAGGCGGTCGCCGCGGGGTCGGCGGGCATGGCGATGTTCCACCGCCGCACGGTCGCTATCTCGTCGCTGGTGATCAGGGTCCTCGTGTCCGGGGCGAAGGCCATGGAGAGGACCTGGCCGTCGTGCCCGGTGAGGGGCGCGCCGATCTGGCTCTGGCCGGTGACGTCCCAGAGCCTGACGACATGGTCGTCGCCACCGGTGGCCAGGGTTCTCCCATCGCGGCTGAAGGCGAGAGAGGTCACCATGCCGCTGTGTCCGGTGAAAGGCGCGCCGATTTGATGCCGTTCGCGGACATCCCACAGCGTGGTCGCCTTGTAGCCGCCGATGGCGAGGGTCCGGTTGCCGGGGGCGAAGGCCAGGGTTTTGACCATACTGGTGAGCCCGCTGATCGGCGGGGTCAGCGGCTTGCGGTCGGAGACGTTCCAGAGCCGGACGGTCTGCCCGATACCGGCGGCCAGGGTCCTGTCGTCGCGGCTGAAGGCCAGAGCGGTCACCGCTTCCCCCGAGGAGAACAGCGGTCCCCCGATCAATGTGCGCTTTTCAAGGTCCCACAACTGCACCTTGCCGTCGGCGGGCTGATCGCTTCGTTCGTCTGCCGGCTGACCTCTGCCAGTGGCCAGGAAGCGCCCGTCCCGGCTGAGGGCCATCGCGACGACAAGACCACTCGAGCCGCCGTTGAGGCTGAACCAGCGACGAGCCGCCGGGTCCCAGAGCTTGATCTGAGCTTCTGGGTCGGCGATGACGATGGTCCGGCCATCGGGGCGGACCACGATCCGGTGCCCGCCCAACCGTCCGTGTGAGTCGACCGGCGCGGGAACGGGGGGTTGCGTCTGCCTCCCGGTGGCGACATCCCAGGTCCGGAAGACGTCGGACCCGTCCATCAGGGCAGGAAAGGTGACCATCGTTCGCCGGTCCGGGCTGAATCCATGCTCGACGTGCCTGATGGAGCCGTTGCGGAGGGGCGACGCAACAGTGCTGAAGGAACGGTGATCGGGCCGCACGGTGACATCCCACAGCCGAACTGTGTTCTTGTGGTAGGCCTTCGTGTTCAGGGAGACCACGGTGTGCGCACCGGCGAACGTGACGACCGTCGCCGCACCGGTGTCCGGTGTGATGGCGCTGAGGGAACTCAGGGGTATGCCACGGATGGCATCCCACATGCGGTTGCCGATGAACACGATCCGTCCGTCGGGGCTGAACGGTCCCACTTCTGAAACGGACGAGGTGATCGGCGCGCCTCGCGGTCGGCCGGTCTGGGCGTCCCAGAAGTGCACCTTAAAGACATCGAGTGCCCCAGGTTCCACCGTTACCACGGTCCGCCCGCCGGGGCTCAGCGCTACGGCCTTCCCTTTCACGGGGAAGGAAGTTGTGCGCCGACCGGTGGCCAGATTCCACAATTGCAGTTCGGACGAGGTCTTCTGGCCAGTGGCCACGACTGCGGCATCGGGGCTGATCAAGGAGTAGGCGCCTTTGGAGGTGTTTCTGATGCCGCCCACAAAGGGAGTGCGTCGGTGCAGGGTCCGTACGTCCCAGAGTGCGACACCCTCACCGCTGTCGACGGCCGCACTCCTCCCATCGGAGGTGAAGACCACAGAACGGGACGGGGACGGTACAGGCAGGTCGCCCAGCAGCCGACGGGTGCGCACATCCCAGAGCCGCACCGTCCCCTTCACCCTGCCGTCCGCTTCGTCGCTCCGTTCGGTCGCGGCGCCGACCAGTGTGCGGCCATCCGGGCTGAGCGCCACCGACATGGGCGAATCAGAACTGGACCGTGTGATCAAGCGGAAGAAGCCGCCGACCTGGCGATGTCTCCGCACATCCCAGAGCCCGATCGTGCCGTCCTCGTTGCCGATGGCGAGCAGCCGCCCGGCGCGGTCGGCCGCGAGTTCGTGGGGCTCGCCCTGGTATCCGTTGAGGACGCCGCGGTCCGGGTTGGCGACGGTGTTCAGCAGCGCGGTGCGGCTCTCGGGGGTCTCACGGATGCCGTGGGCGGCGACGGCCAGCAGGGCCGCCTTGTCCGGGGCGGTGGTGCTGAACTGCCGGCTCTGCGCGGCCAGTTGCCGCGAGGCCGCGATGTCGCGTTGGTCGGCGCTGGTCCGCTGTGCTCGGATCGCCCATCCGGTGGCGGTCAGTGACACGACCGTGGTCACCGCCAGCACAGCGGCGACGGCGCGGATGCGGCGGCCGCGGGTGGTCTGGGCGCGGGTGCTGGCGTCCAGCAGGCCGCGCTCAAGCCGGTTGAGGGACAGGCGGCGATCCGTGGTGGTGGCCCAGCGGACGGCCTCGTCCAGGTGCGCGCCGGTCAGCACGTCCCCGCGGCGCTGCCCGTGGTCGTCCCAGGTGCGGGCGGCCTGGCGGATGCGATGATGCGCCCCCAGCCCCTTGCGCTCGTCCTCCAGCCAGCTCCGCAGCCGCGGCCAGGCCCGCAGCACCGCCGGACGCGCCATGACGACCTGCTCGCCCGCTCCGTGTCCGGTCACTGCCAGCAGCGGCTCGAAGGCCCGCACCACGTGCTCGAGAGCCCGCGCCTCGGCGGGATCGCCCCGGTCCGACAGCTCCGCGAGCGCCACGGGACGGGTGGCCAGGCTTCCGTCCTCGCCGGGCACCACGCACCGCAGGAACACCTCCGGGACCAGGCTCTGCTCACGCGGCGGCAGGGCGGCGTAGGCGTCCTCGGCGACCTTCCCCAGCGCCGGATCGCCCGGCTCCCACCGGGACCGCAGCCCCGCCTGCGCGGCCCCGGCCGCGACCAGGTCCTCCAGACCGTCGGCACCCTCGTGCGGGTCCCGGGTGAGCGCCGCCAGGATCGTCCGCGCCGGCGGGCGCGCCAGCGGGTCCTTGGCCAGCGCCGCCTCCACCAGCGGACGCAGCATGTCGGGCAGCGCGGTCAGGTCCGGGTCGTGGGTGCGGATCCGGTGGGCGATCTCGGGCAGCGTGCCGCCCCTGAAGGCGTGCTCGCCGGTGGCCGCGAACACCATGATCGCTCCCCAGGCGAACACGTCGGCCTCGGCCCCGGCACGCTGCCCCGCGTACACCTCCGGCGCCATGTACCGCAGCGTCCCGGCGAACCCGCCCTCCGTGGCCGAGTGGGTGTCCAGCACCCGCGCGATACCGAAGTCGATCAGGCGGGGCCCGTCGGGGCCCAGCATCACGTTGCCGGGCTTGAGGTCGCGGTGCACCACCTTGGCCTGATGGATCGCCGCCAGCGCGGTGGCGATGCCGATCCCGAGGCGGTACAGATCGTCCCCGGCGAACCGGCGCCCCGGCCGACCGCCCGCGCCGTTGACGGTGTCCGCCAGGCTCAGCCCGTCGATGTACTCGCTGACGATGTAGGGCCGCGGCGGCTCCAGCCGCACCTGCAGGATTTTGGCGGTGCAGAACGAGGCGACCCGCTGCGCCGCACGCGCCTCGGCGGCCATCCGCGCCAGTTCCCGGGGTGACTCCTGGGCCCCGTGCAGCACCTTGACCGCCACCCGGGCGCCGTCCGGCCCGTAGGCGTCGTACACGACGCCCTGACCGCCGGCGCCCAGCCGGCCCGACAGCCAGAACTCGCCGATCCGCTCGGGATCCCCCGCCTCCAGCCGATCCGACATCCGATCATCCCGTCCAGTACGTCGCCGGCGGCGACGAGCCGCCCTCGCCGCGCCGATCGGTAATTGACCGCTCACCCCCTACGATGACGCAGTCCTGAGCCGAGTTCGGCTCGGCACGAGGACGACGACCATGCCCGTCCGCTGCGCTCGTCCGGACCTGGACCAATGACAGGGTCAACGTCGCCCGACGAGGCACTAGCATCGCGGAAATGAAGATCCGGTTCGGCGCGCGGGCGCGCTTGGGGGCCGTGGCCGCGCCGGTGTGGAGGCGGCTGAGCGGGCCCGCGCAGTGGCACCTCGCACGGTTCCGGCACCGGACGTTCCTCGTGTACGCGGGCGGGATCGTGCGGGACGAGCAGGGCCGGATCCTGCTGCTCCGCCACCGGCTGTGGCCCCCGTACCGCGCCTGGGGCCTGCCCGGCGGATACGTCAACGCCGGCGAGCGGCTCGAAGACGGGGTCGCCCGCGAGGTCCGGGAGGAGACGTCGCTGGAGGTCGAGGTCACCGCGCCGCCGCTCCACGTCGCGAGCGGCTTCCGGCACCGGGTCGAGGCGTACTACGAGGCCCGGGTCGTCGGCGGACGCCTCGACCTCGACGCGGCCGAGATCCTGGAGGCCCGCTGGTGCCCCCTCGACGCGCTCCCGGACGAGATGTCGCCCCGCCTCCGGAACGTCCTCACCTCACTTGACCTCGACCATGGTTGAGGTTGCAGCCTGGACGGTATGAGCCTCACCGACGACGAACGCGAATACCTGTCCACCCAGCGGCTCGGCCGCCTGGCCACCGTCGGCCCCAAGGGCGACCCGCAGAACAACCCGGTCGGGTTCGCCTACAACGCCGAGACCGGCACGATCGACATCCGCGGCTGGAACCTCGCCGCGTCCCGCAAGTACCGCAACCTGCGCCACAACGACCAGGTCGCCTTCGTCGTCGACGACCTGGCCTCAGTCGACCCGTGGCGCGTGCGCGGCATCGAGATCCGCGGCCGCGCCGAGACCGCCGTAGAGAAGGTTGCGGAAGGCTCCCACTTCAGCGGCGACATAATCCGCATCCACCCCCACACCATCTTCACCTGGGGCATCGACCCAGACGCCGAAGGAATGACCAAACGCACCATCGACTGACCGCCCGCCGCCGTCCCCTAGGCACCTACCTCTTCGGGGCCGAAGGGCGGGAGGTAGATGGCGTCGTGGCGGACTACGCGGAGGCCGGGGTTGCGGGCGGTGGAGAGATCTACCTCGCCCTCCGCGTACAGGACGAGTTCGGTGAGCTCGTCTAGCGGCGGTAGCGGTCCGAAGTCGCCGTGGGCAAGTGTGAAGGATTCCAGGCCCGCGATGCCGCGGAGGTCGGCCAGGTCTACGACGTCGATGTTCGACAGGATGAGACGGCGGACGGGCGTCCCGCTGAGCTGGCCCAAGTCCACGTTCGAGGCGGGGCCGGCGAGTTGGAGGAGCTCCCAGGAGCGTCCGGCCAGCGGTCCGAGGTCCATGCCGTTCTCGTCCCACAGCAGGGCCTCGGTGACGGAGGTCAGCCACCGGACGGGCTCGAACGTCCCCACCCACTCGTAGTCGGTGGTGAGCCGGCGCCGGCGCAGGATCGGCTCGGCGGGCGGCGGGTCCTCGGTGTCGGAGCCGCCGAGGACGCGTCGCCACACAGGCCCGATGTTGGTCCAGAACTCGTCCCAGACGAACTCCTCGTCACCGTCCACTACGTCCCCTTCCTGTGTCGGTCAGCGAGGCGTCGCGAACACCTGCGTCCACCAGGGTCCGCCGGGGCCCTGCACGACCCCGATCCCGACCATCGTGAACCCGCAGTTCAGGATGTTGGCCCGGTGCCCCGCGCTGTTCATCCAGCCGTCCACGACGGCGGGCGGGGTCGCCTGGCCCTGCGCGATGTTCTCCGCCCACGCGCTCCAGCGGAACCCGGCGGCGGTGATCCGCTGCCCGGGGTCGTCGCCGCCGGCGCCCTGGTGGTCGAGGACGCGGCGGGACGCCATGTCCGCGGAGTGCCGCTGCGCGGCCCGGTGCAGGGCGGGCGAGACGCGCAGCGGCCGGCACCCCGCCCGGGCCCTTTCGGCGTTGACCAGCTTCACGACCCGCTGCTCGACGGTGGCCGGGGTGGGATGCGGCGCGACGCGGTCCTTGTCCGCCGCGGTCTGGGGGGCGGGCTCCGGCGTCCGCGACGGCGTCCGCTGGACGGGGGCCGCGGGATCGGGCGCACGGCGCGGAGGCTCGCTAGGCAGGCTCCAGTAGACGACCGCCGCGACGGCGCCGACCGCGGCCGCCCCCGCCAAGGCGGCCGATCCCTTCCCGAGGACGAGCGAGGCCTTCCCCGCGCCCGCCGACGCCTTCGCACCGCTCAGCACGGCGTGCAGCGGGGACTCCGCGGGCATCGGCACCATGACCAGTCCCGCCAGCAGAGCCTCGGGCGGGACGAGGTCGCGTTCGCGGGCGGCGCATGAGCGGCATCCCCGGATGTGCTTGGCGATCCGCTTGCGCCAGAGCGGGGACGGCCGCCCGTCCCAGCCGTCGAGGACGGGGCCGAGCGCGTCGCAGCGCCGCCCGCTCACCGCCCGGACGACGGCGCGGCACGTCGCGAGCTGCTTCTTCATCCGCTGCACCCGGACGGCGGCGTGCGGGGCCGACAGCCCGAGTCCGTCCGCCAGCTCCTTGCGGGTGAGGTGCCCCGAGGCCTCCAGCCACCACAGCGCGAGCAGTTCGCGCTCGTCCGGGTCCAGCCACCGCGTCGCCTCGGCGACCTCCCGGCGCTGCTCCGAGAGCTCCAGCCGCAGGACGGCCAGTCCGGCGAAGTCGTCCTCGGCGCCCGCCAGCCCGGCCATCGCCTCCGGGTCCACCGGCGTCCTGCCGCGCTGGGACGACCAGCGGCGGCGCACCTGGTTCATGGCGATGGACACGAGCCAGGACCGGAACCGCGCCGGCTCCCGCAGCCCGCCGAGGCCGCCCAGAGCGCGCAGCACCGACTCCTGGACGACGTCGTCCACGTCGGCGTGGCCGCCGAGCGCCCAGCCGACCACGTTGTACAGCAGCGGCAGATGCTCCGTGACCAGCCGCTCCCGGGCGTCGGCGTCCCCGTCCTGCGCCGCCCGGACCAGCACCTCCACATCCGTGCCCACACGCATCCTCGTCCTCCAGCGAGTACCGGCCGATCCCTCTGGAGACCTCCGAAACCACCAGAGATAACAAGAACCCCGGCAATTCTCCCGCAGGGCGGCGGCGCGAGCGGTGTCAGTCCTCTTCGGGGATCTCCGCCAGGATCTGCCGCACGTCGGCGGCCCGCGTGGGAGCGTCGATTTCGATGAGGAGGTCGAGCGCCTCGGAGTAGGCCCGCCGGGCATCGGACGGGCGTCCGGCATGGCGGTGGACGCTGCCCAGGATGCACAGCATGGTGGCCAGACCGGGCTTGTTCTCGATCTCCCGGTGGAAGTCGACCGCCGGCCGGAGCACCGCCTCGGCGTCGGCGAAGCGGCCGAGCCCCTCGTAGGCCAGCGCCAGGTGCCAGGCGCACCAGACGACCTCGTCGCGGTCGCCCCGGCGCTCGCTGAGCGCCATCGCCTGCTCCAGGACGCGGGCGGCGTCCGCGTGCCGGTCGAGTTGGCGATACGCGTCGGCGACGTGCGCGGCCAGCCAGATCTCGCCCGCCGCGTCGTCCCGGCTCCGGTAGATCGCCTGCGCCTCGGCGTAGCGGTCGAGGGCCTGCTCGGCCTGGTCGAGGTCGCACTGGAAGTCTCCGAAGTGGGTGAGGACCCACGCCTCCTTGCCCGGGTCGTCCATGGTGCGGACGACCTCCAGCGCACGTTCGTAGAGCGGCGGCGCCTCCGTCCCGCGCCCGAGGAGCCGGCGCGCCTCGGCCAGGTGTATCAGCGAGCCGAGTTCGGCCGGAGCGTCGCCCACGCGCCGCGCCGACTGGACGGCAAGGGCCTGACCGCCTCCATCCCCTCCCAGTGCGCCCGGTAGAAGAACAGGCCGTAGAGCGACTCCGCGATCCGGACGACGAGCCGGTCCTCGCCCGCTTCCGCTGCGGCCCGAAGGCTCGCCTGCACGTTCAGGGACTCGTCCGCGAACCAGGCGATCGCGTCGGCCGGAGGCTGCTCGTGGGCGCCGGGCCGCGACATCCATTCGTGCAGGACGTCCCCGTACCAGTCCAAGGAGCGCCGGAACGCCTCCTGCCGCGCGGAGTCGGACTCCTCGGCCTCCATGCGTTCCCTGGCATAGAGCCGGAGCAGGTCGTGGAGGCGGTAGCGGTCCTCTCCGGCGACCTCGACCAGATGCCGGTCCGTGAGTTCTCCGAGCATGCGCTCGGCGTCCTCGTCGTCCACGTCACCGGTGCGCGCGACCAGTTCGGCGGTGAAATCGCGGCCCGCCAGAACGCCGAGACGGCGAAACAGCCTCGCCGTTTCCGGCCGCAGCGAACGGTAGCTGAGTTCGAAACTGCTGCGCACTCCCCTATCTTCACCTTGAAGGCGGGAAATACGCCTGTTCTCGTCCTGGAGCCGGGACAGATAGCGCGCCGGAGACGTGCGCCTCATCACGAGGTGCGCGGCGGCGATGCGAATGGCCAAGGGGAGTCCGGCGAGCAGTACGACGATTTCCCGGACGGACGTGCGGTCGCGTTCCACCACGTCGGCGCCGACGATCCGTTCGAACAGCCGGAGCCCCTCGGGGTCGGGCAGGGGCTCGAGCCTGAGCCGGTCGGCGCCGTCCAGCGAGGCCAGCGTGGTCCGGCTGGTCACGATCACGGCCGTCCCGGGCGTCTCGGGCAGGAGCGGGGCGGCCTGCCGCGCCTCGGAGACGTTGTCGAGCAGCAGCAGGCTGGGGCCCTGCCCCAACCGCTTCTGGAACTCGCGCCGGCGCTGCCCGGGATCGCGCGGCAGCCTGTCGCCGGACAAGCCGAAGGCGGCCAAAACCTCCACCATGGCGGCATCGGCGGTGGCGGCCGCGGCAACGTCCACGCGGATGCGCGCATGGGTGAAGGTGGACGCGAGCCTGTGGGCGAGTTCGTTGGCCAGTTCGGTCTTCCCGACCCCGGCCATGCCGTGCAGGACGACCAGCGGACACGTCTCGGTCAGCCGCTCGGTGAGCAGCGCCCTCGCCTTCGCGACCGCCTCGTCCCGGTCCGTGAAGTCCGGGAGCGACCTGCGTAGGTTCACATGCCCGGAGGAGGGCGGACGGGGGCCCGGCGGGCGCGGGAGGCGAACCATCTCGCCTAACCCGAGTTCCCGCCCCCAGGGTGTGTCCCGCATCGTGTCGGCCCAGGTGTCGAGTGGGGCGACGGTGAGCACGGACACCCCCTCGGGGACGTGATGCTCTGTCACCACGCCGACGGCGAACTCGTCAGAGTGATCCTGGGCGAGCACCACGCTCCCGGACATCCCCTGCCACTCGCTCACGCCGCGCCCGCCGGCCGAACGGGGCATGGAAGAGACGCGCAGTTCCAGCAGGTTCGTGCGCAGGTTCGACCCGGTGGGGATGACGCCTGTCAGCTGAGCGCTGTCGCGCCGGCGGACGTCGGCCGACTCCAGCCTCCGCTCCTTCCACCTGGGGAAGTCGGTCGCCCAGCACGGGCCGACCTCCCCCGTCCGTGAGCGGTCGACACGGGCGAACCTGACCGGCGGCAGGTCGTCCGGTGCGAAGTCCCCGGTCACCGCGAGCATGGCGAGGTCGCGTGCCTCGTCCACCGCGACCGCTTCGGCCGGATGCTCGGTCCCGTCCACCTGCCGGACGAGCAGGGTCTCGGCGTCCACGACGTTGTGCGCCGCCGTCAGCACCCACCGCCGCCCGACCAGGTAGCCGGACCCACATGCCACCCGTCCGCCGGGCCGCGACGCAGGATCTCGACCGCGCGAGCCGTGAGTCCGGACATCTCAGGGCTTCGTGCGGAAGCCGCGGGTCACCTTGATCGGACGGCCGTCGTCGTCGACCGGCGGCTCCAGGGTGACCGTGACGCGCTGGATCTCCTCCCGCCGGTAGGAGCCGTCGCCGCCCAGTTCGAGGACCCAGAATTTCGCCTTGCCGGACGCCCCGCCCTGGCGCGTGACGCCCACGTGGAACTCGAGCTGGATCTGGCCCACCTCGAAACCGAACTCCGAGTCCTTCCCGGCCTCCAGCGCCTCCAGCAGCTCGGCGCGGAGGGCGGCGATGGTCTCAGCGAGCCCGAGTTCACCCATGCATTCCCCCACTATCCGCATTGGAGACGTGATCATTAATGCCGGATGGGCGCCCAGACGGCCCCACGCTGCAATCGTCCAAGAGCCTCATGATCGAGACGAGGGCTACGGCTCACACGGCCGGAAAAGGCCAGTCCGCGCGTCCGCAGCCGCGATCCGGCCGGAGGGGTCGGTGCGGGCGGGGTTCGCGCGCTCGTGTCGCGCACGTGCAGGATTCGCACGTCAGCCGCACGGACAGTCGAGATACGGTCGCCCGCCTTTCGAACAACGCCATTCCTATAACATCCGCCAGGCCATTTACGGCCAATGTGGGCGATGGGCTCAGCGCGCGTGGTAAAAATTGGGCACAGCCGACCCCGGCCCCCCGGATGAGTATCCGAATCAACCGAGCGAGGAACACCGTTCCACCTCGCTGTCCTCCGCCACTTTTCAGGGTGGCTCCGTATGGACGGAGCCGCGTGAAGACGACCGTCAGGAAGCCTTATGAACAAGGAACGCGAAACGCCCCCGCCCTGGTCTCCGGCGGTCAGCACCGAGTGCCCGGTCGGCGTCGCGCACCAGGCGTGGATCGAGGCGTCGATCACCTGGTTCGTCGAGGAGTTCGGCCGCGACCCGCTGACGCGGCCGATCGTCCTCCCCCGGTCGGATCTGCGCTCTGCCGGCTACACCGGCACACCGAAACAGGTCGACGACGTGGTCGCGAAGACGTGCGAGCTGATGGAGATCGACCGGTCCGAGCTCACCGTGGAGCTGTTCGACAGGTCGGACGAGGACACGGCGGCTCAGGAGGGCAAGCGCGCGGTCGGGCACTACTACGTGAAGGACGGCCGCGCCGTCATCGGCCTGGACGTCACGGAAGCGTCCGACGCCGCCTACCTGATCGCCGTGATCGCACACGAACTGTGCCATGTCCGCCTCCTAGGCGAGGAGCGGATCACCACCGAGCGCAAGGACCACGAGCGGCTGACCGACCTCCTCACCGTATATTTCGGATTCGGCGTCTTCAGCACCAACGCCGCACTGAGATTCGGCGAGACGACCCGCGGCTTCTCCGTTCAACCCCTGGGCGATCTGGACGAGCGCACCCTGAACGCGGCCCGCAACGACGGCTACTCGCGGCTCGGGTATCTGACAGAGCGCGAATTCGGCTACGCGATGGCCTGCTACGCCTGGCTGCGCAGCGAGACCGAGCCGCCATGGGCCGACCACCTCGATCCGGGGCCGCGCGCCTTCCTGCGGCAGGGCCTCGCCTACCTGTCCCGCTCCGCGCCGCCGGGCGAGTTCCCGACCCGCCGGACCGGAGGCGTCCCGGTCTCGGTCCGCGTGGTGCCGAAGCCCGACCTCGTATGGCTCGGCGGCCTCTACCTGATGTTCGACCGGACCGAATGGCCCCCGAGAGCCCCCGGCCACCGCCCGACCTGACCTCTCTCGCGGTATGCCCGGGCTACCGGACTCCGCCGGCGGTCAGGGAATCCTGGGATCGACGACGAGGACGCTCGGCGCGGCGGCGGCGTCGAAAGGGACCCTCACCCGCATCCGATCCATTGCGCCGGTCACGTGCAGCGCACGGACATGGACGATCCAGCAGCCGGACTCCCGCTCGATGCCGAGAAGAGTGATCGTGTGCTCCGCGTGCCCCGTCCTGACGACTTCGGCCCGCGCCAGCTCGAAGGCCCTCTCCTCGGTGACCGGCGCCGCACGGCCGAAGCGTTCACGCAGCGAGCGAAACATCCTCCTCACAGCGCCGTTCGTCGCCGCGTCGGCTCTGTTGCCGATGATCCCTCCGGCGGCTGCCGCAGCAACATATGTACCGACGTGCACGGCGTGCTCAATGATCTCGGGTGCCGACTGAGGAATCGGGCCACCCCAGGCAGGCTGAGAAGGATCCGGACCGCTGTCCGGCACAACGGGTCTGTCATCGTGCGGCGGCCGGGGCTCGGCGCTGGGCGCTCCCGGTTCCGGCATGTCGAGCCACAGCCGCATGTTGGCCTCCCAGGCGGCTCGGCGGCCCTGATCAGAGAACTGGTAGATCTGGCAGCCCTCGATCAACCTCGTCCAGGCACCATGGGGAAGATCGCAGCGGTGCCCGGCTATCACCAAGGCCGCTGGATGGAAGTCACCGGAACCGGCCTCCGCGAGCAGCGCCGCCTGCCGAGCGATCTGGTGCATCGACGGACATGAACCGCCAAGATGGGGGGGCGCACCGCCCCACGGCCCATCCGCAGCCTCGTACTCGCTTACGAGCGTCTCGGCCAGTTCCCGAAGACCTTGTATGAACCGTTCCCAAAGCTGGGGATCTGTGGCGGGGGGCTCAGCGGTCATTCCCCTAGCATCAAGCCTGCCGCACCAGGGGAACAACCCGAATGGCGCGTCCTGCGGCCTGTGGCGATTACCCAATTCCGGCATCGCACGGTCAACCGCTCATGACCGATCCTTCACCATGCCGGGCCAACACCACATGGCCCGCCCACGATGGCACCCGCCCCTTTCGTCCCACTGCGAACCGCTCTCAGCAGCAACCAGCCGGGCATAGCGACCCCAGATCGGACCACGGTCACTTCACCGGACCGGACGGCCTCCGATGCTGTCGCAGCAACTCGAAGGCCTCACGCCAATGGAGATGCGAATGGTCCTCGGCCAGCGCGGTGTGCTCATCACAGAACCAGGCCACCCAGGACGGATGGCCGACCCACCCCTCCCGATCCCGCTCCTGTTCGAGCGCCTCCTCCTGCGCATTGATCCCGAACCGGACGGCCGTGAAGGATGAGGCCGGATCCCCGTCCCGAAGCGACCGATCGCAGAGAAAACAGCGCGGCGGCATCATGCCAACTCCTCTCAGCAGCGCTCCCATCCACAAGAATGGCGCATGCGGCCTGCCGCCGATGCATCGTCACGGCCCTTCTACAGTCCTGCGCGACAGCGGGTGTATTCGCAGGCGAGGAGTTCGAGGGGCATCGAGGGCCAGCGGCTCAGTGCGCCCGTGTGGCGGTCGATGACCAGTAGCGGGGTTGGGTCGTCGCCGGGGTCCTCGGCGGCGCGGGCGACGAAGCCGTCCGGGAAGTCTTCGATGGTCAGCGGGACGGGGCCGCCGTCACGCCAGAAATAGGCGTCCGCGCGGCGCCAGGCCTCGGCCCGGTCGACCAATGCCGGGCGGACGCTGTAGGCGGCGAGGACGTGCGCGAGGCCGCGCAACGTACGGCACTCGCGCGTCCCGCAGCCACGGCAGACCAGTTCGCCGTGTGCCCCCTCGCCGGGGCGGTGCGCCGACAGCACGCAGGTCAGTGCGGCGGTGCAGGCCAGCACGAGACGGCGCGCCTGGGCGACGAACTCCCGGCTGGAGCGGTCAAGGCCTCCGGTCTGGACGAGGGCGGCGTCGATGGAGTGGGGGTCGGCGCGCATCGCGGCGGTCATCGCGGCATGGACACGCTGGTGGACCTGGTCGTGCGTCCAGGAGGCGGGCTCGGTCACGCGGCCCACTCCCCCGCGAACACGGCGGTGACCGTGCGGCCCTCGCTGTTGCCGTGCCATCCCCAACTCGCGGCCGTGAGCGAGATGGTCCGCAGACCCCGGCCAGACTCGGCCAGCTCCCCTGCATCCAGCGCCACGGGTTCGCCGGGGCCGCCTTGGTCGGCGACCGACACCGCGACCAGCCCACCGTCCTGGACGATCTCGACGGTGAACGAGCCGCCGTCCTGTCCGGACTTGGTGTGCCGCAGCGCGTTGACGACCAGTTCGTCGGCGGCAAGTAGGACGTCGTCCAAGTAGGGGCAGCCCGCCAGCAGGCAGCCGACGAACCGCCGGACGGCACGGGCCTGCTCGAGCCCACCCGGGAAGGAGCGCCGCCACCGCAGCGGCGCCGGCTGTGCCGCCGGGAGCATTGTCGGGGACATCGGAACACCTCGGCTCGTGATGGACTTCAGCGTTGCGGATCAGGCGGATCTCTCCTTTGTCCGCAGGCACATCGTCACATTGAGTCGTTATCCGAGCACGGAGAATCAGCGCTCACCCGGCCCTCGCAGGGGATTCAGCACAAGCACGCGTCTCACGTCCGCTCTCCGCATGTGCGAGGTTCTCACCCGAGGCCCCAAGGGAAAGGCATCACGCATGCAGCACAGCAGGGCGGCGGCATTTCCCGCACGCCAAGCGTCGCCGCCGCGATGACAGGTGATCGATATGGTGAGGGGCGGCGTCGCGTGCCGGTGACGGACCGCGTCAGGCATGGAGGCGCCGGATCTGGAAGGTGGTCACCATGCCCCTCTCCCCGCGCCCGCACCGGTGAGTGAGGACCAGAACAGGCTGATCGCCTGGAATCGTGAACTGACGGCCGTACACCAGCGGCTGCGCCAAGCCCTGCGTCTCGCACGCCGAGCACTCGATGCCGGCGACAGCGCCGAGGCCGCATCGGCGGGCAGTGACCTATTGCTGTACTGCAAAGGGTTCTGCGCCGCACTGGACGGCCATCACCTCAGCGAGGACGCCGCACTGTTCCCCGAACTTGCGGCACGCCATCCCGAACTGCGTCCCGCGATCACCAAGCTCCAGCAGGACCACAAGATGATCGCCTCCCTCCTGACGCAGTTCGACCGCGCACTGTCGGCAGTCGGCCCGCCGGACGTCCTGTCCTCCCACCTGGACGGGCTCGCGGCGATCATGGAGTCCCACTTCCGGTACGAGGAACGACAGTTGCTGGACACCCTGGCGGCACTGGACCTCGACGCCGACCCCCGCACCCTGTTCGGCCCTCTGTGAGGCACCCGTCCAGAAGCGCCGCCACCGCAGCAGCGCAGGCTGGGCTGCCGGGAGCATTGTCGGGGACATCAGAACACCTCGGCTCGTGATGGACGTAAACATTGCGAATCTAGTGGGTCACCCCTTGACCCACACGTATATCGTCAACGGTCTCCTCCCTCTTGAGCACGGAGAATCAGCTCTTCACCTTATTTGGCAATGAATTCAGAAGATGCTCCTCTCGCATGGCCAACTCCGCATGTACGCGCTTCGGAGCACCCCGGCTCGCGCGTGCTCGCGGGGTTGGCACCCGACGACCGCCTTAATACGCCAGGAACCTGGCGTAACATGGGCATTTTCATTCGGTACCTCACCGCGCCGCTCCCACATCCGTTTCTGATGAGCGATGAGGCTGAGAGCGAAGGATGTGGGAACGTGGCCACCGGACGTTATCGATCCGTCTTTCACACCGAGCTGCCCGCAGACGAGGCGTTTCCCGCAGCGGAGCAACAACTGCGCTCCTGGCTCGGCCAGAAGGGACTGGATCGTGAGGCGTTCGACAAAGGAAGAGCTCGCGTGGGTTCTGCCGGTGAGGTGCTCCTCGTCCTGGCCCGGAACTCAGCGGACGGCACGCAGACGAAGCGGTGGCAACTTCGCGAGCCCCAGAACGACGGCTCATGGGTATCGACCCTGACCGTTCATGCCCCGGGGCGGACGTCTGGTCAAGTGCGCAGCTGGTTCTGGCTGGACGTGGAGTTCTCGGACTCCCAAGCCGGGGCCGAAGACCAAGAATCCATGCCGGGCCGGAGAGCGGGTGTGCCGCGTCTCGCTCGGGGCCTACTCGCCACGATCGACGCCCGCGACTCTCTCTCCGAACTGCGCGAGCGGCCGATCTTGGTGCGGCCGCCGGGCGTCGAGGCCCTGATCCACGTCCTGTGCGACCCGGATCGCCGGATGCCAGCAATCGTGGCGAGTGCTCATCCGCGGCGTGACTTCGAAGACTGGCGCAAGGTCATCGACGGGACAACGAGAAACGCCGCTGGACTCGCGAGCCTGTACCTGCTCGATCCGCCCGCCACGGACCAGTTCATCGCCGAAGTCGGCAAGTCGCACGGGGTATGGGGCGGAGCTGTGCGCACGTACCTTCCCGACGTCGATCCGGCGAGCGATCAAGACGCGCTCCGTCACAGGGTGCTGTCCGCCTCCCGTATCGAGGACAGCCCCACACGGTCAGGAGCCCTGCTCTCCGGACTTCCGCGGAGGCTGAGCGCGGAGGCACTGCTCCCCCGTCCTCTCACCGGCCTGAGCCGGGCTCTTCTCGCCGAGCGGCCCAGCGCGGGAAGAGCCGGCGATGTACCGGCCCCGGGTGTACAGGAGGCCGCGGAGGCGCTGTCAAAGGAAGTCGGTCGGATCAAGGGCAACCTCGACGCGGCGCTGGAACTGGTTGCGGAGGCCGAGCAGACCGAGCAGCGCCTCGCCCAGCGCAATGAGGAGTTGGCCGCGCTCAGCGTCGAGTTCGACGCCACCAACCAGCGCGCCGAGTACCTCGAGGATCTGGTCCGTACGCTGCAGCGGCGACTGGTGCAAGCAGGACGTGGATCGGACGCCTATGCCCAGTCAGACGAACAGACGATCCTTCCCAACTCCTTCGCTGAAGTCGTGGACCGTATCGAGGACCTGGCACGCATCGAATTCACCGGCGACATCGACCATCCATTGGACCTGGACACGATGCCGAGCGCCTCGTCATGGGCGCAGACCGCCTGGCAGGCCCTGCTCGCCATGGACGGCTACGCGGAGGCCAGCGCCGAGGGCCGCTTCAACGGAGGTTTCCTCGCCTGGTGCAAGCAGCCGCCTTCAGGTGCGCGCGCCATCAGTCCCGGCAAGATCGGTGCCGACGAGTCGGAAACCGTGAAGGGGAATGCGAAGATGAGCCGCCGACGGTTGCTGCCCGTGCCGAGGGAGGTGGACCCGTCCGGCAAGGTCTACATGTGGGCGCATGTCCGGCTCGGCGGGGGCGCCGGGATGAGCGCACCCCGGATGCACTACTTCGACGACGTCAAGAACACGGGGAGGATCTACATCGGCTACCTAGGCCCGCACCTCCCGGTCAAGTCGACCAACTGACCCCTTCTCTCGACCAAGCCACCCAGGGCGTGTGAAGCCGCGGGAAGGGGGGCGCTGTGCGCCGTCGTTTCGTGCACCGGCCACCGGCGCACTACGGCCAGTCGAGCAATTTCGGTTGCGGCGTGACTGATGTGACCGATGAGATCTAGGGGTGCGGATACGACGCGTGAGGATCCAGAACTACCGGTGTCTGCGTGACGTTGACATCTGCTTCGACGACATAACGACCTTCATCGGTCCCAACGGGGTCGGGAAGTCGGCCGTGCTGCGCGCCCTCGACTGGTTCTTCAACGGGACAGCTCAGGACCTCACCGAGGACGACGTGTGGGCGGGCGCGGAGACCAGCCAGATCAGCATCGAGGTCGAATTCTGCGACCTCACGGATTTGGACCGCGCCACGCTCGGCAAGTACGCAGCCGGGGGCGCCGAGACCGTCCGGCTGTGGCGGCGGTGGGAGAACGGTACGGCGAAGCTGTCGGGACGCACTCTCGCCTACCCCGGTTTTGCGGAGGTGCGGCGACCGGAGAGTCGCAGCGAACGGAATGCGCGATATCGAGCCCTGCGGACTGCGAGGCTTGATCTCGGACTGCCGGTCGCGCAGAGCGCCGCGGCGGCCGAGGACGCGATGGTCGCCTGGGAGCGCGCACATGAGGAAGACTTGGTCGCGACCGAACTGGCGGCGGACGGCCATTTCTTCGGGTTCGCCGGACAGGCCAAGATGAGCGGCCTGTTCGACTACGTGTTCGTCAGCGCGGACCTGCGGGCGGTTGAGGAGGGCCGCGACGTCAAAGGCTCGATCATCGGCAGGATCCTGGACCAGGCTGTCGACCGCACCCAGGCTGAAAAGGACCTGCTCGAACTGCACGCGGTGTTCGAGGACAGGCGGGGCCAGATCCATCGTGAACATTTCCATGCGCAACTCGATGACCTGTCGGCGGAGTTGACGCGTGAGGTCGAGCAACTGACCCGGGGACGTACCCTTCGGGTCAGCTCGCACATTCCGGAGATGCGGGTGCCGCAGTCGGTGTTCCAGGTCTCGGTGGAGGACGGCTCCGCCAGCACGCGCGTGGACCAGCAAGGGCACGGCTTCCAGCGGGCACTGTTGATTACTGCCCTGCGGGTGCTGGCAGAGCGGAAGGCGAGCGAGGCGAGCCGGACGGTTTTCCTGGCAATCGAGGAGCCGGAACTGTTCCAACATCCCGTGCAGGCTCGAACGTTCGCCTCGGTTCTGCGCACCCTGGCCGAACAGGCCGAGCAGGGCATGCAGATCTCCTATGCGACACACAGCCCGTACTTTCTGGAAACGGACGGATTCGACCAGATCCGACGGGTAACCCGCACCATCGAGGACGGCGTACCGACAGCGCACGTGCACTCGACTACGCGGGCCGCCGTCCAGGGCCGGCTCGGCGCCCCCGTACGGCCGGGGGACCGCGAATCCACCGACGACGCGAAGCTTGCGGCCAAGATTGCAAACGCGTACCTGACGGACATGCCGGAAGCCATGTTCGCCCGGGCCGTGATCCTTGTGGAGGGGGTCAGCGACAAGGGCACGCTGGAAGGCTGTGGCCTGCGCGACGACCCGTTGAACAAGCACGGCATCATGGTTGTCCAAGTGGAAGGGAAGCAGAACCTTCCCCTGCCCTACGTCATCCTCACCGAGTTGGGCATTCCCACCTTCATGGTCTTTGACGGGGACGCCCACCTCGCCACGCAACGCCCTGAACAGAAGGACAAGGATGGCGTCCATCTGAAGAACAAAGCCGAACAGTGTGTCCGGACGAATCGCCGCCTGCTCGAACTTCTCGGGGCAACGCCCGTGGACTGGCCTAAAACAACCGTGACGAGCAGGTATGCGGTGTTTCACGACACGCTGGAGGTGTTCCTCCGAGCGGAGTGGCAGGAATGGGAGGTGACCAGGAAGGAACTCGTCAGAGTCGGTAAGGGCACGGACAGGAAGAGTGAACACACCTACCGGGAGGCCGCCAGGCTGACCGAGGCGCTCCCGCCGAGCGAACTGATTGCGATCGTCGGGCACGCGCGCATGCTCGCCAGAGAGAACTGACCTGAACATCCCGCGCAGTCAGTAGCAAGTGGTGATGGCGCCTCGATCAGGTAGCCAACAGGCTCGCCGGGCAGTCAGGATCGAGGACATGACCAAGAGCTTCCCCGGCTGGCGCAAATCGCGCCACAGCGAACCGAACGGCAGATGCATCGAAGCTGACCGCGCCGCCGATGGCACGATCGGCGTCCGCGACACCAAGCACAACGAAACCGGCCCGACCCTGACCGTTCATGCCCCGGGGCGGACGTCTGGTCAAGTGCGCAGTTGGTTCTGGCTGGACGCGGAGTTCTCGGACTCCCAAGCCGGGGCCGAAGACCAAGAATCCATGCCGGGCCGGAGAGCGGGTGTGCCGCGTCTCGCCCGGGGCCTACTCGCCACGATCGACGCCCGCGACTCTCTCTCGACTGCGCGAGCGGCCGATCTTGGTGCGGCCGCCGGGCCTCGAGGCCTTGATCCACGTCCTGTGCGACCCGGATCGCCGGATGCCGGCGATCGTGGCGAGTGCTCATCCGCGGCGTGACTTCGAGTGCCTGCCGAGGTGGCGAGGTGGTCGCGGTGGGACGCGATGTCGCAACCGTCGTGTTTGGGTGGGCAGGTCGGCTGCTGCGGTCGGGTGTGATGGCGGGTGGTTCGGTGGTGCCGTGACGACGAAGGCGGCTTGCACAAGGTTTACGGGGAGTCCCGTGGTTGTCCGGAGGCGGACGCCGATCGTCCGGGGTTCAATCAAGTGATCTGGCGGCTCCTAGGATGTGGGCCCGGCTTGGCGTTGGTCGAAGGGGCGGTGCGGGGTGGCTCAGCTTGCTATTGCGGGTTCGTTCATGCCGCAGTACGCGAAGTTGGAGCCGAAGGTGCGCAAGGGCGTGGAAGCCGCGATCGCGAAGTTCGCCGAGCACACGCACGCCGGGCTTCACCTGGAGAAGTTGAACAACGCCAAGGACCCGCGCATCCGGACGATCCGCATCGGGCAGTTCTGGCGTGGAGTGGTGCTGGCGCCCGAGCAAGGGGACGTGTACTGCCTGCTCGCCGTCCTGCCGCATGACGATGCGATCGCCTGGGCCACGAGCAGGAAGTTCTCGGTCAACCAGGCGATCGGGGTGCTGGAGGTCCGTGACCAGGCCGCGCTGGACGAGATCTCTCCGGCGTTGGAGAAGGCGGCGGAGGGCACGGTGTTCCGCCTGCTGGGGCACGTCTTCGAGAAGGACCTGCTGCGGCTGGGGATCGACAAGGAGCTGATCCCGCTCGTCCGGCTGCTGACCGAGGACTCGCATTTGCAGGCCTTGGAGAAGTTCCTGCCCGCACCGCAGTACACCGCGTTGCTGGCACTCGCGGACGGCATGAGCGTCCAGCAGGCGTGGGAAGAGGTCGCGAAGTACCTTCCGGTGGACGAGAAGCCCGCGGCGGTCGACCCGGATGACCTGGTCACGGCCATGCGGCGGACGCCCGGGCAGGTCGTCTTCGTCAACGGGCCGGAGGAATTGCGGGACATCCTCGCGCATCCATTCGACACCTGGCGCATCTTCCTGCACCCGGTGCAGAGCCGGGTCGCTCTTCGCCCCTCCTACAGCGGGCCTGCCCAGGTGACAGGCGGAGCCGGGACGGGGAAGACGGTCACTGCGCTTCACCGGGCGAAGTTCCTCGCATCCAAGGGCGGACGGGTTCTGCTGACGACGTTCACCCGGAACCTGGCCGAGGCGCTGGAGAAGCAGCTCGCCCTGCTCGTGGACGACCAGGAGGTCCGCGAGCGGATCCACGTGAAGAACGTCGACGCGGTGGCGTACGGGATCGTCGGGCGGCATCGCAAGCCCGTCATTCCCCGGCCCGAGGAACTGGACTCCCTCTGGGAGGACGCGGCCGAAGGGACGCCGTTCTCTCCGACGTTCCTGAGCCGCGAATGGGAACAGATCATCCTCGCGCAGAACCTGGAGTCAGAGGAGGACTACCAGGCCTGCGTCAGGAGGGGTCGCGGCGTTCCGCTGGGGAAGGCGCAGCGAGTGGTGGTGTGGCGCGCGGTCCGGCACGTGGTGGACGGGTTGGCGGCTGAGGGGAAGTCGACGTTCCCGCAGCTCGCCAACGAGGCGGCGGAGCTGGTCGACGGACCCGAGTACGACCACGTGATCGTCGATGAGGCGCAGGACATCCACACGGCGCAGTGGCGGCTGCTGCGGCGGCTCGTCGCGGTCGGTCCGGACGATCTGTTCATCGTCGGGGACCCGCACCAGCGCATCTACGACAGCCACGTGTCGCTGGCGAGTCTCGGGATCCAGGTGCGGGGCCGCAGCACCAAGCTGAAGCTGAACTACCGGACCACGCAGGAGATCCTGGCCTGGTCGGTGCCCCTGCTGGGCGTCGCGCCGGCGCAGGGGCTCGACGATTCGGCCGACACCCTGGACGGATACCGCTCGCCGATGCATGGGCAGCGGCCCGTGGTGAAGGCGTATCCGGACATGGACGCGGAGTTGGACGGGCTCGTCGAGCAGGTGCAGGCCTGGCTGGACGCCGGGGTCGAGCCGAGCGCGATCGGTGTCGCGGCCCGGTACGTGTGGGTGGCGCGGAAGGCCGCCAGGCGGCTGAAGGAGGCGGGCATCACCGCTTACCAGGTCCCCAGTAAGACGCCGGGTGTCCAGGTGGGGTCGATGCACAAGATGAAGGGCCTGGAGTTCCGGTGCATCGCCGTCATCGGGGCCGACGCGGGCGCGTTGCCCTCGTCGAAGGCCGTCACGCCGGAGGACGAGGACCCGAAGGCGCACGCGCAGGACGTCCAGAAGGAGCGGTGCCTGCTCTTCGTGGCGTCTACGCGGGCGCGGGACCACCTGTATGTGTCGTATGCGGGGCCGCCTAGCCCGTTCCTGCCTGGCTGAGGTCGTCGAGAAGGATCCGCAGGCAGGCGGCCTGCGGATGGTCGTCGCCATACTGGTCCGTGATGTCGGCGAGGAGGTCGGCGAGTTCCTGGCGGCCCTCGTCCGTGCGGCCTGCGGCGAGTTTGAGGCGGGCTATGTGCTCGCGGACGCGCAGAGCCGCCGAGCCGTCGGGCAGGAGGTCGCGGAGCAGTTCTTCCAGGTGGGTGAGGGCCGTGTCGGTGGCTCCGAGGTGGGCTTGTCCGACGGCCTCTTGTTCGCGGCAGTTCAGGACGGACGGGTCGTCCGGCCCATGGAACTCGGAAAGCACCACGGCGGCGGCGCGGTAGGCGTCGACGGCCCGACGGTAGTCACCGCCTCGGAAGAGGACATCGGCCAGGTCCTGGCGGAGCCCGACGTATTCGGGGTCGTCGTCGCCCAAGACGAGGCGGGCGGGCTCGGTGAGGTCGGAGAGGAGCTCGGCCGCCTGGGTGTAGCGTCCTGCCCTGGCCAGCTCACCTGCTTCCGCGCGCGCTTTGACGACGTCGTCGCGCGCAGGAAGCTTTCCCCTTTCCTCTGTGCGAGGTGCAGGTGCGCTGCCTGAAATCCGGATGCGGGTGACAGCGGCGGCATACAGGTGTCGCGGAGCGATCGTGTCGACGATTCCTGGGATCGGTTCCAGGGACGAGACGAATTCCAGGAGACGGTGGTACGTCTCGGCGGCGTTGGCCGGGCGGTCGCCGGGTTGTTTCGCAAGGAGTTGCAGGACGAGTGCGTCCAGCCCAGGAGGGACCTCCGGACGCAGGACCCGTGGCGGGGTCGGGTCCTCGTCCTCGTGGCGGCGCAGTATTTCATAGGCCGTGTCACCTGGGAAAACCTTACGGCCGGTGAGCATCTCGTAGAGGACGCAGCCGAGGGAGTACAGATCGCTCTGCGGGCCCGGGCTGCCGTACACCTGCTCCATGGCCGTATAGCCCGGGGTGTGTGGAGCGCCGAGGCCGGTGGTGGTTCGGCGCACGTCGCCTGGGCCGAGCCCCACAGCGGCGCCGAAATCGAGCACCTTCACCGAGCCGTCTGGGCACAGCATCAGATTGCTGGGCTTGAGGTCGCGATGCACCAACGGCCGGCGATGCGCGACGTGGAGCACCGCGCACACCTGGGCGGCTATCAGCGCAGCCCACGAAACGGACAGCCTCTCCTCAGCTCCGAGGACATGGTCGACGGTCGTGCCCTCGACGTACTGCATCACCAGGTAGAACCAGCCGTCGTGGCTTCCGAAGTCGTGCACGGTCGGGACGCCCGGATGCTCGAACCAGGCGGTGCTGCGGGCCTCCTGCTCGAACCGCCCGACGAGCGACTCGTCCGAGACGCGGGTGAACTTGACGGCCAGGCGCCGGTCGAGGAACCGGTCGTAGGCGCGCCACACCTCCCCCATGCCGCCGCGCCCGACCGGCTGGTCGAGCTCGTAGCGCTCGCGCTCTCCGAAGAGGTCGCCCCGCCGCAATTCCCACCTCCTCAGGGGCCGCCAGGGTACCGGCGTCACTCGGCCGGGCGGAGCGTCCCCGTGCCCAGCCCCTCGAGTCCGAGGCGCAGGACGTCGGCGCCCGCACCGGACGTCTCGCGGAGTGCACGTTCAAGGTCGGCGAGCTTGCGGAACGCGTGCCCGAATTCGGCCTGCTCGTCCCGGGTGAGGCGGGGCAGGCGGGCGCGGCGGACGTCGAAGCGGGCGGACGAGGTGGAGCTGCGCAGCCGGGCGTCCTGCGCGCCGAGCCGAAGCCAGCCGGCGACGAACTCGGGGTCGGTGCGGGACGGCTCGGCGCGCACGAGCGCCAGACCGGGGCCCAGCACCGGGCCTTCCTCAGTGATGACACGGGCCACGGGATGGCGGCCGGACAGCGACACGACGACGTCGCCGGGGGCCACCTCGACGTGGTCGGGGTCGGGTGCGGCGGTTCCGGTGGGCCCCTGCCCCCGGGCGACATCGTCGAGGGTCAGGACGGACACGTTTCCTTCGTCCATCCGTACTTTGGCGGGGGGGCGCAGTATCTGGAGCACACCCGCCTTGGCCAGTTCACCGATCGTGGTCATGGGGAGGTCGGCGCGCGCACGGCCCTGCGTCAGCGACGACAGTTCGGCGATGGCTCGCGGTAGTTCAACGGCCTGCTCGTCCAGGCGTTCGAGGGCCGCGACGAACGAGCCTTCCGCCGTGGGCGCGCTCCGCGCTGGAAGGTAGCGGGCGGGAGTCAGGTCGACCTCGTCGTCCAGCAGGTCGATGATTCGGACGACGGAACTTGCGTCCCCCTCAAGGGGCTTGCCCTTCGCGTAGCGGCGCCAGGCGTCCAGGGCCGTCTTCTGGAAGTTCTCTGGGTCGGCCGAGGTATCGACCATGAGAACATCGTCCGGGAGGGTGTCGCCAGGGGCCGGGCAGCGCAGAACCCACACGGTCAACGCGACGGCCATGTTCGGCACCGCGCCGGGCGGCAGGCCGATGACGGCGCGGAGCGTCCCCCGCCGGAGCAGTTCTGCACGGACGCGGCGCCCGGAACGGCGGCTCGCCACGGCAGGAGGCATGAGCAGGACGACGTGCCCTCCGGGGCCGACATGGGCGAGACCGTGCTGGAGCCAGGCCAGCTCCGATTCCATGCGCGGCGGAAGCCCGTACTCCCAGCGCGGGTCGCCCGTCAGCTGCTCATAGCCCCACCCCCGGTCGTTGAAGGGCGGATTGCAGACGACCATGTCGACCGTCCTGCCGGGAAAGGCGTCGGCGAGCAGCGAGTCACCGGGGCACACCTCGGCGGGTGCGCCGCGCAGCGCGAGCTGCGTCTCGGTCATGCGCGCGGTCGTGGCGTCGATCTCCTGGCCGAGCAGCCGTTCGACGTTCTTGAACGTCTCGCCGGCCGCCTTCAGGAACGTGCCCGTGCCGCAGGCGGGGTCGAGGACCGTGCGTGCGGGGCCGCCGAGATCGAGCATCAGCCGCACGACCGGCTCCGGCGTCACATAGACGCGGCGGCTGTGGTGCTCCATGTAGCGGGTGCGCAGGAACTCGTACGTCTCCGCGACGCCTAGTTCACCGACGAGCTGCGCCAGTGCGCGGGCGATCGGGGCGGCGGCCGTCGGCATCACGTCGGTCGGCCCGCGGACCACGTCGCGGAGGACGCGCTCGATCTGCTCGTCCGATTCGTCCGGCAGCTCCTCCCAGTGGCGCGGGTCGGCCTGCAGGAAGAGGAGGAAGGAGCCGGCGAAGGCGAGGACGTCCGCGAGATCCGTGCCGTCGGACGCCGCCGAGCGAAGGGTCTGCCAGACGCGCTCCCGGATGGGCGAGTCGGCCAGCTTCCCTTGAGCGCGGAGCCAGTCCTCGACCTCGGCGAGGGAGAACGTCGGGCTGACCGCCGTCCCGCCGACGGGTTGGGGGAAGTCATCGTGGCGGCGGCGCCAGTTGCTCACGGCGGCGCGGCCGACCGCGGCCAGGCGGGCGATGTCCGCCGCGGTCACGGTCGCATCGTTGGGCACCAGCGCTACCTCCAGCCGAAATGCAGGATGCCCTCACCCTAGCGCCTCCCTCGCCGGTTGATCTGATTCACGTCTCCCCAGGTTCCTCTGCCCTTGAATCCGTGAAAGTACGGGAAAACTTAGGTTGATTGGATTCACAGCACTACATGTGGTTGGCTGTGTCTGTCCAACCCGCTTCCCCGGCCCGGGGTCAGAGGCGTGAGGCAGGACGACCCAGCGGCCTCGCCGCCCGAACTTCCAGGAGAAGGACATGAACCCTCACCAGCCCTACGGCCCCCAGCAGGTCCCGCCGGCCTTGGCGCCCAAGAAGCGCGGGAAGGGATGCCTCTACGCGATCTTCGGCGCCGTCGCGGGACTCTTCCTGATGGGGTCCTGTGTCGCGGTCGTGGCCAGTTCGTCCGAGACGTCACCCTCGGCGGAGTCCCCGTCCAGGGCCGCCGCGACGAAGCCGTCGGGGACGAAGCAGCCGAGGTCGAAGCAGCCCGGGAAGAAGGCGCCCGGCGCGAAGAAGGTCACGGACGGGGTCGGCCGTGAGTACCGCGACGGGAAGTTCGCCTTCACCGTCACCAAGGTGAAGAAGGGTGTGAAGAAGGTCGGCGACCAGTACTTCGGCGACACCGCCCAGGGCCAGTTCGTCGTCATCTCCGTGACCGTCGAGAACATCGGGGACAAGGCCCGGACGTTCACCAACCACAACCAGACGCTCATCGACGCCAAGGGCCGCGAGTTCGATGCCGACCCCGAGGCGTCACTGTGGACGGAAGAGGACTCCAAGTCCTTCCTCCAGCAGATCAACCCCGGAAACACGGTCAAGGGGAAGCTCATCTACGACGTTCCCCCGGGCACGAAACTCAAGGCCATCGAACTGCACGACTCGATGTGGTCCAACGGCGTCACCGTTCCCCTCGGCAACCGCTGACTCCGCGCCCAGGCTCATACCCCGCGTTTCCCCTGGATCCGCCGGCCGCTGGGCAACCGGTCACACGGCCCTGGCGTCCCACGTGCCACAGGCATTCTTTGGTCCCGTACCGGGACCCCGATCAAAGGATGTGAATTGTCGGAACTCTCCTGGGCCTTGACCGTCCCTCAGCCGGCCGCGTGGGCTATCGCCCAGGGCCACCAGACCGTCTACAGCCGTCAGAGCGCCACGGAAGAGCGCGGCTGGATCGCGATCTGCGCGGGCTCTTATATGGACGACGATCTGAGGCGGTTGACCAGCCGGCTGACCGGACGCTCGCCGGAAAGCCTCGATGCCCTGTGCGGAGAGCGGAACATGATCGTCGCCGTTGCACGGCTGGCGGACGTGTGCGAGGAGTCGTCGTGCGCTTGCGGGCCCTGGGCTGACAAGCGGCTCATCCACTGGAGGCTGGCGGACGCGGTCCCCCTGGCCGAGCCCGTGCCCGCCCCTCACGTCGTCGGCCACTGGCGGATGCCCTCCGACCTGGCGGACGCGGTGGAGGCTCAATGGCAGCTCGCCGAACGTGCCACGGCCGGCGCCGAGCTCACACCGGGCGAACGCGGGGATGCCCTCGCGCTGCGGGACGAACTGCTGCCGCTCCCGGGGGATGCCGAGGGCGGCTACCAGCACGTGCTCCTGCTGGGCACCACGGGCGCGGGGAAGACGACGGTCGTCCGGCAGCTGCTCGGCACGGACCCGGAGACCGAGCGGTTCCCGTCCACCTCGACTGCGAAGACGACCGTGGCCGACACCGAGATCGTCCTCACGGCCGAGGGGCCGTTCCGCGCGGCCGTCACCTTCGCCGGACGCGACGAGATCGCCGACCACCTGCGCGACAACGTCTGGGAGGCCGCGCGGGCGGCGTTCGAGGGCCGCTCCCAGGAGGTGATCCAGAACAGGCTGCTCGACCACGTGAGCCAGCGCTACCGCTTCAGCTACCTGCTCGGACGCGCCGCCCTCCCCGCCAGTGAACCGGACCTCGACGATGACCTGGACGACGAGGACCTCGACGACGAGTTCGACGACGCTCCGGCGGCCAGACCGGCAGCACGCACGACCGACCCCGGGACGACGGCGCTCGTCCACGAAGCGGTACGCGCCATCAAGCACATCGTGACGACCGAGCTGGCCGACATCCACGCGGCCGCCGAGACCGGGCAGGACGACCGGCCCCTTGAGGAGTACATCGAGGACGAACTCGAACGGCGCGTCCGACACTCCGACGTCTGCGCGCGGATCGTCGACGCGTTCCTCCGCGCCGTCGAGGACAGGTTCGCGGTACTGGCGGAGGGCGACCTGCGGCGCGACCCGGCCGGGTGGCCGGTCTCCTGGTCCTGGGAGTGCGCCGACCGCGCCGAGTTCCTCCGCGGCATCACCAGGTTCTCCAGCAACCAGGCCGCGTTCTTCGGCCGGCTCCTGACGCCGCTGGTGAACGGCATCAGGACGGCGGGACCGTTCCGTCCGCTCTGGGCCGAGCGCGAGGCGCGGCTCGTCCTGATCGACGGGGAGGGGCTGGGGCACACGCCCGGTTCCGTCGCCGAGGTCTCCACTCCCCTCCGCAAGCGCCTGGACGAGGTCGACGCCATCGTGCTCGTCGACAACGCCCAGCAGCCGATGCAGGCCGCGCCGGTGGCGGTGATGCGGACGGCTGCCGCCACGGGCAACGGCGAGAAGCTGTTCTTCCTGTTCACCCACTTCGATCTCGTCAAGGGCGACAACCTCGGCTCGTTCTCCGACCGCGAACGGCACGTCCTCGGATCGGCCGAGAACGTGCTGAGCGATATCCGTGAGGAACTCGGACTGGCCGAGCGGATTTTGCGCCGCCGCCTGGACGAGGCGCGATTCTTCGTCGGAGGGATCGACGGGGTCCTCGACCCGGAGCGGATCGATCCGGTCAGGCCGAAAGCGGCCCGGCGCACGATACGGCAGCTCAACGGGCTCCTCGAAGCGCTCACCGAGGAGGCGGTCGAGTTCGAAACGGGGCCGGCGCGCCCCGTCTACAAAAGCGGGCAACTGACGGACGCGGTCACCGAGGCGGTCCGGGCCTTCCACATCCGCTGGCGCGGCGCCCTCGGGCTCTCCCCCGAGTCCGACGAGGTTCCGAAGAAGCACTGGTCCACCATCAAGGCGCTGACCCGGCGGTTGTCCGAAGGCCACACCGACGAGTACAAGGACCTGCGTCCCGCGGCGAGCCTCCGGACGCAACTGGAGTACGCGGTCTACCGCATGCTCCAGAAACCGGCCCGGTGGACCGGGGCCGAGCCGGACACCGATGAACAAGAAGTCATCATCGGAGACATCTCCAGCGCCCTCACGAGACGGCTCGCGAAACTGGTCGACCGGCGGATCACGGAGGATCCCCGGCCGGATTGGACGCGCGCCTACGAGGAGCACGGCAAGGGCTCGACATTCCGGCGGGCGCAGATCCTCATGACCGACATCTTCGAGGAGGCGGTTCCCCGCATCCTGCGCGGCGAGCCTTACGAGAACCGGTTCTCGCGGGCGGTGCTGGCCGCGTTCGAGGAGGTCGCGGCGGAACTCGACTTCATTCTGGAATGAGCGGATGACACAGACCGGAAAGAAAGTAAGCTCCGCGGGCTTCTCGTTCCTCGACGACGAGGACGAGGGCCCGTGGGGCGCGGACCCGGTGCTCAGCACGCCGGACGGCGAGGCCGCCTTCCGGCGCTGGGTCGCGGCGACCGTAGAGACGGGCCGGGGACCTGCCGCGCTGCTGGCCCGCGTCCACGCCGACCGCCCGGCGCCCGGGTGGGCCAAGGTCATGTTCCTGAACGCGAGCCCGTCGCACGAGAGGTTCGTCGACGCGCGATACCGGCGCTCCCTGGGCCGCCCCGCGGTGGGTGGGGAACCGTTGAGGCCCGTCCGAGACAAGGTCGGCCCGGCAGAGCCGCCTGCCCAGAGCGAGCCCTCCGACCGGACCCCGGAGAGCCGAAGGGTGTCCGGAGTCAGAGAACCACGCGCCGATGACGGCCGACGGGGCACTGCCGACCACTGGTACCGGCTCGAACGGCCAGGACCGTTGCCGACCCAGGACATGTTCACCGGCCTGCCCGGCCAGGTCGTCGCCGCACTGCACCCCTACACCGAGGGCGACCCCGTGGGGGTCCTGGCCACACTTCTATCGGCGTTCTCCGCGGCGATCGGTCACCGCCCGCACATCCGGATCGGCTCGTCCAGGCACCCGCTGGTCATATGGACGATGCTGATCGGCCGGACCGCGCTCGGCCGCAAGGGCACCGCCACGGGTGCCGCGATGGAGATCTTCGAACGTGTCTCCGGCGACTTCACCGATCGCCACATCCTCTACGGCTCCCCCTCCTCCGGCGCGGGATTCGTCGGCAAGCTGGAAGCCATGGCCCGCGAGGCCGGATGGGTCGAGGGCGGCGACGAGGACCCCGGCCTCCTCCCCGGCTTCCCCGCCCTCATGGTCGAGGAGGAGTGGGCGAAGGTGATGCGGCGCTCGCGCATCGACGACGCGCTCGGCCAGAACCTCCGCACGGCGTGGCAGGGCAACACCCTCTCCGTCATCGTGAAGAAGAAGGCGGACTGCGCGACCGTCCCGAAGGCGCATGTCGCGATCGTCGGCCATGTGACCCCGGACGAGTTCCGCGCGAACCTCTCGGCGTCCGACGTGGCGGGCGGAACGTTCAACCGGTTCCTGCCCCTGTACGTTCAGCGTTGCCAGTCGCTCCCCCTCGCGGACCAGATGCCGGAGGCGTCCATGGAGGGGTTGGCCGCCGAGTTGCGCGCCGCGATCGAGTACGCGAGGGCTACCGACCTGCTCGACTTCGACGACGCCGCGCGCGCCTACTGGAAGGACGAACTCTACGACCGCCTGACCGGGCTCTCCACGGGATCGGAGCTCATCGAGTCCTTCGCGGGACGCGCCGTCCCTTACACGAAGCGCATCGCCGCCGTGTACGCGTTGGCCGACCGATGCGGGACGATCGCTCCGCGGCACCTGCGGAGCGCGGAGGCCTTCACGACCTATGTGATCGCCTCCGTCGAGCACATCATGTCGACCGCCGCACGCCCGCCCGTCGGACGAGGCGGACGGACGCCCCGTCCGGAGAACGCCGACCCCCAGATCAGACACAGGGTGCTCGGCGCCCTCCTCGCAGCGCATCCGGCACCGGTCTCCCGTTCGGACCTGCTGGCGAAGATCAAGAACATCGGCTCGACGGCCGACCTCGACGACGCACTGGCTTCCCTCGGCGAGGACCTTCTGCCGACAGAGACCTCCATCAGCGGCGGACGCCCCGGCCGCCTCTACCGACTCACCAATGAAGCCGTCGCAAGGATCAAGAGTCGGGACGAATGATTCGTGCGTGGGCAGGCCCAGCAGCTCCCACTCCCCCGCACCGCACGCTCCTGCGGTCGATGCATGGCCGCATCTATCGAAATAGGGCGTCTACGCCGTCGTTCGTATTGTTCCGCATGCGAATGGGAACGAGCCCACGGCCATGTAGCAGTGATGGAAGTTGAAACGAGCGCAGACACCACGGCCCCGCCATCAGGAACGTGCAAAGTTCGCACGTGCGCGATTACATAGGGCACGGCTTTGCCCTGATGTCAGCCCCGCGCGTCAAGGGCTCCGCCTGGCGGGCTGCCCGACCAATGCCCTGGAACCGGCCCGCCTCCCCCCAGTGAAAGGGCTGCGAGCGTGGGCGTGGACAATCCCCCCGGTGGGCCGGGCAAAGGCCCCGAGACCACCGACAAGCCCACCCCGCCCGACACCGGGAGCACGTCACCGCACGACCACCCCGGAGCCGACGGCAAGACGCCCCGCATGGACAGCCTCAGAGCAGCAGGCTGGAAGTTTCCCGACCGCCCCGAAGCCGGCAACGGGCAACCCGCCGACCGCGCCCCGCAGACCAACGACTCCACCAGCGGCCCACCCCGCGACAAGCAACAGCCCCCCGGCGCCCCTCCGACCGAAGCCAAGCCGGAGGACAAGAAAGACCCCGAGACCGACACCGGCTCCAAGCCGACCGAAAAGCCTGACGACGACAACGCCGACCCGGCACAGACCGGCAACGGCAGCCCCCACGCGGAGAAGTCCGGCCAAGCCAAGCCCGAGGACCCCCGCCAAGACGAGGGTGAGCGCGGCAACGACGACCGCGAGGCCAAGACCGACCGATCCGAGACCGGTGAGACGGCGAGCCAGGGCGACCTCGACAACAAGGACCGCCCCCAGGACAACGCCAGTTCTGCCGGCGACAAGACCGACGCGCCCCAATCACCCCCGCAGCCGCCTTCCCGCCTGGAACACATCGCCCGCACCCGCGAAGCACAACAGCAACACGCAGAAGAACTACGAGCCAAGTTCCAAGACGCCCAGCCCCCCGACAACACCGCACAGCCGCCCGACAGCGAACGCGGCGACAACGCCGTCCCACTGCAAAACGAGAACGCAGGAGGGCCGGAATCCGGGCCAGAAGCACAACCCCCGGCCCCCGAGGCACTACTCGGCGACAACGGTGGCGGCGACCCACCCAGCGACCAATCTCCACCCTCCACCCCCGAGGACGACGGGGACCCCCGGGCACCAGAAACCGGACACGCGCAGGCCCCAGAGCACGAGCCCCTCCCCCTGCAGGACTCCCACAAGTCCGAAGACGGCAGCAGCCAGCCACCCGAACCACTGGCAGACCGCACACCACCCGCCGAGGGCCAACCTCCGGACCAGCAGAACGGGCCACAACCGGGCTCAGAGACCGGTCAACCTCCCGAGCCTCACGTAGAGCAGGTCGAGGACAACGGCAAGGAGCCTCTCGGGCCAAAAGAAGGCACCTCAGACGCACCAAAGACCGGAGATGGGATCACCGAGCCGCCCGACGACGGCAACCTAGGCGGCCAGAAACCCGACGACCAGTCAGTGCCCCCACCCGAAAGAACCGGCGAGAACGCCGAGACTCCAGAACCCCAGGGTGACCAGGGCGACGGCCATGGTACAAATGCCGAGGGCGACGGCAACGAGTCGGACCCGAAAGAAGCCAATGAGAAAAATCCGGAGGTCCGTCCCAATCCCATCATTTCCGAGATATACACCGACAGCCAAGGCCAAGTACACGTCGAACCCCGATACGGTCGCCAGCAGACCGACGAATCCGGCAGCGAACTAGCACCAAACGAACCGGAGACCACAGAACCGACAGGACTCCCGACCAGAGAAGACCTCGACCCGGTCGGCGCCAGAGGCGGCGAACCGGGCCGCGGCGAACTCCGCGGCCCCGAGGACGATCCAGAAAATCGAGAAGCAAATGACGAAGATACGGAGGCCCTTGCTCGCTGGAAGCAGAAGGGACGCGATTTCATCCGAACATCGGATGATGTAGCCGACACTACAGAGAAACTCGCCAAAGACATAGGCAAACTACTCAAATGGGATCGACCGACCGGCACTGCAGTGAGCAAGCCCGCCATCGAAGTTAAGCCACATCACGAAAGCATCCAGGCCGCCAATGCGGCTATAGGAATACTCGGGACGGGAATAATAGTCTACGAGGTCGCACGCCTCGGTCGCGTCGGAATACGTAAGATCCGAGTCCAAATGACAGGAGCAGAGCGTGCCAATAACTGATAATATGGCCGCCACCTTGCATGCACAACTTGCGGGCCGAACAGATGATCACTTGAGGCTATTGCGAGAGCTCAACAAGGAGAGCGTTCAGGCAGATTATCCGGTGCTGGTTGCCGCAGCCTTCTTTCTCGCAACAAATCGCCGCTTCGGCAAGTGTGACCCGAAGACTGTCGAGTCTCAGATAATTGAGTTCGTGGCTTCTCTCCGGGGAAGGACACCAGAGGCCACAGAGAAAGTTGACGCACACATCGCAGAGCGACTGCTGCTGGCTGTTCTTGGCGAAGGGTCTATCGCCGACATCGACGACAGGGCCGTCTATACAACCGAGCTGTTCCTGCTCGCAGGCTTGATTGCTGATGCAGATCTGAACGATGCGGAGCTAGCCTCATTCATAACGAAAGCCAGAGCAATGGCCGACGAGGAATAACGCAGTTGACAAATTCCCTAGAGATACAGATTACGGAGGAGAACATACTGGCGCTGCGGTCCTTCCTACTGGAAGGGCCGGAGGCGTGGGTTCCCCTGAAGGACAAGATCCAGGCGAACAACAAGACGGCGGCCGGCCACATGTCGCTGCTCTACGGGGCATTCTGTGTTGCGGTACGTCGAAAATTTTCGCCAGCTTACACGGTCAACGAGATAGTCCAACTCGTGGCCGAAGTGCGGGTCAAGGCCCAAGAGGACGCAGGGTTGATTAACGTTGCCGTAGCCGAGGACATGGTTCGTGCCGCCGTCGGCGCACCAACACTTCACATCGGCGGAGCAGACGATTTGAGAGCTGCGCTCTACGCCGAGGTATTCATCCTGCTCTACCTCATCGCCGAAATGGACCTCGACCGGGCCGGGCTGGAGCAGTTCATCGAAGAAGTCACCGCCTATACCGAGCAGTGGCTCGCGGCGCGGCGTGCCGACGCCCCCACTTCTGCCTCCTCGTAAACCCTGAGAAGTCTGGCTGGCTAGCCACTCGTATGCCCTCGTCCCATTCATGGCGGGGGTTAATCGTTGTGAGCGTGGGGACAGCCGATGCCGCGCTGGCCTCACCGCGCGTTCCGTCCGGACGGCCGTCGGAAGGATCATGGGAGGTGGCTCGACTCGTGGACTAACTCCCCGTAATTCCGACGAACTTGGTACGGGTGGTTCACATCGGGACGTAACCGCCCTGAACCGAATTGGCGATGGTCGCACCGCTCAAGTTCTGCACGTGCGGATTTTGGCCTCGCGTCGACGTGGCCGGATTTTGTCGGGGCGTGACTTTAATATTGCCGGGCATCGTTCGATTGCAGTGAGTTAGCGATCAGTACGGACCGTGTCCTACGCGATATCGGGAGGACGGCCATGCCGAGCCCCTACGTCCGCCGCCGCCGGCTGGCGGGTGAGATCCGCAAACTCCGGGAAAGCCGCGGCCTCACGACAGATGACCTTGCCCGCCTCGTCTTTCACTCGCGGACGAAGATCACCCGCCTGGAGAACGCCCAGATCCGCCCAGACCTGGCCGAGATCATGAACATGCTCGACGCTCTCGAAATCACCGGCAGCCAGTACGACCGGCTCCTCCAGCTCGCTCGCGAGGCCGCCCAGAAGGGGTGGTGGGACCGGTACGGCATGTCCATGGGCCCTCGCCAGAAGCTCGCGGCCGACCTCGAATACAACGCCAGCACCGTCCGCAGCTACGACCAGACCGCGATCCCCGGTGCCCTGCAGTGCCGCCCGTTCATTGAGGCTCTCATCAAACTCGACGAGAGTCAGGGAACGCCCGACTACCAGCCTGAACGCATGACCGAAGCACGCGTGAACCGACAGCGCGAACTTCTACGGCCAGATGGTCCCTTCTACGAGACCGTGCTCGACGAGTCCGTAATTCACAGGCTTGCAGTCCCCCCTGCGACTATGGCCGCCCAGCTCCGACACATGGTCGGCCTGGCTTCTGAGCAAGAGCGGATCACGGTTCGCGTGCTGATGCACAACGCCCGCATCCCTGGAGGCTTCCTCCCCCAATCCTCCTTCTACCTCTACAACTTTGCCGAACCTGGCGACCCGCCTCTCGCAGTAGTCGACACCGTGACCACCGACCTCGTTCTCAACCAGCGTCGCGAGGTCGAGAGGTATACCGGGATGTACGACCGCCTACGCGAGGCTGCCCTGCCCTCAGAAGGCAGCATCGCCTTCCTCGAAGGGGTAGCTGAACAGCTGGCCGATCAGACAGGATCGTGAACATGACCGAGCAGTACTCCGGCTGGCGCAAATCCAGCCACAGCAACCCGGACGGCCATTGTGTCGAGGTCGGACGGGCTGCCGACGGCACGATCGGAGTCCGCGACACCATGCATCACGGGGACGGCCCGACCCTGAAGTTCAGCAGAGACGTATGGCATCACTTCCTCCGCGAGATCCGCGCAGCCGACCATTGAGCTCATCCGCGCGAGATCGGCCTTGAGACAAGTCTTTCCTTCTCGAGGCCGATCTTCCTTCTGAGGGCAGGCGCGGCAAAGGAGGAACTCCGGACCGTCGTTCGGAGGATGCGCAGCTCGCACTGGGCTCGGAACCTTGCGAGGCGGAGGCCCCCGCGAGCCAGCGGCATCTCTCGCGAGGCGCAGGCCGCCCTGTTGGCCTTGAGTGCTCATGTTCGGCATGGCCGTTAGGTGGCGCGGTGATGGGCGGAGCGGTCGGGGGCTGAACTTCCCCCGTGGGAGGGATACGGGTTCGGCGGTGTGATGAGACGATCCGCGCCATACGTCGGTGTGGTCGCAGGCGGGTGGGTGCGGTGCGGATATTGGTTGTCGCGGTTGGGACTAGTGGGGATGTCGCTCCGTTCACTGGGCTTGGGGCTCGGCTGCGGGAGGCGGGGCATGAGGTCACCATTGCCGCGCATGGGCCCTGTGAGGAGTTCGTGCGGGTGCGGGGGCTCGGGTTCGCGGCGCTGCCTATGGATATGAAGGCGGAACTGAGCACCGAGGAAGGGCGCAGGTCGCTGGCCTCGTCGCCCGCGATGGTGGTGCGGCAGACGCGGATCTACGCCCGGCACTGGGCCGTTATGGCTGACGCGATCGTCGCCGCGGCCCAGGGGGCGGAGTTCATGCTGGTGTCGACGATGGGGTGGCTCGGCATCCATGTCGCGGAGGGTCTGCGGATCCCGAGCATGGGCGTCTACCTGCAGCCGATGGATCCGACCCGCGAGTTCCCGCCCGCCGTCATGACCACCCGGTCGCTCGGGGGGTGGGGCAATCGGGCGGCGGCGCGGTCGATGCGGGTCCTCGGGCAGGCGCCGTTCCGGTCGGTGGTCAAAGGGCTGCGCGAGCGCCTGGATCTGCCGCCGGTCACGCCCGCGCGGTTCTTCCGGCGGCTGGACGAGCAGGGCTGGCCCGTCGAGTACGGGTTCAGCCCAACGGTCGTGCCGCGTCCCGCCGACTGGCCGCGCGGGCGGGAGGTCGCCGGGTACTGGTGGCCCGAGCCCTCGCCGGACTGGCGTCCGCCCGAGGCGCTGTCGCAGTTCCTGGACGACGGTCCGCCGCCCGTGTTCGTCGGCTTCGGCAGCCTGACGGCCGGCGACCAGGAGCGGTACGGGGCGGTGGTGACGGAGGCGCTGCGGAATGCGGAGGTCCGGGGCGTCGTGCAGGCGGGCTGGTCGGGGCTGGCTGCGGACGAGGGGTCGAAGGACGTCCTGGCGGTCGGCGAGGTACCGCACGACTGGCTGTTCCCCCGTATGGCCGCGGTCGTGCACGCCTGCGGCGCGGGGACGACGGCGGCGGGGCTGCGGGCAGGCGTTCCGTCGGTCGGGGTTCCGCTGTCGGCCGACCAGCCCTTCTGGGCGAAGCGCGTGGCGGCGCTCGGGGCGGGGCCGGAGCCGGTGCCGTTCCGCCGGCTGGACGCCGAACGGCTCGCGTCCGCGATCAAGGACGCGGTGTCGCGCGACTCCTACCGCGAACGCGCCCAGGCGGTCGCCAAAGAGATCGCGGCGGAGGACGGCGCGGCGCACGTCCTGCGCGCCATCGAGTCCCGGGCGTCATAGCGGAAGCGAGGCCCGGCCGGTCAGATCACACAGGCTGCGCTCTCTCAGAGGGGAAGCGCGGCGGCCAGTCGGCGGATCACTTCGGCATCGTCGTCATCGCCGGGCTCACCGGTCGGCATGTGCTCCGTGATGGCCGCTCCGACGACGTCGCGCAGGCCGGAGACGAGGCCGATCAGGCGGTCCGGCGCCACCCCGTCCGGTTCGCGGTAGCCGAGCGAGCCGAACTGCGTGGGTTCGAGGACGTCGAGATCGATGTGGACGTAGACGGGACCGGCGAGATCCTCGAACGCCGCCTCGAAGTCGTCAACACCGTGGCGCCGGATCCCGGCGCTCCGGAGGTACTCGTGCTCCGTCGTGTCTCCCGCCCGCTCCCCCGCGATGACCACCTGCTCGGGGGTCAGGGGCTCGTCCGGCAGGAGGGGCGCCGGGCCGTCGCCGAGCAGGGTGCGCAGCACCATCCCGTGGAAGGACCCCGACCGCAGCGTCCGCGGCGTGTACAGGTCGGGGTGCGCGTCGATCCACAGGACCGTGAGCCGGTCGCCGTGCCGGGCGCGGGCGGCGGCGATCGGCGCCAGGTCCACCCCGCAGTCGCCGCCGGCGGTGAGCACGACGTCGTCGATGCCCGCCAGAGCCTCCCGCGTCCTGCGGAGGTTCTCCACGAGGACGTCGAGTGAGCGGACTCCGGCGTCGGGCTTGCCGCCCGTGTCGAGCACCGGCACGGTGACCCGGGAGTCGGCCGCGACCACCTCGGCGGTCCGCCGGGCACCCGCCGACAGCCGCGGCGAATCCCCCAGCCCCGACCCTTGCCATTGAGGCACACAAACCACTGTCGTCACGGAATCCACGATACGGGTCTACTTCCCGCATCCCATCGCACTTCCGCACATCAGGCCCGCTCGACCGATCCTGGTGGCGGCGGTAATGTGCCAGAATCCGCCCGCGCGCCTGAATGGCCTCCAGGACCATGAAGGTCCCCGCGCGGCAATCCGATCGGAGCCCCGTGGACCAGAATCCGGATCCAGCCGTCCTGTATCCGGACGTCGCCACGCACGGCAGCATGGCCGCGGCGCTCAACGCAGCCGCCGCCGAGCAAGGTTCGTCCCTCGCCGCGGAAGCCGCCCCCGCCGATCCGCTCCTTCATGCCACAGTCGCCAGCGTCCTCCCCCACCGCGAGGCCATGCACCTGGCGGCCTGGCCTTCCAAGCGCGGATGGTCGGTCTCAGGCTCGGCGAACAACGGCGTCCTGCTCCTCGGATTCACGTCGGATCTGAACGAGGTGGCCGAGGCCGCGCTGGGCTGGGCCGAGGGCACCGGACTCGACCAGATCGGCCGGGCCGCACCCTTCGACGTCCTGACCGGGCGCTTCGAGGTACCCGACGGCAACGCCGCCGACGTCATCGAGTCGGAGTGGCGATGGATGCTCGAGGAGGCCCGTAAGGCCGAGTGGCCCGAATTCCGGGCTCTCGTCGAGGCGGTTTATGCCGAACCAGCGCTGCGGCGGTTCTTCCCCTACACCAGCCACTGGGCACTGGGTTTCGCCACCGCTCCCGACCTTCCCTTCGACACACCGGGTTTCGTCTCGGTGGACTCGCCCGTCGGGGAGGGTGAGTACACCGTCAGGGAATGGTGGGACGGCCCGGTCCTGGCGCAGGCGAGGACGCCTGGGGAAGCCGTCGGCGCCGCCGTGGAGCTCGTGCCGAGCGCTCTCATGCAGCAGTCGGCTCACGTCGCCCCAGAGGGCTGAGTACGCACGAGGGCCCAGCACCGACGGGCTACGGCACCTCGGTTGCGGCGCTGAACTGAGTCTCCGCGAGACCCGCCGGCGGGGCCGAGCCCTCCGGCACCGACACTTCGTCGCGCTGCTGCGCGCTTGACCTCCGTCCGCTTCGTGCTGCGCCGCCGCCGGGGAGGCGCGTGGAACCCGGGGACGGTGGACGGGCTGGTCGGGAGGGGTGCGGGCCGCACGGGGACGGGGCGGCGTACTTCTTTCGGAGTACGCGGGCGACGCGGGGCGGAGTACCGCTATTTCCGCATAGAGGCTGACTTTTCCGTCCAATCGAGCCAATAGCGTCCTTCTCGTGCGTTATTCGGAAGCCGGATCGCCCGGACGGAAAGACACCGGAACGGTCCCGGTCGTCGGGTTCGCACTCAGGCCCCCGAGACGGCTGAAGGAGGTGTGACTCATGGAGGCTTTCGAGGAGATCGTGGTGGAGACGCCGGAGACCGACGAGGTTTCGAGCATCGACTTCGGCTGCTGACCTCAGGGTCGGTCGCCGGCGCCGCGCGGACCCGCACCACGAGCACCAGGGACCGCGGCCGTGCGGACGTGATCCGTCCACGGGGCCCCGAGCTCGAAACGGTCCGTTCACGGGGACCGCGCACCGGTCCGGCGACAGCGCGAAGTGCGTGACAGAAGGGCGGGTGCGGCATTCCAGCTGCCGCACCCGCCTGTCTCCAGTGAACCACCGCGGACGCCGAGTTCGCATGGCGAAAGGAATGGGATGGGCGACCCGAAGGTCTACCGGCCCTCGCGCTTCACGGTGATGACGCCGCACTCGGCGGGCGGTTCGGTTCTGTACAACTCGATGCGCGGCAGCGTCTTCTACGTGCGCGAGCCCGTCGCCGGACGGGTGCACGACCTGCTGCACAACCGCAACGCCCGGATCACCGCGGACGCGGACTCCGACCTCGTCCCGGGCCTCGCCCGGCGCGGCTTCCTGGTCGAGGAGGACCACGACGAGGACGCGGAGGCCAGGGAGCTCAGGGACGGCCGGACCACCCGGACCGACCGGCTGGAGCTCATCCTGATGCCGACCGAGGCCTGCAACTTCCGCTGCACCTACTGCTACGAGGACTTCTCGCTCGGACGCATGCTGTCGGGCGTGCGCGAGGGCGTGCGCCGGCTGGTCCGGCACCGGCAGGAGCGGCACGGCCTGCGGTCGCTGTCGGTCTCCTGGTTCGGCGGCGAGCCGCTGGTCGCCTTCGACGTGATCGAGGAGCTGAGCGAGTACTTCACCTCGTTCGCCGCCGAGACCGGCGTCGACTACCAGGCCGGGATGACCACCAACGGCTACCTGCTCACCGAGGACGTCGCGGCGCGCTGCGTCGAGCTGGGCATCCGGCGGTTCCAGATCACCCTGGACGGCCCGAAGCACGCCCACGACGGCAGCCGTCCGCTGATGGGCGGCGGCTCCACGTTCGACGACATCATGGCCAACATCCGCGCGATGGCCGCGGGCGGCCTGGACTTCGAGGCGCTGCTGCGCACCAACTTCTCCCCCGCCAACGTCGGCAGCGTCCCGGAACTGGTGGCCGAGCTCGGCGACATCGCCGCCGGGGACCCCCGGTTCGCGGTGATCTTCCGGCCGGTCGGCCGGTGGGGCGGGCCGCAGGACGAGGACATCGAGGCGTGCTCCGGACGCGACGCGGAGCTGGCCAAGCTCGACCTGAACCTGCGGGCGCACGGCCACGCGCTGGCCGGCGGCGACCTGCGCACGCTCCGGCCGGGCGGCAGCGTCTGCTACGCCGCCAACCCGTGGTCGTTCCTCATCCGCCCGAACGGTGTGATCGGCAAGTGCACGGTCGCGCTGCGCGACGCCAAGAACATGGTCGGCAGGCTCACGCCCGAGGGCGAGCTGAAGCTCAACGACGACCTGATGCGGCTTTGGACGGACAACGACGAAACCCACGACGAGGGGTGCCGGTCGTGCTTCTTCCGGCCGTCCTGCCAGGGCGCGCACTGCCCGCTGATCCGCATCCAGGACGGCGTGCGGCCGTGCCCGCCGCAGAAGGTGTGGATCGGGCCGAACCTCCAGACCTACACCGACCTCCAGCGCACCCCGGCGGGGGCGAGCCATGGATGACCGGCGACTGACCCTCGACATCGACGCCCGGGTGGCGGCCTGGATCGGGCCCGGAGGCGCCGTGAAGGCCGCCGACCTGGACGAGACGCCGCCCCGGGTGCACGAGGCGGACGGTCCGGAGGGCGCACGGTCGGTGGTCCCCGGCAACGCGCCCGGTGAGTTCCTCGCAACCGGAGGCGACGCCGTCGTCCCGATCCGATGGACCGCGCAGGGTGCCGAGTCCGGTGACGCGATCCCGCTCCCGGACGACACCCGGCAGGTTGGCGCGGCGGGCGGGCGGGTCGCCGCGTGTACCGGCGGCTCCCTCCTGACCTGGGACGGGACGTGGCGCAAGCAGGCCGCGCTGCCCGCCGAGCCCGTGTGCGCGGCGTGGCAGAACCGGCGCCGGTCCCTGCTGGTGCTGACCCGCGACGGCTCGTTCACCAGGTACGCGAGGGATGCGCAGACCGCACGCGACGACGAATGGGCCGGCCCGGCCGCCGCCGTCTACGACGAGGTCCTCGGCGCCGTCTGGCTCGCGCACCCCGGCGGCGACCCGCGCACGCTGATGGTGCGGGTCGAGCCGTGGCCGCCGCGCGTCGTCTACCGCGCCGACCTCGGCCCCGGCGTCCGCGGCCTGACCGTCGCGCAGAACGGCGAGTGGCTCGCCGTGCGGTACGGGGGCGACCGGCCGGCGGAGCTCTACAACGTCTCGGGCCGCCGCCTGTTCCGCCCGCCGGCGACCGCCGGCAGCGCGACCGCCGGCAGCGCGTCCGCCGGCGTCGTCTTCACCTACGACAACCGGCTCGTCACCGTCACCGAGGACGACCGCGTCTCGTTCGCCCGGCTCCCCGCGCGCGTGGACGTCCGGACGGCGCCCGCCGGCGCGGAAGGCGCGGACAACGAGTTCTTCGAGCACGGCGGCGACCTGGACATCGAGACCTTCTGGGAGGGCCAGATGCACAAGGCCAGCAAGCCCCGCAGGCGCCCGTCCCCCGCCGCCGCGGGAGGCCCGCGATGATCAGCGCACCGCTGCGTGAGTTCCTGTCCCCGGAGGAGCGGCTGCCCCGAATCAACGTACGGACCCGGGCCCGGCTCAGCCACGACGAGATCGCCCGCCAGCTCGGCGCCGGACGCTTCGACGTGCCGGCCCTCGCCCGCGCCTGCAACCGGGGCGCGCTGATGATCGCCATGGTCGGCGACCTGGCCGAGGCCGAGCGCTCGTGCCTGCGCCAGCTCCAGGTGCTCGCCGTCCTGCGGCACGACCCGGAGACCGCGACGTCGGCGCTGGCCCAGTCGTTCCAGCCGTGGATCAACATCGGCCGGCTGCGCGTCATCCAGGGCCGCCGGCAGGAGGCCATGCGGCATTTCCAGCTGGCCCTCCCCTACCGGAGCGAATCCAGGATCGCGCTGGGGCCGCTCGTCCTCGAACCCGCCGACCTGGACCGGCTCCGCGACAGCGAGATCGGCTCCGCCGTGCGGCTGTTCCTCGACACGATCGAGGTCGTCGAGTCGGCCAAGGCGTACTGCCGCGGCGGGGCGTTCGCCGAGCTCGGCGGCGCGGCCGCCGGATGGGGCGGCGACGAGCGGCTCCGCGGCGTCCCGCACACCGCCGAGGCGGCGAAGATCGCCCAGGCGCACGGGCACGGCGCCGGGCCCCTCGTCCCGCCGCCGAGCCCCGCCGCCGACGACGGGCCCACGTACGCCGGGCTGGTGCTCGGCCTGCACGAGGCGTACCGCCTGCACCTGGCGGACGGCGCGGGCGACCGGCAGCGGTCCCGCGAGCTCGCCGAGGCGCTCCGGGCGCACGCGCCGGACCTGGTCGGCCTGCTCGGCCAGGCCGCGGCCGCCGCCCCCTACCTGCTGAGACTCGGCGACCTCCTGCGGGCGCAGGGCCGGACCGGCGACGCGCGCGACGCCTACGCGCGGGCGCTCGACCTCGCCCGCGAGATGGCCGACGAGGCGCTCACCGTGACGGCCCTGCGGGCGCTGGTGCCGGTCGAGGATCCGGCGCGCGCCCCCGAGCTGACCGCCCGCGCCGAGCAGATCCTCTCCCGCTCGCTCTACCTGCCGCTGCGCAAGCTGCGCACCGGCGGGCAGGCCCGTCCGCTCCAGGCGGCCGACGTGCCCGAGCTGCGCGACCTGGTCGCCCAGGAGCAGCGCCTCGTCCGCGCCGTCGCCGCCGGAACGCTCCCGACCGCCCGGGACTGATCGACATGACCGGAACGCCCGCCACGTCCGAACCACTGGCACGCCTGGCGCACGACGAGGCCGAACTCCGCGGACGCTGGGAGGACAGACCGATGCTCAGCCGCGGGCTGGGCCCCTTCGACGACGTCTTCTCGCTGGCCCGCATGGAGTCGGTGCTCGCGTCCGCGCCGCTGGTGTCGTCGTTCGTCCGGCTCATGCGCGACGGCGACCAGCCCGCTCCGGACCGGGTGGCCCGGCCGCGCGAGCGGGGCGGCCCCCGCGCCGAGCAGCTCGTCGACCCGGCCAAGCTGGCCGCCGAGCTGCGCCGGGGCACCACGATCCTGCTGGAAGAGGTGCAGACCTGCTGCCCGGAGGTCGCCGCCTTCACCCGCGGCGTCGAGGCCGCCACCGGATACGCCACCTACTGCGCGGCCTTCCTCACCCCTCCCGGAGCCCGGGGCGCGGCCCCGCACTACGACCTGGCGAGCGTGTTCATACGGCAGCTGCACGGCTCCAAGCGCTGGCAGGTCGGCCGGCCCGTCGAACCGTGGCCCAAGGAGCCCTGGAACAACCGGAAGGTGCCGCTCGACGGCAGGACCGAGTACCTCCTGGAGGAGGGCGACTGCCTCTACCTCCCCCGCGGCTACGTGCACGTCGGCGAGGCCACCGGCACCGCGTCCCTGCACCTGTCGATCGCGCTCAAGCCCGTCACCTGGGAGCAGGTGCTCATCCGGCGGATCGGCGAGCTGGCCGCGCGCGAGCCCGCGCTGCGCCAGGCGCTGCCGTTCGGGTTCCACCGCGCGCCCGACGGCGCGATGGCCTCGCTCATGGCGTCCCGCGCCGAGCTGGTCCGGGAGCACCTCGGCGGCCTTCCGGACGAACGGGTCTGGAAGACCGTCCGCGACGAGCACGCCCCGCCCCGGCGCACCCCGCCGGACGAACTGGCCGCCGACCTTCGAGACGCCCTGGAGGAAGGAGGCCGCGCGTCATGAGCGACCGCGTCATGAGCGACATGAGAACCACCGGCAACGACTACGCCGGGCTCTGGAAGCGCTTCGCCGAGCTGTCCGGCGACTTCGAGCGGCCCCACGTCCTGCGCGACCCCCTGAACGTCCCGATCTGCGACCTCGGCGACCTGGCCCAGACCCTGCGCAACGTCGCGGCGGACGACTTCGCCGTGGCGGCCAGGGCTCTGGACGTCACCACCGAGGGCAACCGGCGCGCCGAGCTGAAGGCGCGCGTCATGGACCGGCCGCCGGAGCCCGGTGAGGAACTGGTGCCCTGGGCCCGGCGGCTCTTCCACGGCCTGCCGTTCTCGGTGATGCTGAACGGCGCCGAGCGCTGGCACGAACCCCTGGCCAGGGCGGCCGCCGAGTTCTTCACCCCGGCGCGCGAGCAGTTCGGCATTCCGCAGCACGGCTACCGCATCTCGCTGTTCATCGGCGACTACGGCTTCACCCCGTCCGGCGTCCACCAGGACGTGGGGCGCGTCGAGCGGGTCTTCCACTTCAACGCCGGGCCCGGCCGCAAGCTGTTCCACTCCTGGCCCGTCGAGGACTTCCGCCGCCTGACCGGCCGGCGCCGGCCGTCGTTCGACCCGGAACCGCTCGTCCCGCACGCCAGCACCCACGTCCTGGAGCCCGGCGACCTCATGCTGCTCAACGTCGCCTGGTACCACGTCGGGCAGTCGGACGAGCCTGCGGCCACGGTGGGCCTGGAGATGTCGAAGCTCGACGCCGGGACCGTCCTGCGGGAGGCCGCGGCCGACGCCGTGAAGGACCTGCTGGACGGCAGGCCCGATCCGGTGGGCGACCCGGCGTTCGTCCCCGAGCCCGTCGACTACGCCGACCTCGGCTGGGCCGACCTGCCCGATATCGGGCTTGCGCCCTGGCTGGCCGGCGCCGTCGAGGCGCGCACCGCGCGGATGCGCAGCAACCTCGGCTTCACCGCCGCCCCCGCGCCGCTGCCGGCGGTCGGCGAGGACGCGGTCCGGGCGGGCACGGTCCGGCTGGCCCGCCCCTTCCCGCTGGTGCTGCGCGACGTCCCGGCGCGTCCGGGCCGGCCCGAGCACGCCGAGCTGTACGCGCGGGGCGTGCGGATGCGGGTGCCCCGGAGCGCGGCCGACCTGGTCCACGAACTCGACACCGGCGAGCCCGTCGAGCCGGGCGGCCGGTCCGACCTCGCCGTACGGCTGGCGACCGCCCTGGTCCGGCTGCGCGCGCTCGACCTCCTGGGAGAGGAATGATGTACGCCTTCGCGACCGCCCAGCAGGGCCCCGCCACCGACCGCAGGCCGCCGCGCCGCGACCTCCAGCAGGTGCACGCCCGGTCCATGGAACTGGTCGCCGCCACGCTGGAGGCCCAGGACCGGCTGATCGGCGTCCTGACCGACATCACGCCGTACGACGCGGCGCGCGACGAGCTGCACCGCGCGATCCGCACACTGTCCGGCGCGACGTGGGAGATCGCCCGCAACGACCCGCGGCGGCTCGACCGGGTGGCGGTGTTCCTGCCGTCCAACAACGTCTTCTACTCGTACGTGCTGTTCGGGCTCGTTCCCGCCCTGTACAGCGGCGAGGTCGCCATCAGGCCGTCGGCGCGCACCCGCGAGACGGCGCTGGCGCTGCACGACGTGATGCTCGAACGGCTGCCCTGGCTGCGCGGACGCGTGCGGCTCGCCGAGGCGTCGCAGCGCGACTTCGTCAAGGTCTGCGCGGCGTCCGACGCGACCGTCTTCACCGGCCGGTACGAGAACGGCCTCAACGTGATGGAGCGCGTCGGGCCCGACCCGCTGTTCCTGCTCATGGGCTCCGGCCCCAACCCGATGGTGGTCGGCCCCGACGCCGACCCCGCCGCGGTATGCCGGTCCCTGCTGATCTCGCGGCTCTACAACAGCGGCCAGGACTGCCTGTGCACCGACCTGGTCTTCGTGCACCGGTCGCGGATCCGGCCGCTGCTCGACCGGCTGCGCGGGCACCTGTCCGCGTTGCCGGTCGGCGACCGCAGGAAGCCCGGCACGCTGATCGCCCCGCTCGTCTACGACGACGCCGTGGAGGGCGCGGCCGAGTTCCTGGACGCGCACCGCTACCACCTGGTGCACGGCGGCGAGGTCCGGGCGGAGGACGGCTACGTCGCGCCCAGCATCGTCGTCCTCCCGAGCGCCGAGGGCTTCAGCCCGCCCGAGCTGTTCTCCCCCGTCTTCTGCCTCTGCGCCTACGACGACGTCGAGGAGATCCGGGCGTGGGCGCAGACTCCCGCCGAACTCGACCGCGGCATGTACGCCACGGTGTTCGGCGAGCCCCGCCTCACCGGGGAGCTGCTCGGCAGCGCGGTCGTCTGCCGGGAGCGCACCACCTTCGACGTCGAGGACGGCAACCAGCCGTTCGGCGGGTACGGGCCGCAGGCCTCCAGCGTCCGCCGGGACGGGACGCTCGCCGCGCGTCCGCTGCTGCTGTCCGCGGAGGCCGGCGCCGCGCCTCCCGGCACCGCCCCGGACGCGCGGGGCTGAGGGGCGACCCATGAGCGGCCTGGCGACCGTGCCGGAGGGCCGGTCCCCCCGATCGGGAGGGGACCCGGCCCCGGTCCCGCTGCGCCGCAACCGCGACTTCCAGGTGCTCTGGCTCGGCCAGAGCGTCGCCCACCTGGGCAACCAGATCGCGCTGCTCGCCTATCCCCTGCTGATCCTGGCCGCGCACGGCACGGCCGCGCTCGCCGGAGTCCTCGGCTTCGTCGCGTACGCGGCGGGCCTGGCGGCGCGGCTGCCCGCCGGGGCGTTCTGCGACCGGGCGGACCGGCGGTGGACCATGGCGGGCAGCGAGGCCGGACGGGCCCTGGCGATGGCCGCGCTGGCGGTCGCGGTGGTCGCCGGGGCCGCCCCGGTGTGGCTCGTCATCGCGGTGGCCGTCGTGGACAGCGTCGGCCTCGAACTGTTCCGGTTCGCCGAACGCGGGGCGCTGCGGCACATCGTGCACCCGTCGCAGGTGCCGTCGGCGCTCGCCCGCAACGAGGCGCGCGCGCAGGCGGCGGCGCTCGCCGGCCCGGCCGCCGGGGGCTGGCTGTTCGCCGCCGCGCACGCCCTTCCGTTCGGCGTCAACGCGGTCACCCACCTGCTGGCCGCGCTCGCCGTCGGGACCGTCCGCCGCCCCCTGCGCGAGCCGGCCGGAGACGACCCCGGCGGCTCCGGCGCGCGGCCGCTGCTGCGGGCGGTCCTCCGCGACGGCTTCGGATGGATCCGCCGGACGCCGGAGCTGCGGGTGCTGCTGCTGGCGGCCGTCGGCCCGAACCTGGTCTTCGGCGGCGCCGTCCTGGTGATCGTGGCCGCGGCGCGGGACGGCGGCGCGAGCGGCGGCGCGATCGGCACCGCGCTGTCGGCGGCCGGCCTCGGCGGGCTGCTGGGCGCCGTCGCCGCCCCCGCCCTGCTGCGCCGCCTCCGGCCGCCCGCCGTGCTGCTCGGCAGCGCCTGGCTGCTGCCGGCGGCGATCGGCGGCCTGGCCCTGCTGAGCGGCCGGACGTGGGCGATGGCGGCGCTGCTGTGCGGCGCGGTCTTCACGGTCCCCGTGTTCAACACGCTGTTCGGCGCCTACCAGATCCAGCTGACCCCGGACGCGTTGCAGGGCCGGGTGGCCGGCGCGGCGACGTTCGTGACCGGCGCCGCCCAGCCGTTCGGCCCCCTGCTCGGCGGCCCGCTCTACGACGCGGCCGGACCGGCCGCCACGTTCGCCCTGCTGGCGGGCCTGCTGGCCCTGTCCGCGGCGGCGCTGACGGCGCTGCCCGCCGCACGGCGGCTCCCCACCATCCCGCCGCGAGACGGCGGCCCCGACTCCGCGGCCCGGCCGCCCGAGGAGGAGACATGACCGAGCACACCACCGGCCGGCCGGGCGTCCCGGTCGGCATCACCGGAACGGGCGTCCACGTCCCCGAGCGGGTGGTGACCAACGACGATCTCGTCAGGACGGGCCTGGACACCAGCGACGCCTGGATCGTGGAGCGCACCGGCATCCGCGAGCGGCGGTACCTGCCGTCCGGGCGGACGACCTCCGACATGTGCGTGGCGGCGGCCGAGGAGGCCCTCCGCGAGGCCGGCACCGCCGCCGCCCGGCTGGACGCGATCATCGTCTCCACGTTCACCCACGACCAGCCGCTGCCGTCGACCGCCCTCATGGTCAAGGAGCGGCTCGGCGCCCACCGCGCGCTGCCGCTCGACCTCAACCAGGCCGCCTGCGCGGGCGGCGTCTACGGGCTGTGGCTCGCCGCGCACCTGCTGCACAACGAGGCGCTGGAGAACGTCCTGGTGATCGGCGCCGAGTGCCTGTCGCGCGTGACCGACCCCCGCGACCGCGGCACCCGGGTCTTCTTCGGGGACGCCGCCGGAGCCGCCGTGGTCGGCCGCACCCGGCCCGGCCACGGCCTGCTGGCCTGGCACGCCGGCTCCAAGCTGTCGCACAGCGTGGAGATCCCGGCCGGCGGCTCGCGGCTCCCCACCGGTCCGGAGACCGCGGCGGCCGGCGAGCACTTCCTCAAGATGGACGGCCGCGCGGTCTGGAAGGAGGCCACCGAGCACCTGCCGGCCAGCGTGCGGGCCGTCCTGGACACGGCCGGCCACGCCGTGGACGAGGTCGACCACTTCGTCTTCCACCAGGCCAACCTCAACATCATCAAGGAGGCTATGCGCGAGCTCGGGCAGCCGCTCGGCAAGGCCACCATCTCGGTCGACCGGCTGGGCAACACCGGCGCGGCGACCGTCTTCCTCGGCCTGCACGAGCTGATGGCCGGCGGCCGCGCGCGCTCGGGCGACCTGGTCGTCGTGTCCGCCATCGGCGCCGGCTTCCTGTGGGGCTCGCTCTGCCTGCGCCACCTGAACTGACCCCCGCACCCCCGGAGACCCCTGAACACCCCCGAGAGAAGGAGACCGCCGTGAACGAGCAGACCATCGCCGACAAGTACGTCAAGACCTACGAGCTGGCGGTCCGCCCCGAGGACCTGGACGCCGACGAGCCGCTGTTCGGCCCCCAGTCGATCTACGGCCTCGACTCGATGGACGTGCTGAAGTTCATCGCGGCGCTGGCGGAGGAGTACGACATCGAGCTGGCCGCCGTCAAGACCGACACCTTCCGCACGCTGCGCTCCATCACCGCGTTCCTGAACGGGGAGGACGCCTGATGCGCGGCCGCCTGGTCGACCTCCGCCCCCCGGAGGAGGCGGACTTCGAGCTGGTGAGCACCTGGATGCGGCCGGGGAACATGGCCTCGCTGGCCTCGGGCCGCTCGGAGTTCCACTCGGCGGAGGAGCTGCGCCGCCGGGCCGAGTCCGGGGCCGACGCCCTCCTCATGGTGGTCACCAAGAGCGGCGAGACCATCGGCTTCGTCCGCTGGGGCGCGAAGATGTACCACGGCAGCTACGACATCGGCGGGCTCATCGCCGACCCCGAGTACTGGGACTCCGGCTGCGGCGCGGAGGCCAGCGCCCTGGTGCTGCAGTACCTGTTCCACTCGTGCAACGCCCACCGCGTCCAGTTCGTCGTCGGCCTCTACAACCGGCGCACCGTCACGATGCTGCTCAACACGGGGATCGTCGTCGAGGGCGTGCTGCGCGACTACTTCTTCCTCGACGGCGAGTACCACGACGCGCTCGTGGCGTCCGTCCTGCGCGAGGAGTACTACGCGCTCGACGGGTGGGGCGACGTCGCGGACACCATCCCGGCGGCCGAGAAGAAGGCCGCGGTCGAGGAGTTCCAGCGGGTCATGCGCGAGCGCTGGTCCGGCGAGCTGTTCAAGCGCCTGGTGGAGAGGAGCTGACGGGCATGGGCGCGCAGGGCACCGAGCTGAAGGGCAGGGTCGCGCTGGTGACCGGCGGCTCCAGCCGGATCGGCGCGGCGATCTGCCGGCGGCTCGGCGGCGAGCTCGGCGCCACCGTGGTGGTCGGCTACCGCAGTGACGAGGAGTCGGCGCGGAGCGTGGTCGAGGAGCTGCGGGACACGGCGTGCCCGGCGGCGGAGGCCCGCCGGATGGACATCACCGACTACGCCGCCGTCACCGGCGTGATGCGCGACGTCGCGTCCGCGCACGGCGGCATCGACGTCCTGGTCAACAACGCCGCGCTCGGGATCGCCGGGGCGGTGCTGCCCACCAATCCGGTCGAGGACTGGACCGACGTCATCGAGACCAACCTGATCGGCGCCTTCCACTGCATCAAGGCCGTGTCGCTGTACATGCTCGTCGCGCGGACCGGCTCGATCGTCAACATCGCCTCGATCGCGGGGCTGACCGGCATCGACGGCCTCAGCGCCTACTGCGCAAGCAAGGCCGGGCTGATCGGCATGACCAGGGCGCTGGCCCGCGAGTACGCCCCGCACGGGGTGCGGGTGAACGCCGTCGCCCCCGGCTACACGGCCGACACCGGCATGGTCGACCGCATCGACGACGAGCGGCTGGCCGAGTTCTCGTCGCGGATCGCGATGGGCCGGCTGGGCCGTCCGGACGAGATCGCCGACGCCGCGGCCTTCCTCGCCACCGACAGGTCGAGCTACGTGACCGGGCAGACGCTGGTCGCCGACGGAGGCCTGACCGCATAGCGCCGCAGGACCGCGAGGACGCGCAGGACCCCCAAGGAGACGACCGCCATGTCCAGGACCGCCGTACTCTTCAATCCGCAAGTCCATGTGAAACCCGGGGACTACCACGATCTCGTCGCGTCGGTCCCGCTCGCCCGCGCCCGGCTCGACGAGGCGTCCGAGGCGGTCGGGCTCGACCTGGCCGCCCGCTTCCTCGGCCCCGACCCCGACGAGATCAACCACGGACCCGTCGTGCGCCCGGCCTCGCTGGCGCTCAGCGCGGCGATCTTCGAGCTGGTGTGGGGCGACCGTCCGCCGCCGTTCCTCATGGCCGGGCTGAGCCTGGGCCAGATCACCGCCGCGCACTGCTCCGGCGGCGTCTCGTTCCGCGACGCCGCGCGGATGGTGCACACGATGGCGAGCATCGAGGAGGACGTGTACGGCGGCGGCGAGTACGGCGTGGCCTTCTACTACAACGTCGACCTCCCCGGCCTGCGGGGCTCGATGGACGAGCTGGCGGACGGCGGGCACCTGATCGGGCCCTGCGCCTACACCGCCGACGACCAGATGATCGCGACCGGGGCGGTGACCGCGCTCCAGGAGCTGAACCGGCGGGCGCTCGCGCACGGCGGGCTCGGGGTGCTCATCCCCTACGGCCCGCCCGCGCACCACCCGATGATGGCCGAGGTGCAGGAGCGCTTCGCGGCCGAGTTCCACTACCTGGACGAGCCGCAGAACCCGCGCGCCCCGCTCATCTGCAACATGGACGCCGCCGAGCTCCGCACTCAGGGAGAGGTCCACCGCGCACTGGTCGAGCAGTACACGCACACCGTGAACTGGGACCGCGGGCTGCACCGGATGGCCGAGCTCGGCGTGGACCGGGTGACCGTCATCGGGCCCGGCCACTTCGTCCGCAAGTCGCTGGACTTCACCTCGGCCACGTTCAAGATCGACGCGTACCTGACCGCCGCCGACCTCCAGGCCCACATCGAGTCCGCCACCGGCCCGGCGGCGCGATCGGCGGTGCGCGCGTCATGACCGGGACGGCCGTTGTCTTCCCCGGCATGGCCCCGTCGAACTTCGACGCGGTCGGGGCGTTCATGACCGGCAGCCCGTACGCGCGGCGCCGGGCGGCCGAGGCGTCCGAGGCCCTCGGCTACGACCTCCTGGAGGCCTTCCGCGCCGGCACCGCCGACTACTCCGAGGCCGCCCAGCTCGCGTTCGTGGCCAACTCGCTCGCCCTCGCCGACTGGGCCGCCGACCACGCCGGGCTGCGGCCCTCGGTCTGCGTGGGCCCGAGCTTCGGCGGCATGGCCGCCACGGCCTACAGCCGGTCGCTCGACTACCCCGACCTGATCCGGCTCACCGCGCTCTCGGCGCGCCGCGAGCTGGCCTACTTCACCGCCGACCCGCGCCGCATCGTCACGCACTTCTTCTTCCGGACGCCGCCCGACCGGTTCGAGCGGCTGATGGAGGAGACCGCCGACGAGGGCGACTGGGCGGAGCTGTCGTCCCATCTCGACTCCGACTTCTACGCGGTGTGCCTCCACGAGGAGGCCGTCGAGCGGTTCAAGAAGCGCGTCCGGCGGGCGGGCGGGATCCCGCTCTACACGATGTGGCCGGCGACGCACTGCGGCGCGCTGGCCGACCTGCGGCGGATCCTCTCCGACGAGGTCTACGCCCGCTTCCGGTTCGCCGATCCGGTCCTGCCGGTGGTCTCCGATCAGGACGGCCGAATCGCCGAAACCGGGGACCAGATGCGCGCATTACTACTCGACGGGTACGTACGGCCCGTGAAGTGGCCCGAGTCGGTGCGCACGCTGCGGGAGCTGGGCGTGCGGCGCGTCTGCGTCCCCGGGCCGAGCAACCTCTTCGACCGGCTCTCGCGCGGCCGTTTCGAGGAAGTCACCGCCATCGGGCCGGAGTCGGCCCTGCGAACCGAAAGGAGCGGACGGACATGACCGTCGCCGGCGTCACCGTGGGCGTGGGCCCATGGGACATCAACATCGGAGTCATCGGAGGCATCGTCCTGGTGGCCTTCATCATCGGGCTGGTCCTCTACTACGCGAGGTGAGCGATGCCCCAGGCATGGGACGTGGCGGCCGCCACCCTGCAAGCGGCGGGGTGCGGCCTGACGGTGGGCCTCCCCGCCGACGAGCCGGGCCTGCTGGACGCCGTCCGGCGGCGCGCCGGCATGCCCGCGCTCGCCGTCCGCGACCAGCGCGCCGGCGCCTGCGCGGCGGTGGGCCACGCCCTGGTGTCGGGGCGCCCCGCCGTGCTGGCCCTCGCCTCCGGGCCGCCCTTCCCCAACGCCCTGACCGGGCTGATGGAAGGGGCGTCGGTGTGCGCTCCCGTGGTCGTCGTCACCACCCGCGTCCCCGCCCCCGGCCTGGGCCGCGGCGGCTTCCAGGAGGTGGACCAGGCGGCGCTGGCGCGCCCCTTCGCCAAGGCCCACCTCCTGGTCGACCGCGGCGACCGGCTGGTCTGGGCGCTGCGCCGCGCGGCCCACCTCGCGGTCAACGGCCGCCCGGGGATCACCGTGGTCGAGGTCGCTCACGAGGTACTGGCCGAGACCGACCTGCCCGGCCCGGCGTCCGCGCACGGGCCGGTGCGGCGGCTGCGCACCCGTCCGCCCGAGGCCGATCTCGACCGGGCCGCCGAGGTGATGGCCGAGGCGCGGCGGCCGCTTGTCCTGCTCGGCGGCGGCGCGCGGGCCGCCGCCGCGGGCCCGGCGGCGACCGCCCTCGCCGAACGCTGGCGCGCGCCCCTCATGACGACCGCGGCGGGCCGCGGCTCGATCGACGAGCACCACCCGCTGGCGGTCGGGCTCGCCGGCCTCTACACCACGCCCCCGATCGACCGGATCACCGCCGACGCCGACGTGGTCCTCGCCGTCGGCACCCGGCTGGAGGAGACGGCCCGGATGGGGTGGCCCGAACTCGACCGGGCCAGGCTCGTCCACGTCGACGCCGACCCCGACATGTTCGGCACCGCGCTCGAACCCGAGCACGCGCTGCTCGGCGACGCCGCGCTGACGCTCGCGGCCCTCGCCGAGCCGTTCGCCTCCCGCGCCGAGGCCGGCGCCGCCGAGCGCGAGACGTGGCTGAAGCGGGTGGCGGAGCACCGGCAGGCGGCCCTGGACGAGTACGCCGCCGCTCCCCCGTTCGAGCGGAGCCCCGCCCGGGCGGCGCTCGCCGCCGTCGGGGAGGTCTTCGGCGACGGCGCCGTGCTCGTCCACGAGAACGGCCTCAACGACATCTGGTCCTACCACTGGCCGGTGCTCACCGTGGGCCCCCGGACCTCGGTGGTGGTGCCCGGCGAGCAGACGATGATGGGCTTCGGCGTGGCCGCCGGGCTCGGCGCCGCCGCCGCCGACCCGTCGCGTCCCACGGTGGTGCTGTGCGGGGACGGCGCGCTCAACATGAGCCTGTCCGCGCTCGCCACCGCCGCTTCGCACCGCCTCGGGATGGTCGTGGTGGTCTTCGACAACGCCGGATTCGGCTGGCCCCGATGGCTGCGCGGACAGGAGGGCGCGCCCGGCGACGTCACCCGCTTCGGCGCGGAACTGCCCGTCGACGCGGTCGCCCAACGGCTCGGCGGCACGTTCGCCGCCCCGGCCGGCGACGACGCGCTGCGCGCCGCGCTCAGGGACGCGCGCGCGACCGCCGCCGCCGGCCGGCCCGCGGTGGTCAGCGTCCGGCCCCTGGAGGACGACGTGCCCGTGGGCGTGCGGCGGCTGTTCGGAGGCGCGTCGTGAGCGCCGGCCCCGGCCACCTGGCCGTCGACGGCGCCGAGATCCCGGCGCGGCTGCTGCGCGCGGTCGTGGACGAGGCCGCGCGGGGGCTCGCCGCCTGCTCGGCCGGACCGGGCCGGGCGGTGGCGGTCGACCCGGCGGGCGGCACCGTCATCGTCGTGGCCGCGCTCGCCGCGGCGCGGGTCGGCGCGCCGCTGGTGCTGTGCCCGCGGCGCGGCCGGGGCCCCGGCGCGGGCGCGGTCGCGCTGCTGTCGGCCACCAACCCGGTCGACGTCCTCGTCCGCCCCTGCGAGCCGGACCCGGAGCACATGCTGCCGGACGACGCGGCGGCGGTGTTCTGGACGTCCGGCAGCTCCGGGCGCGCCAAGGCGGTGGTGCTGCCGCGGACGGCCCTGGAGTACCAGAGCGCGGCGACCCGCGACCGGCTGGGCCTCGACGCGGGCGACACGCTCGTCCTCCCGCTGCCGCTGAGCCACGCGTACGGGTTCAGCGTGCTCGGCATGTGGCAGCGCTACGGGCCGGGGATGCACCTGCTCACCACGCCGCACCTCGGCCGCACGCTCGCGGCGCTGCACGACCCGCGGACCACGTCCCTCGACGGGGTGCCGTCGTTCTACGCGATGATGCTGCGCCGCGCGCGCCAGGACGAGAAGGTGCGCCGCAGGCTGCGGGAGCTGCGGTTCCGCAACTGCGGCGGCGCGGTCCTCCCGGCGGCCCTCGCCGAGGAGTTCCGCTCCTTCGTCGGGGCCGACCTCTACGACGGCTACGGGCTGACCGAGGCGGGGCCCAACGTCGCGATCAGTGCGCCCGGCGCGGTCCGTCCCGGCTCGGTGGGCCCGCCGCTGGCGGGCACGGACGTGCGGATCGCCGCGGACGGCGAGATCCAGGTGCGCGGCCCCGGCGTGATGACGGGCTACCACCGCGACCCCGAGGCCGACGCGGCGGCGTTCACCGGCGACGGCTGGCTGCGCACCGGCGACCTCGGCGCGCTCGACGACGGCTACCTCTACGTCCGGGGGCGGGCCAAGGAGATCATCATCGTGCACGGCGAGACGTTCGCCCCCGCCGACGTCGAGGACGTGCTGTGCCGCCACGACGGGGTCGTGGACGCCGCCGTGGTGGGGCTGCCCGGCGCGGACGCCCGCGGCGACACGGTGGTCGCCATCGTCGAGCCCGCCGACGGCGCGGCGGCCACCCCCGACGACCTGCGCACCGCGTGCCGCCGGGCCCTCCCGCCGGCGCTGCGCCCCCGCGTCGTCCACCTGGTGCGCGCCCTCCCCCGGCTGGCCAACGGGAAGCTCGACCGGCGGCGGGTGCGGCGACTGGCCGAGACCCTCCGAAGATGAGGACGGAACGCGTATGACGGGACGGCGTGCGACGACGGGGTCAGCGTCCGTGCTCGGCCAGGAAGTCAGCCAGCGCGGCGCGGCTGATCTGGGTGGCCCAGCCGCCCCAGCTGATGTCGAAGAAGTGGTCGGCGTACGAGATCTCCACCAGCCGGTGCGGCACGCGGGCACCGGCCAGCCGGTCCGCCAGCCGCTCGGTGTCGTCCGGCGGCTGCAGCGGGTCGCGGCCGCCCTGGACCAGGAGGGTGGGCGGCACTCCCGGGCGCACGTGCGTGATCGGCGACGCGAGCCGGTAGTCGGCCGCCCTCCGGGCCGGGGCGCCGCCGATCATGTCCCTCAGCTTCTCGCGGCCGTCCGCGACGAACCGCGGTGAGGTCCGGAGGTTAGGGCCTTGCGCATAGATATGGGTCCAGTCGGCAGGCGCGTAGAACGCCACGACGGCGCGCACGGACGTGTCGTCCGCCGGGCAGCTCGGCGGTATCCGGCCGTCACCCGAAGAGTAGGCGGCCAACAGCGAAAGGTAACCGCCCGCGGATTGGCCCATCAGTGTTATCCGGGACGGGTCGGCGCCGAACCTCGCCGCGTTCCGCCTGACCCAGCCGACCGCGCATTTCACGTCACCCGGCGGTTCCTTCCAGCGACCCGCTGGAAACGCACGGTAATCGATATCGAAAACCACGTGGCCACGTTCGGCCAACCACACGTCCCAGCGCGGTGTGGAACTGCGCGGCACGTCCGGGCCGTCCCCGCCGTGGACCATCACGACGGCCGGACGGGGCGCGCCCGCCTGCGCGCCGGCCCCCGCGCTCCCGGACGGCTCCTCGCCGCGCGGGCGCCACACGTCCAGGCGCAGCCGCCGACCGCCCACCTCCGCGTACACCTCCGTGCGCGGCCGTTCCTCCGCGTCCGTGGACAGCCCGGCGAAATAGCCGGTCAGGGACAGCGACGCCCCGTTGTGCTGGGCGGCGCGCCACGCCGAGACCACCGGGACGAGCGACGCCGCGAGCGCCGCCAGGCACAGCCCCCCGGTGAACCGCGCGGTCCACCGGGCCCCGGTCCGAGCGAGCGCGACGGAGGCGGCGAGGCCCGCGGCGGCGACGACCGCGAGCAGCAGGCTGAATTCGGCGACCATCAAGCCGAGCTGCCACATTGTCATGGAAACGGGCGGAACCAACAGCAGGAATAGCGCCGCCACGGCGACCAATGCCGCGACGATGGCGATCAGGGAGAGCGGCCATCTAGTGACTGTTCGTCGCTGTTTCACAACTCTGTGCATACCCGCCCCCTTCGCTATGATGCGTTAGTCCACTGATCATTGGGGAATTGACCCCTTGTCCGAGGGCCAATCCCTGGCTGGCCGTTCCGATCCACAGATTTTCATCCGGGCGGATGGATGAAGCGTGTGACATTCAGCCGAGACATGGGGGCCGGCGTGATCGCCGTGTCCCTCGGGCTGGCACTGCTCGCGGCCGGGGCCTACACCCCCTGGCCGGCGTGGTCGCCGCCGGTCGAGCTGAGGCTGGTCCCGCTGGTGCTGGTGGGCGCGGCCGAGGTCCTCTGCCGGCGCGCGCCGGGCCGGGGGCTGGCGCTGGGCGTGAGCGCACTGGCGATCGATGCGGCGCTCGGCCCCTCCCTCGCCACCATCGTCATCGTCACCGACGTCCTGTACGCGGTCGGCGTGCACGGCTCCAAGCGCATGTCCGGCTGGATGCTGCGCGGCGCGGCGACGGTCTGCGTCCTGGCGGCCCTGGTCACGCCGCTGGCCACGGGCTCGCCGAGCAGCGGCGTCGTCGCCGTCGTGTACGCCGGGCTGCTGCTGGGGGTGCCGGTGGTCACCGGGATGACGGTGCGCGAGCACCGCGACCAGGCCGAGCTGCAGCGCCTGCGGGCCGAGCGGATCGCCCAGGTCGCGCACCTGGAGCGCGAACGCGCTCTCTCATGGGAACGTGCCAGAGTCGCCCGCGAGCTGCACGACACGATCTCCAACCACCTCAGCGCGGTGGCCATCCACTCCTCGGCCGGGCTGTCGCTGCTTGACGTCAACAACGGCGCGGTGCGCGAGTCGCTGAACGAGATCCGCGCCAGCAGCCAGCGCGGGCTCACCGAGATGCGGCGGCTCATCGTCGTGCTGCGCGACAACACCGCCTCCCCCGTCGCCGACCCCGGGCTCGCCGAGGTCGCCGAGCTCGTCGAGAACATGCAGAAGGCCGGGTTCGCGGTCATCCTGCGCACCCGCGGCGCCCGGCGCGAGCTCGCCCGCCCGGTCGAACACGCCGCGTACCGGATCGTCCAGGAGAGCCTGGCCAACGCCCTCAAGCACGGCGGCCGCGGCCGCACCGAGGTCGTCGTCGAGTACGGGAGGCGCGAGCTGCGCATCGCCGTGGAGAGCCCCCTGCGCGGCGGTTCGCCCTCCTCGTCGGCGCTCGGCACCGGAACCGGGCTCACGTGCATGCGGGAACGGGTCTCCCTGCTCGGCGGGCACATCGAGATCGGCCCCGTCCGCCAGCGCTGGCGGGTGCGGGCCGCGCTGCCGGTCAGCTGCATGGACCTGGGCGGAGCCCTGGAGAAGGAGAACCTCGCATGACGATCCGAGTGGTGGTCGCCGACGATCAGGCCGCCGTGCGCACCGGGCTCGCGCTCATCCTGGACAACGCCAAGGCCGACATCAAGGTCGTCGGCCAGGCGTCCGACGGCCACCAGGCCGTCGAGATGACCAAGGAGCTCAAGCCGGACGTCGTGCTGATGGACGTGCGCATGCCGGGCCTGGACGGCATCAGCGCCACCCGCCAGATCGCCGCGCTCACCAACGTGCTGGTGCTGACGACCTTCGACATCGACGAGTACGTCTTCGGAGCGTTCCGCGCGGGCGCGGTCGGCTTCCTGCTGAAGGACGTCGCCGCCGAACGGCTCGTCGAGTCGGTCCAGCTCGTCGAGCGCGGGGACGGCGTCGTCGCGCCCGAGGTGACCCGCAAGCTGATCAGCGCGTTCGCCCACCGGTCGGTGCCCGACAAGATCGAGGTGGACGCGCTGACGCCGCGCGAGCAGGAGGTCCTCGGCTACCTCGGCCACGGCTTCACCAACGCGGAGATCGCGAGCCGCCTCGACATCGCCGACACCACCGCCAAGACCCACGTCAGCCGCATCTTCACCAAGCTCGGCCTCCGCAGCCGCGTCCAGGCGGCCGTCGTCGCCCAGGAGGTCGGCCTCACCGCCCGCCTCGCCGAGGAACCCTCCTGACGACTTTGGGACCATGGCCCTGTGCTCACACTGGCGCGGATCGCCGAGGACCCCGGCACGCTGACGCATCGTCTGGAGTCGCGCGACGGTGCGCGTCTCGTCTTCCGTCCTCTGGCCCCCGGCGATGCCCAAGGGCTGGCCGACTTCCTCGCCGGGCTGTCCCCCGAGTCCCGCAGGTTCAGCACGTTCGACGGCTACGACCTGGCGGCCGCCCAGGAGCTGTGCGCGGCCATCGCGCGTTACGACAAGCTCCGCCTGGTGCTGGAGGAAGGGCCGTCCGCCAGGATCGTCGGGCTGCTGGAATTCAGCCTCGCGCTGCCGCCGGGCGACGTCGAGCGCTACCGCCGGGCCGGGATCCGCCTGGACGAGACGACCGACTGCCGGTTCGGCCCCACCCTGGCCGACGACCATCAGGGCAAGGGGCTGGCGACGCGGGTCTTCCCGCTGGTCCGCGAGGTGGCGCGGCGGCTCGGCAAGCGCAGGATCATCCTGTGGGGCGGCGTCCTGACCGACAACCCCCGCGCGATCCGCTACTACGAGAAGAACGGCTTCCACCGAGTCGGCACGTTCACCGGTCCCGACGGCCAGGCGTCCATGGACATGATCCTGGACCTCGAACCGAACCCGCCCGAGCAGGCCTGAAGACCCGGGCCATCGCGCCGCCTTCGCGAAAGCGCCCACGTCGTGCAGCGCTGAGGCGGAGTGGTCTCGAACGGGGCGCGCAATAAGGCGACATGTTCTTGTATGGGTGCTACGTCCCTTCAGGTGCGGGAGTTGACCACGGGACGCCCTCCTCCACAGGTCTCGCCCGCCGCCATTCCACGGATCCGCACTTTCCATGATCATTCCTCGCGTTCGCGCTTGCCCCGGCAAGGGCAGAGCTTGGAACGAACGGGGGGAAAACTCATGATCATCAATAGTTCACCGGAAACGACGCGGCGGGGGACGCTCGGCCGGTTCTGCGGAAGCGTCGCACTTGCCGCGGGCCTGGTCGCGTCCGGAATGACGGGGACCGCGGGCGCCGCCCCGGCGCCGGGCGCGGACACGGCGGGCCCACGGGCCGAGGCGCCGCAGGCCAGGCCCAAGAAGGACCGGCTGCCGGTCAAGGCGATCGAGAAGATATTGCAGGCCGATGGCCACGTCAGCAAGAGCGGGGTCCTCGAGGTCGACATCGACCGCAAGGACCTCCACGTCAGCGGGGGCCAGCCCCGGGTGAAGTTCAAGGACGGCTTCCAGATCCAGCACGAGCTGTTCTTCCAGTCACTCGGGCATGGAAAGGCGATCCTCAACGGCGACCTGGCCCTGCGGCCCCGGGAGATCCAACCGGTCATCGACGCCTTCATCGCCCACGGGATCACGTTCCAGGCGCAGCACCAGCACCTGTACGACCTGCGGCCGATGGTGTGGTTCCTGCACTTCCGCGCGGTCGGGAACCCGATCCGGCTGGCCGGCGCCGCGCGCGCCGTCATCGCCAAGACGTCCACGCCGCTGCCGCAGCACTCGCCGCCGCACCCCAAGACCCCGCTTCCCGTCCGGAAGCTGGCGAAGGTCCTCGGCGGGGACGTCACGGTCGGGGAGAACGGGATCGTCACGGTGACCGTGCCGCGCACCGACCGGATCAGGCTCGGCGGCGTGCTCGTCGACCCGGACCTCGGGGTGTCCACCAGCGTCCAGTTCCAGCCGCTCCGGAAGGGCAAGGCGGCGGTGATCCCGGACTTCTCGATGACGTCGTCGGAGACGCAGCCGGTCATCTCGGTCATGCGTCGCAAGCACTGGCAGGTGGGCTGCCTCTACAACCAGGAGACCGCCGAGATCCCGCAGCTGTACTTCTCGCACATGTTCCGCGTCGGCGACCCCGTCGTCCTCGCGAAGCAGATCCGCGAAGGGCTCGACCACACGGCCGCCAAGCGCGCCTGACGACAGGGTGAGGGATCCGCTCCGAGGCGGCCGGCGGCAGAACCCGCCGGCCGCCTCACCGCTGGGCGCGTGCCGGGTTCGGGCAGAACGCCCGATGCTCCCGCCATAGTGGTTCCGAAGCCGGAGAACAGCCCGCGCCGGAGAGGAAGCTGCGATGGCGACATCACCCCAGATCACACATGTCTCATGGGGCCGCATGGAGGTCGAGGGCCTCGAACCGGGCAAGGACTTCAAGCTCTATCCCGGCGGCGGCCGTGCCTGGGACTGGTCCGAGCACGGGACGCGCCACGATCCGGGGATCCAGCCCGCCGACGTCCAAGAACTCCTCGACCACGGATGCACGGTGGTCGTGCTCAGCCGTGGAATGGAACGACGGCTGCTGACCATGCCGGAAACCCTGAGGTTGCTGGAGGAAGCAGGCGTCAAGGTGCATATGGAAGAGACGACGGCAGCCGTGGACCTCTACAACGAACTCGCCAGGACGACGGCCGTCGGCGGCCTCTTCCACTCGACATGCTGATCGGCGCATGGCGGAGACCCTCAGGGACAAGTCGAACACACTCGTGGTGCCGCAGGTGAGAGCCCCCGGCCGACGGGTTGATCACTTCGGGGGTGTTCAGAAGTCGCAGCGTCAGCCACGAACCCGGGAGGCATCGACTCCCAGTACGTCCGCCAGCGCCGGGTGGACCCGTCCCGGGTCGATCGTCACGACCGTGTACTTCGCGACCCCCGCCACGACGAAGGGGTCCTCTGCCACAATCCGCTCGACCGCCGCACGATCGACGCCGCGGGCCACGATGGCGCCGCCCTCCGTCGAGGGCACCGTCTGCCCGGACAACAGGAACGTCCCTTCCCGGTGATGGCGCTCCAAGAAGAGGACGTGGTCGGCGACGAACGGCTCCGCCGCCTGCTCCGACCCCGTGTACTGCAGGAACAGCAGGTGCACCATGCCAATCCCCTCGGCTCCCCTGGGCGAACCGGTACATCATGGCACCCGCCGCCCGACTTCCGGGGCAGGGCCGGATGCGCCCTCGCACTTGCCGCGCACCACCACATGCTTGACGAATCTCCCCGCGCGTGTGCAGGCAGTTGATCTACGCTGGCCGCGCCACGTTTCCGCGCGGTCGCCTTCACCGCCGACCCTGAACTGCCGCCCATCGACTCCCCCTTCGGCTCGGCGCAGTTCCTGGCCGTCGTCGGGATCACCGTCGAGGAGATGGAACGCATGAAGGCCAGCACGACGGCCGCAGTGCTCAGCGAACTGGCCGCACACTCCCCCATGCTGGTCACCGACCCGACGCGCTAACGCCCCCGCCGCGCAGCGGCCGTCCTGCATCTTCCATACGGGACACCGCGCGGTTCCCGCCGAGCCGGCCGGTCCCGGAGCCCCCGCCAGGACCGGCCCGCATGCCCGTCAGGCCCGGTCGAGGGCCCCTTCCTTGATCCGCTGAAGCAGACTCCCGAACGCATCACCGCTCACGATCAGCCGTCCCCCATCGGGATCCTTGGAATCCCGGATCCCGACGCCATCGAGCAACTCGGCCACCTCAACGCACGCTTCGTCTGTTGCTCCCCCGCTGAACGAGCTCTTCCGCCACGCGCTGGTCACGTGCGCTCCTCCATCACCTTGCGGATCAGAGCCCGGGAGGCATCCTCATGGAGGGCTTTCGCTCCGATCCGCTCGAAGTCCATGCTCAACTGCCTAACTTCGGAGGGCACCTCCACCAACCGGCCTCCACGAAAAGCCCCGATGTAGGCGATGTCCCGAGCTTCCAGACTCATGATCTGGAACGGCCCGTCAAGCCCTATATAGGCTCCGGCGGACCTCGGGATGACGCGCATGATCACGTTGGGGCGCTCGCCGAACTCCAGCAGGCGGTGGAGTTGGGCCCTCATCACCTCGGCTCCGCCGACTGGGCGGTAGAGGACGCCTTCGTCCAGCAACACGAGCAGCAGAGGCCCTGCCGTGCCACTCAGCAACGCCTTCTGGCGGGCCATGCGCGCGGCCACGACGGTCTCGACATCGGAAGCACCACCGGCTAGCACGAACGCCCGAGCGTAGTCCTCGGTCTGGAACGGGACGGGGATGACCTGCCCCTGGTAGATCCTGATCAAGTTGGCTTGCGACTCATACTGGGCGTACTGCCGGAACCAATCCGGCTCATGCGCCGTACGAGCGAACCAAATCAGCATTTCGAAGAGCCTAGGGGTGTTGTACTTTTTGTCCAGCACCCTCGCCTGATCGTCGTGCAGTTTGAGGCGTCCCGCCTCCATGTTGGAAACAGTCGATCTCGCGGCCCCGATGATCTGCCCGCACTGGGCCAACGAGTGATCATGCTTTTCTCGCTCGAAGCGCAGTGCGTACGCCAGAAAGTGCCAGAGAGAGATCTTTGGGTCGAGTGGATCCCGATGGTTGGCCATACTCCCTCCAGTGTTTCCGGTTTTCCCAGATACACGCGAGGTTAGCTCGCACGCCCGATCCTGGGCACGGAAAACCGGAAACACATAGAAAGGGCAGGGCGATGCCGACAACGCCGGACTGCCTGCTGCTCTCCATGCTGGCTTCGAAGGCCGCGCCGGGGCTGGCGCGCACGTTGACGATGGCGCGACTTCGCAAATGGGGCTGCGCACATATTTCGGACGATGCGCTTTTGATCGCGTCGGAATTGATCACCAACGCCGTGGCGGCCACGCCCGGCGAGGAGATCCGGTACCAGTGCAGCCGCGATGTCGCCGGCGTCCTCATCGCCGTGTGGGACGCCAGCCCGGCCCGGCCGCAAGTCCGTCCACTGGCGGAGGTGGCGCTCGAAACGCTGGACGTCTCCGAAGAGCACTGGGACGACAACGGCGGCCGAGGCCTTCCGATCGTCGCGGCCCTGGCCGCCGAGTGCGGCTACTCCCCCGACCCCACAGGCGGCAAATGGGTCTGGGCCCGCCTCAAACCATGAGCGTGATGGACTGCGCGGCCTGAGCCGTTCTGGCCGAAGTGCGGGCTGGCCTCTCAGGGGACCAGCACGATTCTGCCGAACACCTCGCCCGCGTCCATCTTCTGGTGGGCCTGCGCCGCCTGGTCCAGGGGCAGCACCTCATGGATGACCGTGCGCAGGTCCCCGTGCGCTGCCTCGGCGAACTGGGACGACCGCACTGCCTGCCTTTCGGGACCGGGCACGGTATCGGAGCTGAACGTGGCGAACGACAGCGACCTGCGAAAGGCGTCGATCAGCCGCATGCCGAAATCCTCCGGCGGCTGTCCGCCGACCACTCCGACGGCCACGAACCGCCCGTTGGGGTGCAACCTGTCCAGGAAGTCGGGAAGCCGGGGGCCGCCCACGACATCGATCACCACGTCGAAGCCCGACGGGGCGCCGGGGCCGCCACCCTCACCGGAACGGTCGAGGGCATGGGTGGCGCCGAGGTCCCGCAGGCGCGTGCCGCGCTCCGCCGATGAGGTGGTGACCGCCACCGCGCCCGCACCGATCCTGGCCGCGAGCTGGACCGCCGTGATCCCGATGCTTCCCGCCGCGCCGCGCACGAGCAGCGCCTCGCCAGGCGCGAAGCGGGCCCGGTCCAGGGCGAAATGGGCCACTACACCGGAGCCGCCGAGGGTCACCGCGTCGGCGCCGGCCAGGCCGTCGGGCAGCGGCAGGACGTCCTCGACGGCGGCGACGGCCTGCTCGGCGTATCCACCCGCCAGGCCGGTGAACGCCCACACGCGCCGCCCCGTCCACGAAGCGTCCACGCCCTCCCCTACCGCGGTGACGCGTCCCGCGACCTCGCTGCCGAGGAGGTGGCCTTCCCGGAATCCGTGGGCGGCGAGCGTCCCCCGGCGGATCACGGCGTCCACGCCGCCCACCCCGATGGCCTCCGTGGCGATCCGCACCTGCCCCGGGGCAGGATCGGGCGCGGGCAGGTCGACGACCGCCAGCCCCTCGGGGTCGCCGAACTTCTTGATCACGACGGCTTTCATCCTGGCTCCTCGGGGCGGTACGTGGACGGGCACGGCCGCGACGGCCGTGGATGGCGAACCGGCCACCATGCCGAAGCCTCACCCGCCACCTGCTGGGACGGGCCGGCGCCACCGCCATCGGAACGTAACGGACGCCCCCGTCCGTTTGGCTAAAGTGAGAGGCGATGACCGGCCGTTTGCCTCACACCGCGCGCTCCGACGCCCGCGACAACCGAGCCCGCATCCTGGCCGCCGCCCGCGCGGTGTTCGGCGAGGAAGGCCTCGGTGCCCCCATGCGCGAGGTCGCCCGGCAGGCGGATGTCGGCCCGGCCACGCTGTACCGCCACTTCCCCACCAAGCGGGCCCTGATCGTGGAGGCCTTCGCCGAGCAGCGGCGAGCCTGCCACGCCATCGTCGGCGACGCCTTGGCGGACCCGGACCCATGGCACGGATTCCAGAGCCTGATCGAGCAGATCTGCGAACTCCACGCCCTCAGCCGGGGTTTCGCCGATGTCTTCATGGCGGCATTCCCCGAGGCCAGGGACTTCACCGCCGACCGGCAGCGCGTCCTGCGGGCGGTCGCCGAACTGGCCCGCCGTGCCCAGGAGACCGGCCGCCTGCGGTCCGGCTTCGTCGTCGACGACCTGATCCTCATGCTCATGGCCCACCGGGGCCTCCAAGACACACCGCACGAAGCCCGGCTCCAGGCGTCCCGCCGTTTCGCCGCCTACGTGATAGAGGCCTTCCAGGCCGTCCCGACACCGGAAGCACCCACGCCACTACCCCCGGCCCCACGCCTCCAACTCGCGCACGAGCCCACCCCCTGACCCCATCGCCAGGAGGCTCGTCACCCTGACAGCCTCATCGATTCTCAAGCGCCCTGCCCTTAAGAACGTGGTCACGAGGGTGAGGAGTGGGCCCGGTCGGCCTACGGCGGCTCTATGGAGTGAGCTTGGCGGCCATGTAGGCGGATAGAGGTGACCTCATCGGGACTATGAGCGGGACTGACATCCTGGTTTTCAGAACGTCCGGAATCTTGAGCCTGAATGCGTCGAGGATGAGGTCGAAGAGGGTCCCCGCGGCGGCCGCGGCGGCCATGCCGGCGAGGGCACCGCCGAGGAAGCCGCCGATGAACCCGATCAGCGCGGCCGCGGTTTCCGTGAGGTCGGCGGCCAGCGCGGTGGTAACCGCTCCTGCGAGGGTTTCCGCGGTGAATCCCGCGGCCAGCGCCGACCCGCCGACCCACATGTCCTTGATCGCTTCCTCGACGGGATGGTCGGCTTCGGCGATGTCCCAGGCCGCTGTCGCGAGCATGAACAGGATGGTGGCCATTCCGGCGACGCCCCGGGCCTTCGTCAGGAGGTCGCCCACCTTTCCGCTTCTGCCGGAGGCGTCGATGATCGAGGCGTACACCGCGGCCTTCTGCTCGTCCGCCAGGCCGGCGAAGTTCGCACCAAAACTCTTTCGGGCGAACTTCTCGAGCAGTCTGTCGAACGTCATGTCTTTCGCATGGAGAAGTCGCGAGAACGACTCCGTGGACGTATTGAGCCGTGCGTAATAGACTTCGAGCTCCATTTTCTGCACGGTTCTGGCCAAGCGCGCGAGCTCCTCCTGCTCGTCCGCCTTCTGGGCCGCGTCCAGCAGTTTGCGGAACTTCGCCGCCTGCTGCTGGAGGCTGCCGATGTATTCTCGGCGCACCCGCATGTTGCGGATCGCGGTGCTGGAACTCCACAGCGACGTTCTCACGTACCCCCAGTATTCCTGGGCCACCCTCCGCTTCTCGGCGGACATGACGGCCATGCGGGAGTGGTCCTGCTGCTCCTGCGCCAGCAGCTGCTGGGCCAGGTCACGGCAGTCCTGCGCGGCTTTGAGCACGGCTCTCTCATCTACCCCCGACGGCCAGTGGGTATTGATGATGGCGTGGTACTCGCGCGTGTACACGTCGTGGACGAGTTTGTCCACATCGGCCGATGTCGGCACATCCCTTGTCAGCATGACGTGGCCTTCGCTACGCGAGCAGGAACCGTGCGACGGGCGAACTGTTGTCGCCGGTGGATGCGGTGATGTGGTGCCCTGCTCCGTTACTACTGTCTGTGGAGCCGGCCTTTTCGAGCAGCCATTCCATGTGGCTCCAACTCCCCTCGCCGGGCCAGTGGTCCTTCTCCCGCGCCTCTACATAGACGCTCGGGTCTCCTGTGAAGGGGCTGTCCCAACCCAGGAACATGTCACAATCCTGGTCTTCAACGCGGTAGACGACCGCGGCAACCGATCCCCTCGCCGCGCCACTGGTGTGAACATGAAGGAACACCGACCACTGCCCGTTGAGGATCTCGTCGTCGGCACTGTACTTCCACATGTGACCGCTCCAGTCATGGGCCTTCTGGTACTTCACGGTCCGCCCTGTGGCGTTGTAGATGGTGACGAGCGTCGAGATGCCGTTGCCGTACTCCTCTTTCATGCCGTTGACGGACTTGACGGCGTCCGCTTCGTACTTGCTGTGCAGCTTCATGGTGAAGTCGCTGAGATCCGCGTCCGTCGCCTTCTTGCCCTTGGGCCAGACGGGATCGGCCTCGACCATGTCCTTGGTGATCTCGGTCCCGAAGATCACGACGTACCTCCTGTCGTCGGGCGGCATGTCGCGGCGCCTGCCGCATTTACCATGCGATCCCCTACCCCGACGTTATGGCGAGTACGCAATCTTGAGGAGATTTTCTATCGCCGGGCGTTTACCTAGATCACCGTTCTCTTTCCGTGACATACTCGGATAGATTAGCCAAACTCACCTGCAAGTTTTTAAAAGCACTTTGCGCGCTAATCACGGACTATAGTCGGCCATAATGATTCACCCGATTTCCCTGCCTCCACACCGAAGAGGGGCAAATCGCGAAGCGGCATCTCCACTGACGACACGCCCCTTGCGGGCTATCAGGAGCGACGTCTGATCGAGCTGACCGCGGCGGTCGTCGCCAAGAGGGAGCAGGGTGCCCGCGCGTCGACGGTCCGGCCGACGCGCCGACCGGGGCTGGTGCGGCGGCGGTCGGTGTGGGGCCTCGCGGGGGCCGCGTGCACGGCGTGCGCGGCCGCCGGCGGGCTGCCGGCCTGGACGGGGAACGCACAGCCCGCCTACGCGATCACCCGGGCTCCGTCCGGCCTGGTCACGATCAAGGTGACCGAGAAGACCCTGGACACACGCGACGCCGACGCGCTCTCCCACGATCTGCGTTCGCTGGGGGGTGCCGGCGGCCGTGTACTCCATCCCGGAGGGCAAGGTGTGCCCGCAGCACTACGCCAGGCAGGTCGACCTCCCGGCCAACGTGTACACCATGCCGGACGGCCTCTACACCGTGCCGAGCGACCTCCCGCAGCCGGGCGGCGGATGGAAGATGACGATCAACCCGGGCCACTTCAAGCGCGGCCAGTTCATGATCTGGACGCTGTCCACCTCCGGCACGTTCGACCAGAACGGCCGACGCGTCGGATCCGGGACCTCCGTCGGCACCTACCTGGTCAGCGGACGAGCCATCCCCTGCCATTACCGGCCGGCGCCACAAAAGGAAGCACCGCCGCCCCCCGCCAAGAAAGACGGCAAATCGGTCTTCGCCACCGACAGCGGCGGCTACGTCACCTTCGCGGACACGGACTGGCGGGCCACCAAGGCCGGCCGCGGTCTCGACCACGAACGACGCGAAGTACCACCCGGCCGCGTCCCGGATCTTGAGGAGGGCGGGGTAGACCTCCGCGGCGATAGCCGCGCGGGTGACCACAACCGGCATGGGCCCTCGACAGCCCCGGCGGCGGCCTGAAATAAACGAGACTCGACCACTGTCAACCAGGTAATGGTGTAATCATGGAGAGTCTGTACGAGCACGCGGGCGGCCACGAGGGCCTCCGCCGCTTCATCGACCTCTTCTATGCCAGTGTGCTGGCCGACGACCTGCTCCAGCCGCTGTTCGGCGAGGGCCGCCCGACCCACGTCGACCATCTGACCGCCTTCACCGCCGAGACCTTCGGCGGTCCCGACACCTTCACCCGCGACATGGGCGGCTTCGCGCACCTCATCGACGTCCACCGCAACCTGAAGATCACCGAGGAGCAGCGCCTCAGGTTCGTCGAGTTGTACATGGCGGCGGCCGATGCCGCCGGCCTGCCCTCCGACCCCCCGTTCCGCCAGGCGCTGCGCGAGCACGTGGAGTTCGGCTCCGAAGTCGCCAAGCAGAACTCCAACGCCAAGACCGACGACGAACTGCACCCGCTCCGCGAGGTCCCCCACTGGGACTGGCCCACCCCTTGACCTCCCGGCCCCGTGCACGGGACGCCCGGCATCGGAACGAAAGGTCGGATGAGTGCTGCCCGTCCGCGGCGCCGCCGCGCACGACGCGTCCGCGCAGTGGCGGACACCGCTGTGAACCGGGCGCCAGAGGGAGGAAGCTCAGTGGGGGCGGAGGGCGGTTTCCACGGTCCCGGTGTCAAGGAGGTCGGGGAGGTGCCAGTAGGGGCGGGCCGCGTTGAGTTTGGCCGTCAGGGAGGCCACGAGCTCGGGCTCCGGGTAGGGGTAGGGGCCGCCCTTCGCGAAGAGCTGGGAGTAGCGGACGGAGTCGACGATCGCCGACTTGATGCGTTCGTGGGCTAGGTACGCGTCGAGGTCCTGCCGCCAGCCAGTGGTGTGGGCGGACGGCATGGCCGCCTGCCAGCGGGTGACGAGCGCCTCCTGCTCCTTTGGCAGGTAGCCCATCTTGTGGATGTGGACGGCCAGGTCGTAGACGGGGTCGCCCCACAGCGCGAGCTCCCAGTCCAGGAACATGGTCGTGCCGCCGGTGACGATCATGTTGCGGCGGTGGACGTCGGCGTGGACGCAGGTGAAGGGGCGCGGGGTGAGCCCGCGCCACAGGTCGCCCACCGGCGCCAGGGGGTCGGCGGGGATCGCCAACGCGGTGAAGAGGTCGGCGTACTCGGCGCTGAACGTGTCGTACACGCGCTGCGTGAGGTCGGACAGCAGGCACGCGAAGGCGACCGTGTCCGAGTCGTTCGGCCAGGAGGCGGGGACGTCGGGGAGCTTGGGAACGGCGGTGAGCTGCATGAACAGTCGCACGACGTCGTCCAGGACGTGCGGCGGGACGGGGACTCCGCGCGGTGCCACGTCGTTGAGGACGTCGCCTGCGATGAACTCGTGCACCTGGAACGGCGGATCGGCGGAGGTGTGCAGGAGCCGCGGGACGTCGCGGACGTGCGGGGCGATGGCGGCGAGGACGCGGTCCTCGCGCCAGGGACGCAGGTCCATCATGTCGGCGCCGTGAATCGGGATCCGCACGATGACCGGGCCGTCCGGGGTGTCGACGCGGATGTTGTCGTTGTAGTACCCGGCCGCCGCGTCGCCGTGCGCCCGTGCCCGCTCGTACAACTCGTGCCAGTTCACGCGTCCTCCAGCATCGCCGTCACCAGCGCGTGCGCCCGGTCGTCCAGGAATGGCAGCAGGTTCGGCGGGCTGATCTGGGCGCGGGCCCGGTCCGCCACTGCCGCGGTGTGCTCGTCGGACGCGCCGATGGCGTCCAGGAGGTGGCCGGCGACCATGAGGAGGGTGGGATAGACCTCCGCGGCGACCAGTTCGGCGATGGCCCAGCGGGCGGACGCCTCGGCGGCGGCGGTGTCGCCAGTCCGAGCGTGCAGGAAGGCGCGAAACAGTTCCGCGCGGGCACGGCCGGAGCGGTAGCGGGCGCGCTCCAGGGCCTCGGTGGCGGCCTGGAACGACGCCGCCGCCGGAGCGTACTGCCCGAGCCGGCACTGCGCGATGGCCAGGGCGGTGAACGCCTTGCCGATCTCGTGGTGCGCGCCGAGTTCCTTCTGCGTCTCGATGGCATCGGCGGCGGCCGGGACGGCGTCGGCCGGGTCAGTCCAGGCGAGCAGTTCCGCACGGTTGGTCTTGATGTCGGCCTGGCCGACGATGGCGCCCGCCCGCTCGTAGAGGGCGGCGGCCGTCTCCAAGGATCTGGCGGACGCCTCGAGGTCGAACCCGAACCGGTAGCCGAGGTGCTGGAGTCGGACAGCATCGCCGCGCAGCACCAGGTCGTCATCGGGGGCGTCGGTGAGGATCTGCTGCGTGATGGACAGCGCGTCCCCGAACCGCCCCTGGCACATGTCCAGGTCGGCCATGCAGAAACCCGCCCGCAGCCGGACGGGTCCGGAGTGGTCGTCCCACACCCGGCGGAAGAGGAGCTGCGCCTCGCCGGTCGCTCCGGCGATGCGGCGGCCGTGGGCGCCCGCGAGAGCGAGGCGAGCGCCGGGTGTGCCTTCCAGCGACCAGTCGATGGCCGGGGTGAGCCGTGTGGCGGTCGCCGCGTCTCCGAGGAGGACGGCCGACTCGGCTTCCAGGCATTGGGCCGTCTGGGCGAGGTCCGGGTCGGCGGGAGATGCGTCGAGGTAGGCGCGGAGGTCTTGGGCCACACCGTCGAGGCCTTGTTTTCCGCCGTGCGTCATGGCCTTGTCGGCGTAGGCAAGGATGTCCGCGCCGTCGAGGACGCCCGCGCGCAGGCCGCAGTACGCGGCCTCGCGGATGGCGCGGGCCCGGGTGGCGACGCCGTCTTCGGCCGCGTGGCCGCCGCCGGCGCGGGCGTCCCAGAGTTCGCGGAGCAGGGCGTTGACGTCGCGGACGGTGCCCGGGGACAGCCGGTCGCGCAGCGCGGCGCGCATGAGCTGGTGGAGGCGGCGGCCGTGGGCGCCGGCCGGATAGACGAACGAGTAGGCGGTCAGCGACTCCCACGCCATCCGGTGCCGGGGCAGGTCGAACGCGTCCGCCACGGCCTGGAAGATCCCGTAGTCGAAGATCCGGGCGACGCTCAGCAGTTCCAGGGTGCGGATCTCGTCTGGCGCGACGTGGGCCAGGAAGCGCTGCAGGATCTCCTCGGAAGAGACCACTGCCGCCTGCCGGGCCGTCGTGCGGGTGTCCACGGCCAGGTGGAGGTAGAAGGGAAGGCCCTGGCTGGCGGTCGCGATCGCCTGGCGTGCGGTGTGGTCGGTGATGCCGCCGTCCGTGAGGAGTTCCAGCCGGGCCTCCATCGGCAGGCCGTCCACGCGCTGGTGGCGGATCACCTCGGTCCAGCCGGGGTCGTGCGCCGCCCAGGCGAGGGGTTCGCGGCTGGCCACGACGACCACTCCCCTGTCGAGCTGGGCGATCAGGTCGCGGAGCCAGACGTCCTGGGCCATGGCGTGCCCCGATCGCGCCGGGGCGGGGACGAGCGCCTCGTAGGCGTCGACGAAGATGAGGTAAGGACGGCCGGCGCCGTCCCGCAGGTCTTCGGCGAACAGGTAGGTGACGGCGTCGGCGAGTTCGGCGTTGGTGAGGTCGTCGAGCTGGCTGAGGGTGTCGTCGGTCTTGACGCGGTGCCGCTGCCGCATCCCGCTCGTGGCCTTGCCGAGCAGGCGCAGCAGGCCCACGCCGGTGCCGAACACCGGGACGCCGGCCGCGCCGTCGAGGATCTGGGAGAGGGCTTCGCTCTCGTCCACGAACGGAAGTTCCTTGGGCGAGAGCCGCAGGTGCGGGTGGAGCCGCTGCCAGAGGACGGCGTAGGCGATGTCGAAGCGGTCGAACCGCACACCCTGGCGGCCGAGCTCGACGCGCAGGACGGCGAGGGCGTCCTCCTGCTGGCGCATCGCGGGGACCTGGAGGTCGAGCGTGGCGGTCCGGTGCGTCTCGGCGCTGCGCTGCTTGAGTTCCTGGAGGAGGCGCGACTTGCCGATGCCGCCCACCCCGACCACGTTGAAGACGCACGGTGCGTCGCGTCGGGCTCCCAATGCCTCGGCGAACGCGGCCATCACCGACTCCCTGTCCACGAACGGCCGGTGCAGAGCGGCCACCCGCCGGAACCGAGGTTCGAGGGGCATGAACGTCTCCCGGGGAGTCCTGATGGTTGTTCTCGGCGGCTGAGCCGTGGACGGCAACAAGTTCCGCTCTGACCCTAACGGGGCCCGCCGGTCCCTCTCCAGCCAGTTGCGCCCCTGCCTTCCCGCCACAGTGCCGGGACGTGATCAGCCTTCCGCACGCGCCACTGTCGCGACCGACCCGCCGCCCGGACCGATGAGCGTGGTGGGTGGGCGTCTAGGGTCGTGAGGGTGGATTTGGGCGAAGCGGTGCGGTTGTGGGATCCGGAGCCTGGATGGCTGAACACCGCGAGTTACGGCATACCGCCGGAGCCGGCTTTCGAGGCACTGCAGGGCGCGCTGGCCGAGTGGCGTCGCGGGGCCAACGGCTGGGACAAGTGGGACCGGTCCACTGGCCGCGCCCGCAGCGCGTTCGCGCGGCTGGTCGGCGTCGCGGCCGAGGACGTGGCCGTGGGCGCGTCCGCGTCGCAGGTGCTGGCCCCGGTCGCCGCCTCGCTGCCGCCCGGGTCGCGCGTCGTCGTCCCCGACATCGAGCAGACGTCCAACCTCTTCCCCTGGCTCGTGCAGGATCTCGACGTGCATACGGTGCCGCCCGCCGAACTGCCCGGCGCGATCGACGAGCGTACGGACGCGGTCGCCTTCAGCCTGGTCCAGTCCGCGACGGGCGAGGTCGCCGCCGCCGAGGAGGTCGTCGCGGCGGCGCGGGCGCACGGCGCGCTCGTCGTCGCCGACGCCACCCAGGCGGTCGGCTGGCTCCCGGTGGACGCGACGCCCTTCGACGTCCTGGCCGTCTCGGCGTACAAGTGGCTCATGTGCCCGCGCGGTACCGCCTTCTGCTACGTCAGCCCCGCCGTGCGCGACCGCATCAGGCCGCTCGCCGCCAACTGGTACGCCGGAGAGGGCGACGCCTCGTACGGGCCGCCGCTGCGGCTGGCCAAGGACGCCCGGCGGTTCGACATCGCCGCCCCCTGGTTCTCGTACGTCGCGGCCGCCCCCACGCTGGAGCTGCTCCTTGAGATCGGCATCGGCCGGATCCACGAGCATGACGTGCGGATGGCCAACCGGTTCCGGAGCGGGCTCGGCATGCCGCCCGGCGACAGCGCGATCGTCAGCGTCGCCCGGCCGGGCGCGGCCGAGCGGCTCGCGGCGGCCGGCATCCGAGCGTCCGTCCGCAAGGGCGCGGCCCGCCTGGCCTTCCACCTCTACACGACGGAAGCCGACGTCGACGCGGCCATCGCGGCGTTGACCTGAACCTCGGGTCCCGCAGGCGTCCTACCCGGCCCGCCGTTTCCCGGCCGTCCATCGCCGCCGCGGGCTGCTCCGGGTCGCCGGGGCAAGGTGGCCCGTCTCCCGCAGGTGCTCCAGGTGCTCGCGGACCAGCGGGACGACCGCCCGTACCCCGCCCGGTGACGCGGCGGATCTCGGCGGTCGCGATGACCGTTCCGCGCCTTCCGCCTAGTCGCCCGCGTGAAGGGACCAGAAGCCCGGCTCGTCCATACGCATGACGAGCAGATCTCCGGGCCGCAGTTCCGTTGTGATCATGCTGTCGCCCAGACCGGACGCCCCCGGGTCGTGATCGCAGAACGCCAGGTCGCCGCTCCCTTCGTCGACGGTTTTCAGCTCCCAACTGCTCTCGGTCCTCACCTGAACCGTCACCTTTCCAGGCGGTCCCTTGTACGTCACGACCTCATCACAGTCCCCTTGGAGTTCCCGCTCCATGACGGCGGCATGGTCGATGGAGAGGAACCGGGCGGTCCACGTGCTGCCGGAATCGCTGTTCCGGACCCGCACCTTCAGGTGAGTGCAATCGATGGGCAGGAACACCCGTCCTCGGTAGTCGCCGACCCAGAACACCCGAGGTTCGTTGAGCGTCTCGATCCGGGCCTCGGTGCGGACGTGACCGCTGACCTGGAAATTGCCGCCGCCGGAAAAGACGACGTCGACGATCGCCGGCCGTCCGGGCTCCGGCCGGTCGACGAGGACTTCGATGGTCCGTTGCCCCGGCCGGTCGCCGCGAAGCGCTCCCCGGTCGAGGCCTCGGCGCGGTGCGGGCGCCGTGCCAGGGCCCGCGGCTCCAGAGCGTCGATAGGCACCGGACGTCCGTTCCGCCGCGCATCCAGGCGGATCAGCGCGGCCCGGCCCTCCTTGAGCGCGGACAGCGCGTCCGGTTCGGAGGCGGCGGTCTTCGCCCGGTCGTAGGCGTCCAGAGCGAGCCGGTAGTCCTTGAGCGCCTCGGCGAGCCGCTCGCCGATCGGATCCGGGTCGGCGAGCGGCTCACCGACCGGAGCGCCCGCACCGGACGGGTCCGCCGTGGTGTGGGCGGGTGGCATGGCGGCCCGCCGGCGGGTGACGAGCGCTTCCTGCTCCTCCGGCGAGTCTCCGGCAGAAATCAACGGGGGCGCGTCGGTGTTGGGGTGATCGTCACGTGCCGGGGCACCATGCCCGGCATGGGACGACGCCCCGGCTCCCCGGGGCCGTTTCTTCCGCAAGGACCAGGAGAACCTCGTCGTGGTCAGTGTCAGCGTCGAGACGCCGCAGCAGACCGAGGAACGTCTACGCCATGTGATCGCCATGGCCGAGCTCGTGGTGCACGACGGTGTCTGGTGCTTCGAGGAGTCCCCCGCCGACCGGCCACCGGTGCTCGACGGCGACACGCTGGCGGTGGTCCGGGACAGCGAGAGCTGGAGCCGGCTGGTCCCGCTCGCCCGAGAGCACCGGGATGTCGAACGGTTCGGGATCTTCTCCTTCCACTTCCCGGCCGACCTGGACAACAGCGGCTTCGTGGGCTGGCTGGCCACCCGCCTGAAGACCGGGCTGGGCACCGGGGTCTTCGTCATCTGCGGCAGCAACCGCGACCGCGGCGGCATCTACGACTACTGGGGCTGCCCCATCGACCTGCTGGACGACGCGACCGCGGCCATCCAGGCGCTGCGTACCGGCTGAGCCGAGCGCACACGGCCGCGAGGGCCTCGACCGTCGCTCCGAGGCCCCTCGTAGGCGCACTGTCGAGAAAGCAGAAGCCCCGCTGAAAGGCGGATCATCCGGGCACAGCAGCGCCCGACAGGACGAAAGCGCGAGTTCGCCCAACCAAGATCGCAACGACTCGGAGACATCGGGAGTGTCGCTGTGGCTCCAGCACGGCTACGCGGTGGTGGCGACGGATAACGCCGCGATGGGCAGCCCGCCCCCCCGTCCGCAGACCCTCGCGTACGCGCTCACCGACACCATCGGCTCGGCCGCGAACATGTACTACGAGGACATGCACGGGGGCTGGCGGCCCGACCTGCTGACCGGGGACGTGCGCGCCTTCTTCCGCGCCCTGCGCTGAGCCCGTCCGGAGGCCGCCCGGAACCGGGCGGTCCCTCAGCGGGCGGCGATGTGGTCGACGATGTGGGCGGCGTCGGCGCCGACCCCGGCGAACACCGAGGACGGTTCGGAGTGCAGCCACGGCAGCCCGACGGCGTACAGGCCGGGATGCTCGGTGACGCCCCTGGTGTGGCGGGGGTAGCCCCACTCGTCGAAGACGGGCACGTCCACCCAGGAGAAGTCGAGGCGGAAGCCGGTCGCCCACAGCACGGTGCCGATCCCGGCGGCGTCGAGGTCGAGTTCCGTCGCGGTGTCCGGGACGAACGTGTCGGCCGGCGGACGGTCGTCGGGCGGCGCGTCGATCCCGGCGGCGGCGATGTAGGCGTCGAAGAGGGGACGGAACTCCTCCTCGAACCTCGTCTCCGCGCGGGACAGCCGCCTGTCGAGGTCGTCGCTGAACCGCACGGTGGCGCCGTCGGCCGACTCCAGCCGCCCGTACAGGCGCATCCCGCGGCGCGCGAACTCCCGCAGGTCGATGTCGTGGCCGCCGTCCTTGCCCGACAGGTGCGGGTCGCAGGCGAACCGGGCCGCGGGGGACGGCAGGTCCGCCACGGTCGGGAACGGCACCCCGACCTCCGCGCCGTGCAGGAACGCCTGGAGCAGCCAGTAGACGGAGTCGCGGCCCCGGTAGCGGCGGGGCACGGCGAAGCAGTCCGAGACGGCCAGGTGGACCTCCCGTCCGGCATCGTGCAGTTCCTCCGCGATCTGCGTGCCGGACTGGCCCGTCCCGACCACGAGGACCCCGCCGTCCGGCAGCTGTCCGGGACGCCGGTAGTCGGCGGAGTGCAGTTGCCTGACGCGGGGCGCGAGCCCCCTGGCGGCAGGCGGGGTCTTCGGGCGCTGGTACGGGCCGGTCGCGAGCACGACGTTGCGCGCAAAGATCGCGCCTGAGCCCGTATGCGCGGTGAAACCACCGTCCGCGGGCTCCAGCCGCACGACCTCGACGCCCAGGCGGACGGGCGCGTCGATCACGGCGGCGTACTCGGTCAGATGCTCCACGACCTCGGCGCGCGGCATGAACCCGTCCGGATCGGGGCCGCTGTAGGGCATGCCGGGCAGCAGGACGGTGAAGTTCGGCGCGACGAGGGTCAGGCTGTCCCAGCGGTCGTTCCAGCCGCCACCGAGCCGGTCGCGCCGGTCGACCACCAGGTGCTCGACGCCGGCCTTCGTCAGCCAGTGGCTGGTGGCCAGCCCCGCCTGACCCGCGCCGATGACGAGTGTGTCTGTCTCTTCCATGACGGCTCCTCCCAAGACCGGGCCTCTACTGACGACGCTAGGCACGGGCGGCCGTCCGGCGCTTCGGGAGGAGGGTGCAAATCAGCCTGGGCGCTCGTGGGCAGATCTGTGTAGGTCGTGCTCGTACGCGTACGCCGTGGCGGCCGCCCGGGAGGACAGGCCGAGCTTGCCGAGGATGTTGCTGACGTGGCGGGCCACCGTCTTCTCGCTGAGGAACAGGTCGGCGGCGATCGCGCGGTTCGTGCGCCCCGTCGCCACGAGCGCGAGGACCTCGGTCTCGCGGGCGGTCAGCACCCCCGCCGCGCGACGGCCCGACAGCGCCTCCACCCGGGCCGTGTCCGGCGCGGCGCCGAGCTGCCGGAAGATCCAGCGGGCGGCGTCCAGTTCCATCCCGGCGCCGTCCTCGTCCCCGAGCGCCCGGCAGGCCAGGCCGATCAGCACCCGGACCCGCGCGGACTCGTACGGCACGTCGAGCTCGCGCCAGCCGGTCCACGCCCGGCGCAGCTCCGCGAGGGCCGCCCGGGCGTCGCCCTCCGCGAGCGCGACCGCACCCCGCGCCTGGCCCGCCGTCGCGCGCAGCAGCGGCGCGCCGAGCTCGGCGGCGATGCCCGCCAGCTCGTCGGCGGCGCACCGGGCGGCCGGGACGTCGCCCACGGCGAGCATGATCTCCACGCACGCGGCGAGGACCCCGGCCCTCGACCCGGGGTCGGGCCGCTCGCCCGCGGCCCGGCGGATCGCCGCGGACGCCGCGTCCGTCCGCCCCTGGGCGAGCCGGAGCAGCGCGAAGCCCGGCTGCGGTTCACGGCCCCATCTGCTCGCCGTCCGGTAGAGCTCCTCGGCCTCCGCGTGCCTGCCGCGCAGCCGGTCCAGCTCCGCCCGCCGGTAGTAGGCGGCGCCGACCGCCGGGTCGCCGGTCCTGCGCCCGAAGACCTCGCACGCGCGCCGCAGCTCCTCGACCGCGTCCGGCCAGGCGCCGTGCAGCTGCATGATCTCCGCCCGGTGCACCAGGCACTGGCCGCGGAACGGCTCAAGGTCGGGCTGGGACTCACACCAGCGGGTCAGCGCCCTCGTCCACTCCGTCGCGCGGCGGACGTCCAGGGTCTCCTCGCACGCCTCGATCACGCTGCAGTAGACGTTCCCCGCGACGATCGGCGACGCCTCCCCGGCCGTGACGGCGACCATCACCTCGTCGAGCAGCGCCACCCCCTCGGCGGCCCTCCCCTGGCGGATGAGGGCCCGTCCCCGGACCTGCCGGGCGAGGATCACGAGGTCGGGCTCGGCGCACCGCTCACCGGTGTCGGCGGCCCGCGCCGCCAGGGCCCCGCCGCCTTCCTCGTCCCCCTCCACGACCCGCTGCTGGGCCGCGGCCACCATCAGGTAGCCGCGTTCGGCGCCGTCGTGGCCGCCATCGTCCAGCAGCCGCTCTGCCCGCGCGAGCCAGCCGCCGACGAGGGCGGCGTCACCGCCGCTCAGCAGCTGGAACGCCAGCCAGAACGCGCACCGCGCGGCCCGTGCGGTCTCCCCGCGCCCGGCGAGCGACCGGTGCGCCCGCTCCCAGAGCGCGGCGCTGTCGGCGTCCCTGCCGATCAGGTAGGCGGCCGTGGCGAACCGTTCGAGGTCCGCGGGTTCGAGGCCCGCCTCCTGGTCCGCCGCGGACAGGTGGGCGCACGCCTCCGCCCACCGCCCGCCGGCGAACGAACTCCGGCCCAGCTCAAGGGCGTCTCCGGTGGTCACACCTCCCACCTCACCACATGGGCCGCCCGCCGCCTACGCCTCCCTCCGGGGGCGTAGGCGGGTTCGCTCACGGCGGGTCGATCGCCGGAGTCCGGTGTTGGGACGGCACTGAATCGTTGAAGATGACGTGGGGCCGGTCATCTGCCTGGTTGAGCGCCCACAGGCCCACAGCGTCGGCGCAGACGAACAGGACGGCCATGAGAGTGGCGACGATCCGGCGGCGCCGGCGTTCCCGGCGCCGCCACTCGCGCCGGACCCGCTGATAGGCGTCCGGCGCCGGGTGGACGCCGTCGGTGAGCGCGTCGAGGGCGGCGCGCAACTGATCTCCTGTAGGGGCGGGACCGCTTCTCATCGTCGCTCCTGCATGAGCTTGGTCAGAGTGGCCATGCCGCGGGCGGCGTGCGTTTTGACGGCACCCTGCGAGATGCCCATCGAGGTGGCGATATCGCTTTCACTCAGCCCCAGCCAGTATCGCAGGACCAGCGCCTCGCGCTGCCGCGCCGACAGGCGCTGCAGCGCCGTGACGAGCGCCCGCTGGTCTTCGTGCAGCAGGGCGGCGCTCTCGGCCGACTGCACCGCGTCCATGCCCCGGTCGATGTGCTTGCGGACGACCTGGAGGTGACGCAGCCGCATGCGGGTCAGGTTGCAGACCACCGACCGGAGGTAGGGCAGCGCGGCGTCGGGGGTGCGCAACCTGTTCCATCGGCGGTGCAACTGGCAGAACGCCTCGGAGACGATGTCCTCCGCGTCGTCGGCACCGAGCAGCACCGCCAGCCGCAGGAGCCCGGGATAGTGCAGGTCGAAAAGGCTGGTCAGCACGGCCTCGCGGTCCATGGCGCGCCCGTCGGTCTCGGCCTGCCCCGTGGCGGGCGCCTGCGCGGGTGGCACCGGGGGCGACACCGGGGGCGCCGCGCCGCGGGAAGGGGCGAGCGCGGCGACGTCCGGAGAAAGTTGCGGTGCGGGCACCGGGACGCCAGATCGCAGAACACTCATGCAGTCGTCTCCAGTTCGGGCCGGGAGTCGGCCGACGATGTCAGGTCCGGGCCGCGCGGCACGCCCATCCAGTCGAGCAGCGGTGTCAGCACCGCGGCGGTCAGCAGGTTGAGCCCGAGGCCGACGACCGCGGCGTACGCCTGCGCCTGCCACCCGCCCAGCCCCACGTGGATGACCGAGGTGAATCCGGCGCTGACCACCATGTGGGTCCCCGCGGCCATGCCGACCGCCCACCCGCCGAGCAGCGCCACATGGTGCAGCCGCCGGGTGTACAGGCCGACGGCCACCGCCGGCAACGTCTGCAGGATCCACACACCGCCCAGCAGTTGGAGGTTGATGGCGTCCTGGTCGCGCAGCCCGAGGACGAACACCACGGCTCCGGCCTTGGCCGCGACCGAGACCGTCTGCGCGATCCGCCGCTGGTGCTTGGGCGTGGCCGTCGGATGGAAGAACTCGACGTAGATGTTGCGGACGAACAGGGTCGCCACCGCGATCGACATCACCGCCGCCGGAACGAGCACGCCGACGGCCAGGGCGCCGAAGACCAGCCCGGTCAGCACCGCTGGCGTCACCTCCTCGACCAGCAGCGGCACCGCGATCTCGGCGTTGCCGGGCGGTGCGGCGATGCCGGTGGCCAGGGCCGCGACACCCAGCACCGCGAACAGGCCGAGCACCGCCGTCCAGGCGGGAAGCGCGATCGACGTGCGGCGCAGTACGTCCGGTCCGGTGGCCGCGAACGCCGCGGTCAGCACGTGCGGGTACATCAGCAGCGCCATCGCCGACCCGAGCGCGAGGGTGGCGTAGCTGGAGTACATCTGCGGGTCCAGGACCAGCGAGGCCTCGGCGTTCCCGCCGGCCGACAGCCGGTGCTCGGCACCGGTGAACATCGGCCCGGGCCCGCCGAGGCGGCCCATGACCAGCACGACCACGGCCACCACCGAGCCGATGATCGCCGTTCCCTTGACCAGTGAGATGACCGCGGGGGCGCGCAGCCCGTGCCGGCAGGTCGCCATCGCCAGGACGGCGGAGACGGCGATCAGCGCGAGATCGCCCGCCGCGCCGCGCGGGTAGAGCCCGCCCGCGGCCAGGACGGCGCGGATGCCCAGGAGCTGCAGTGCGATGTAGGGCATCGTGGCCAGCACACCGGTGACGGCCACGACCAGCGCCAGCGTCGGGGAGCCGTACCGGCCGCGGACGAAGTCGGCCACCGTGACGTACCCGTGCCGCCGCGCCACGGCCCACAGGCGGGGCAGCAGCACGAAGGCGAACGGGTACACGACCACGGTGTAGGCAAGGGCGAAGAACGCCAGCGCCCCGATGCCGTACACCAGGCCCGGGACGGCGGCGAAGGTGTAGGCGGTGTAGATCGTGCCGCCGAGCAGGAACCACATCGTGGGCGCGCCGATCCGCCGGTCGGCGAGCGCCCAGCTCTCCAGGGTGGGCAGCTCGGGGGCGGGACGGAACCGGCGGGCCGTGAGCGCGACCAGCGACGTCCCGCCGACCACGGCGACGAAGGCCGCGACGCTCACCGGCTCGATCATCCGTTACCACCGTATCCGTCCTGCATTGCCTGTGTGTTGCGCAGGTTACGTGCATGGTTGACACGGTCCGGCGGCAAATTCGTTGGAATTCGATGTCAACCGGATCGCGAGCGTCGGCAACTCTGCCACGAAGCCGTGAAACCGGAGGCGTGATGCCGAAGCCGATCCGACCGGCGCGACGTGTCGCCGCCGGAGTCTGCCTGTCCCTGCCCGTCGTGGCGCTGCTGTGCGTGCCGTGGTACGCCCGCTCGACGCCGCGGCTGGCCGGGGTGGCGTTCTTCTACTGGTACCAGTTCGCCTGGATCCCCGGCGTCGTCGTCTGCATGCTGGTCGCGTACCTGCTGCTCCACGGGCACCGGGACCGTCCGCCCCGCCGATGACGACCGGCGCGGGAGGGCCTGCGCGGCCTTCCCCACCACCCCCCCGGCCGAACACCTGACCGCGACGCCTTCGCGGTCCAGGCCGTCCCGTCCCTCAGCTCGCGAGGAGATCACCCATGCCGAGAAACGATGCCCATCCGCCGCGGGACCCGCGGCCGTCACCGTCCTCGGACTCCGGCCGCTCGGACCGGAGTCCGTGGAACTGGCTGCTGATCATTCCGGTGGCGGTCCCGCTGCTGACCCTGCTCTACAACAGCGACAAGCCCCGCCTCGCGGGCTTTCCGGCGTTCTACTGGATCCAGCTGGCCTTCATCCCGCTGGGCGTGGCCTGCACGGTCCTGGTGTACCAGATGACCAAGAAGCG
>NZ_JBEZFD010000016.1:0-221563 GCF_040649235.1 Spirillospora sp. NPDC049024
ACTCCAAGGTCCAGGTGATAAAAGTGCTCACTCACCAGCGGCTACCAGGCACCGAGTCTGCCAGCGGCGGCCGACCCGGTAGCTCCCATTAGGTGGACGGCTCAGGCGTGAGGACGGGCTGTTCCGCGGGGCCGTCGGGCGGCAGGACTCCGGCGGCCCGGAGGCGGGCGCGGGCATGGGCGATCGCTTCGGGGGTGGTCGGGAAGACCAGGCCGTCGCGGCGCAGATGCTCGGCGACGCCGAGGGCGGCCAGGATCTGGTCGTGGCCGGGTCTGACACCGGAGACCAGGACGGTGATGCCGCGGTCCTCCAGCCGGGTGATGGCGTCGCCGAGCACCCCGGCGCCCGTCGCGTCCAGCGCGGAGATCCGCGACATCCGCAGGATGACGAACCGGACGTCGCTCACCTCCGACAGCTCCAGCAGGAAGCGGTGCGCGGCGGCGAAGAACAGCGGGCCGTCGAAGCGGTAGGCGACGATGTGCTCGTCCAGGAGCCGCCGCTCCTCGGCGGTGTGGTCGCCGTCGCGATCGCCGTCCTTGAGGGAGACCTGGTCGAGCCGGCCGGAGGCGGCGACGGCGCGGAGCGCCACCACGACGGCCAGCGCGACCCCGACGGCCACCGCGGTGATCAGGTCGAACACCACGGTCACCGCGAAGGTCAGGACCAGCACGACCGCGTCGCCGCGGGTGGCCCGCGCGATCGCGCGCAGCGACCCGACCTCCACCATGCGGACGGTGGTGGCCAGCAGCACCCCGGCGAGCGCGGCCAGCGGGATGCGGCCGACCAGGCCTCCGGCGGCCAGGATGATGACGGCCAGCACGGCGGCGTGGGTGAGGGCGGCCAGCCTCGACCGGGCGCCGGCCCGGACGTTGACGGCGGTGCGGGCGATCGCCGCGGTCGCCGGCACCCCGCCCAGCAGCGGCGCGGCCAGGTTGGCCACGCCCTGCCCGAACAGCTCGCGGTCGGGGTCGTGCTTCTCGCCGACGCTCATGCCGTCGGCGACCGTGGCGCACAGCAGGCTCTCCAGCGCGGCCAGCGCCGCCACCGCCATCGCCGAGGGCAGCAGCGCCATCGCCGCGCCGGCGTCCAGGAACCCCAGGCTCGGCGCGGGCAGCCCGGCCGGCAGCGACCCGATGCGGGCGACGTCCAGGGAGGCGGCCTCGGCGACCAGGGTGGCGCCCACGATGCCGATCAGCGAGAACGGCACCGCCGGACGGACCCGGGCGCCGACGAGCATCAGCGCGGCGACCGCCACCGCCATGGCCGGGGCCGCGGCGGTGGGGCGCTGGGCGAACTCGACGGCGGCCTGCCCCGCGGCCCGCCACACCTTCTCCGCGTGCGGGCCGGTCACCCCGAGCGCGGCGGGCACCTGCTGGAGGGCGATGACCACGGCGATCCCGGCGGTGAAGCCCTCGATGACGGGGGTGGGCAGCAGCGCCGCGAACCGGCCCGCGCGCAGCGCGGCCATCCCCAGCAGGATGAGCCCGGCCATCAGCCCGACCATGAGCACGCCGTCGATCCCGTGCCGGGCGACGATCGGCGCGAGCACGACCGTCATCGCGCCGGTCGGCCCGGACACCTGCAGGTTGCTGCCGCCGAACACCGCCGCCAGCGTCCCCGCCACGATCGCGGTGACCAGCCCGGCCTGTGCGCCGAGCCCGGAGCTGATCCCGAACGCCAGCGCCAGCGGCAGCGCCACCACCGCCACGATCAGTCCGGCCGTCAGGTCCCGGCCCGGCGAGCGGCGCGCGGGCGTCCAGTCCGACCGGCGGGGCAGCAGCCCGCCCAGCCGCCGGACCATGGAGGCGGCGGTCACTGCGCCTCGGCCTTGAGCTCGGCCAGCAGCCGGCCCTGGTCGGCCAGCAGGTCGGTGAGGATCCGGCGGGCCGCGCGCATCAGCTCCGACACGTCCCCGCCGGCCAGCTCGTAGGTCACCGTCGCCCCTTCGCGGCGGGCGGTGACGATCCCGGCCCGGCGCAGCACCGCCAGCTGCTGGGACAGGTTGGACGCCTCGACCTCGATCGCCGCCAGCAGGTCACGCACCGGCATCGGCCGCTCGCACAGCAGCTCCAGCACCCGCACCCGCACCGGATGCCCGAGCGTCTTGAACAGCTCGGCTTTGGCCTGGTAGAGCGGAACCGGCATCAGCGCTCCCCGTCCTGGTCGTCGGTACCGCTCTGCGTCTCCTCGGCGTCGTCGGCGCTCTGCGCCGCGGAGGCGTCGACCCCCAGCTCCCGCCGCAGCCGCTCCAGATCGCCGCCCGCACCGCCGTACTTCAACCGGCGCGCGACCTTCGTCTGCTTCGCCTTAGCCCGCCCACGCCCCATGACGCCGCTCCCCTCGCTCGCGACCGCGCTCCCCGCACGACTCGACCCTGCCTTGCAAGGATAGCAAATTGAATAATTCTTCAATCTCTACTTCCGTCAAGGCCTGAACCGACAGGACCGGGCTCGATGGGCGGCGCGGAGGCGGTCAGGCGGTCACAGCTTCCGGCCGAGCACTTCGCCGATCTCCATGAGCGAGCGCGGGCTCGTCATGTGGTTGTGGTGACAGTCCAGCTCATGACCGTAGAACTCGCCGTCGACGAAGGGGTCCCAGGCGTTCGGGTCCCAGCCCCGCTCCTTTCTGCTGTGCCTGGAGCCGAAGAAGATCAGCGTCCCTCTGAACACTCCCGGCGTGAAGTCGCGTTGGAGTCGCTGGTTGAGCGCGAACATCCTGGTGAAGGCATCGATGGTTTCACGATCCACGCCCTGCGCACCGCCGACCGGGGAGTCGAGCAGCGTGCTGTCCAGCAGTCCGGCGCCATCGCCGAGGACGTCCGCCACCACGTCCAGCGCCCCGGGTCCGGCGGGATCGGCGGCGGCGTCCGGTTCCGGAAGGCTTGGATAGCTGTCGAGTATCACGACGGTCGCGACATCGGCGCCTTGCGCCTGCATCAGGGTGGCCACGAGGTGGGCCATCACACCCCCGAACGACCAGCCGAGCAGCCGGTAGGGGCCGGACGGCTGGACGGAGCGGATATGCCGGATGTAGTCGTCGGCCATCTCTTGGAGGCTGCCGGCCGGACGTTCCGTCCCCTTCAGCCCACGTGCTTGCAGGCCGTAGATGGGGACATCCTCATCGAGGTGCCGGAGTAGACCGGAGTAGGTCCAACTGATTCCTCCGGCGGGGTGCAGGCAGAACAGGGGAGGCCGGTTCCCTGTCCTCCGGATCGGCAGCAGGATCGCCAGCGGGTCTCCGTCCGGCTCGGCGTCGATCCGTGCGGCCAGGTCCGCGACGGTCGGCGCCTCGAACAGGTCCTGGATGGTGACTTCGACGTCCAGGGTGGAACGTATCCGGCCGACGAGCCGGGTGGCCAGCAGCGAGTGCCCGCCCAGGTCGAAGAAGCCGTCATCGATCCCGACCCCCTCCAGGCCGAGGGTCTCGGCGAACAACTCGCACAAGACCTGTTCCCTAGAGGTTCTCGGTTCCCGGCCCGTGGTCCCGGCGGAGAAGTCCGGTGCAGGGAGGGCTTTGCGATCCAGCTTGCCGTTGGGTGTCAGCGGGAATGCGTCGAGCTCCAGCACTGCGGCCGGGACCATGTGATCGGGCAGCGTTTCGGCGACCGCCTGGCGTAGCCGTGCCGGGGCGTGTTCGGCATCCGGTTCGGGCACGACGTACCCGACCAGTTGCCGGTCGCCGGGCCGGTCCTCTCGGACCGCCACCACGGCCTGCGCGACCCCCGGCTGTCGGGCGAGCACCGCTTCGATCTCGCCTGGTTCGATGCGGAAGCCGCGGATCTTCACCTGGTCATCGGCCCGGCCGACGAACTCCAGGTGCCCGTCCGGGCGCCACCGCACCAGATCTCCGGTGCGGTACATCCGCTCCCCCGGCGCCCCGAACGGACACGCCACGAACCGCTCGGCGGTCAGCCCCGGACGGTCCAGATAGCCGCGAGCCAGCCCGGCACCGGCGATGTACAACTCGCCGACCACACCCACCGGCACCGGCGACAACCCCGAATCCAGGACGAACAGTCTGGTGTTCCAGATCGGCCGCCCGATCGGGACGCTTTGCTGTGCGGTGCGTGGTGTGATCTCGACTCCGCAGACGTCGATCGAGGCCTCGGTGGGCCCGTAGAGGTTGTGCAGTTCGGCGTCGAAAACGTCCCCGAACCTGCGGGCGAGCTCCAAGGGCAGCGCCTCACCACTGCAGATCACCCGCCGCAGGCTCGGGCAGTCCTCCATGGACGGCTCCGCCACCGCCGCAGCCAACATGGACGGAACGAAATGCGCGGTAGTGACCCGTTGCGAACGGATGACATCGGCGAGGTAGGCCGGATCACTGTGTCCTCCCGGCCTGGCAAGTACCAGCGTGGCACCGGTCTGCAGCGGCCAGAAGAACTCCCATACCGACACATCGAAACTCGCGGGTGTCTTCTGCAGCACCCGGTCGTCCGCTCCAAGCGAGTACCGGTCCTGCATCCACTGCAACCGGTTCGCCAGCCCGGCATGGCTGCTCACCACACCCTTGGGCCGCCCGGTCGACCCGGATGTGTAGATCACGTAGGCGGGGTGCAGGGGGTGCAGCGGGCCGAGCCGGAGGGCGTCCGTCACGTTCTCCGCCGAGCGGCCCGCGAGTTCGATCTCGGTGGGCAGGGCGGTGAGCTGCACGACCGGTCGCGCGTCGTCGACCATGAACGCCAGCCGTTCGGCCGGATAGTCCCGGTCCAGGGGCAGGTAGGCGCCACCGGCCTTGAGGACCGCGAGCAGCGCCACCACAAGTTCCACCGAGCGTGGAAGCGCCACCGCGACGACCCGGTCAGGGCCCACACCCTGGTCGATCAAGTACCGGGCGAGCCGATTCGCCCGCTCATTCAGCTCCCGGTAACTCAGCTCGGTGTCTTCGGACACCACCGCGACCGCATCGGGCGACCGCTGCACCTGCGCCTCGATCGACTCCGGCACGGTCTCCAGACCCACGTCGTGTTCAGTGGCGTTCCACTCGACCAGCACCTGGCGGCGCTCATCGGGGCCAAGGACGTCCACGCTCCCGATCGGCCGGTCGGGGTTGGAGGCAACCGCCCTCAGAAACCGCTCGAATCGGGTGACGAGCTGCTCGACGGTCTCCCGCTCGAACAGATCGATGGCGAACTCCACCACGACATCGAGCCCCTCGGGCGCATCCCCCGTCGACGGGCGCTCCGAGCAACTGAACAACAGGTCGAACTTGGCGACATTCGCCTCTGCGGACCACGCGTCCGCTTCGATGCCGGGCAATTCGATCCCGGCCGGCGGCGTGTTGTCGAACGCGAGCATCACCTGGAAGAGAGGGTGCCGGCTCAGCGACCGCGGCGGGTTGAGGATCTCCACCAGGCGCTCGAACGGAACGTCCTGGTTCGCGAACGCCGCAAGATCGACCTCACGCACCCGCCGCAGCAACTCACGAAAGCCCGGATCACCCGAGGTGTCGTTACGCAGCACCAACGTGTTGACGAAGCACCCCACCAAATCGTCGAGCGCCTCGTCCGTGCGACCCGCGACCGGACTGCCGACAGGAACATCCGTCCCGCATCCCAGCCGCGTCAGCAACGCCGCCAACCCAGCCTGCAACACCATAAACAACGTCGCGTCGTTATCCCGCGCCAGAGCCGTCAACGCCTCATACAGCCCACCGTCCAGGGTGAACTGGACGGAATCCCCGCGATACGTCGCCACCGCCGGACGCGGCCTGTCCGCAGGCAAGTCGAGCTGATCAGGCAGCCCGGCCAGCGCCTCACGCCAATACGCCACCTGCCCACTGATCACACTCTCCGGATCACCCTCATCACCCAACAGCTCCCGCTGCCACAACGTGTAATCCGCGTACTGCACCGGAAGCAGCGACCACTCCGGAACCCGCCCGACCGACCTCGCCGCATACGCGGCCACCACATCCCGAGCCAACGGCGCCAACGACCAACCGTCCCCAGCGATGTGATGCACCACCAAGAGCAGCACGTTGTCGTGCGGGCCGAAACGGAACAACTCCGTCCGGAGAGGCCGATCGGCCGTCAGGTCGAAACCCCGACCTGCCGCACCTGCCACAGCGGTGGCGAGTTCGTCCTCGCTGACCTCGGTTACATCCAGTGCCGGGGGTCGCGCATCGAGCACCACCTGATGCGGGACACCCTCATGCTCCGGGAAGACGGTGCGCAGGCTTTCGTGCCGATCCACCACGTCGCGTAGGGCTGCGGCGAGCGCCGTCCGGTCAAGCGGGCCCCGCAACCGCAGCGCGACGGGAATGTTGTAGGTGGCACTGGGACCTTCCAGGCGGTTGAGGAACCACAGGCGCCGCTGCGCGAACGACAGCGGCACCCGATCCGGACGATGCCACGGCTCAAGAACGGGACGGGCCCGCCCCGCGCCGCCGAGCCTCCCCGCCAACTCCGCCACGGTCGGCGCCTCGAACAGGTCCCGGATCGCCACGTCGACACCCAGGGCCGAACGGATCCGGCCGACCAGCCGGGTCGCCAGCAGCGAGTGCCCGCCCAGGTCGAAGAAGCCGTCATCGATCCCGACCCGCTCAAGGCCGAGGACCTCGGCGAACAACCCGCACAACCTCTCCTCGCGAGCGTTTCGCGGTTCCCGGCCCGTGGCCGCGGCGGAGAAGTCCGGCGCCGGAAGCGCTCTTCGGTCCAGCTTGCCGTTCGGCGTCAGCGGGAAGGCGTCCAGCACCACCACCGCGGCCGGGACCATGTAGTCGGGCAGGACCTCGGCAGCCGCGCGACGCAACCGAGCAGGGTCGCAACCGGCGTTCGGATCGGGCACGACATAGCCGACCAGTTGCCGGTCGCCGGGCCGGTCCTCTCGGACCAGCACGGCGGCCTGCGCGACCCCCGGCTGCCGGGCGAGCACCGCTTCGATCTCGCCTGGTTCGATGCGGAAGCCGCGGATCTTCACCTGGTCATCGGCCCGGCCGACGAACTCCAGATGCCCGTCCGGGCGCCACCGCACCAGATCCCCGGTGCGGTACATCCGCTCCCCCGGCGCCCCGAACGGACACGCCACGAACCGCTCCGCCGTCAGCCCCGGACGATCCAGATAGCCGCGAGCCAACCCGGCACCGGCGATATGAAGCTCGCCGACCACACCCACCGGCACCGGCGACAACCCCGAATCCAACACGAAGAGTCTGGTGTTCCAGATCGGCCGCCCGATCGGGGGTCTCTCGTCACCGTGGCGCTGATCGGCATTCAGGTCGTCGGCGAACCATGCCGCCGCGTACACCGTCGCCTCGGTCGGACCGTAGATGTTCGCGATCCGGGCTTCGGGCCATGCCTCCCGGATCCGGTGGACCGTCTGGGCCTGCAGTGCCTCACCCGCCAGCGCGACGCACGCGGGCGACGTCTCCGGACGGCCGGACCTCAGGATCTCGGTCAGCGCGGACGGCACCGCACTCACGAGCCCCACCGGTCCGGCCGCACGTTCGGCCAGCTCAAGGACGTCCCGCACCACTTCGACACGACCGCCGACCATCAGCGGACAGAAGATCTCGAACACGGACACGTCGAAGTTCAACGAGGTCGACGCCACTACATGCGACAGTCCCGTCCGGCCGGAGGTCCCGGCCGCCCAGCCGCACAGGGCGACCATGTTGCCCTGGCCGACCACCACGCCTTTGGGCCGCCCGGTCGACCCCGATGTGTAGATCACGTAGGCGGGGTGCAGCGGGTGCAGCGGGCCGAGCCGGTCGGCGTCCGTCACGTTCTCCGCCGACCGGCCCGCGAGTTCGATCTCGGTGGGCAGGGCGGTGAGCTGCACGACCGGCCGAGCGTCATCGACCATGAACCCAATGCGTTCGGCCGGGTAGTCCAGATCCAGGGGCAGGTAGGCGCCGCCGGCCTTGAGGACCGCGAGTAACGCCATCACCAGCTCGACCGAGCGCGGTAGCGCCACCGCGACGACCCGGTCAGGGCCCACACCCCGGTCGATCAGGTATCGGGCCAGCCGATTCGCCCGCTCGTTCAACTCCCGATAGCTGGCCTTGGCGCCTTCACACACCACCGCGATCGCATCGGGCGAGCGCCGCACCTGCGCCTCGAACAACTCCGGCACGGTCCCCGGAACCACGTCGTGATCCGTGGCGTTCCACTCGACCAGCACCTTGCGGCGCTCGTCAGCACCGAGGACGTCCACACTCCCGATCGACCGGTCGGGATCGGCGGCGACCGCCCTCAGAAACCGCTCGAACCGGACCACGACCTGCTCGACGGTCTGTCGGTCGAACAGATCGGCGGCGAACTCCACCACGACGTCGAGGCCCCCGGGCGCATCATCCGCGGACGGGCGCTCCGAGCAACCGAACAACAGGTCGAACTTGGCGACATTCACCTCGGCGGCGTGGACATCCACCTTGACGCCGGTCAGCTGCAGTTCGGGCTCCGGGGTGTTGTCGAACGCGAGCATCACCTGGAAGAGCGGATGCCTGCCCAGGGACCGCGGCGGGTTGAGGACCTCCACCAGACGCTCGAACGGAACATCCTGGTTCGCGAACGCCGCAAGATCGACCTCACGCACCCGCCCCAGCAGCTCACGGAAACCCGGATCACCCGAGGTGTCGTTCCGCAGCACCAACGTGTTGACGAAACACCCCACCAGATCGTTGAGCGCCTCATCCCCACGACCCGCGACCGGACTCCCGATGGGAATGTCCGTCCCACACCCCAACCGCGTCAACAACGCCGCCAAACCAGCCTGCAACACCATGAACAACGTGACGTCACTGTCCCGCGCCAGAGCGACCAGTGCCCGATGCAAACCACTGTCCAGCGTGAACCGCAGGGAATCTCCGCGATACGTCGCCACTGCCGGACGCGGCCTGTCCACCGGCAGATCAAGCTGATCAGGCAGCCCCGCCAGCACCTCACGCCAGAACGCCGCCTGCCCACCGATCACACTCTCCGGATCACCCTCATCCCCCAGCAACTCCCGCTGCCACAACGTGTAATCCGCGTACTGCACCGGAAGCGGCGACCACTCCGGGACCCGCCCCGCCGACCTCGCCGCATACGCCGCCACCACATCCCGAGCCAACGGCGCCAACGACCAACCGTCCCCAGCGATGTGATGCACCACCACCAGCAACACGTGCTCGCACTCCGAAACCCGGTACGCATGGGCCCGCATCGGAAGCTCTTCGGCCAGGTCGAATCCCTTGGCGGCATCCGCCGCGAGCGCACGCGGCACCTGCGCCGCGTTCACCTCCGGCACTGCCAGCGCCATCCGCGCATCCGCACCGCCGCGCACCTCCTGGTAGGGCTCACCGTCCGCCTCCGGAAAGACGGTGCGCAGCGCCTCGTGCCGGGCCATCACGTCGTTCAGCGCGGACTCCAGCGCCTTCAGGTCCACGACGCCGTTCAGCCGCAGCGGAATCGCCATGTTGTAGGTCGGGCCAGGGCCTTCCAGCCGGTTGAGGAACCACAGGCGCCGCTGCGCGAACGACAGCGGCACCCGCTCCGGGCGACGCCGTGGCCGCAGCGCGGGCCGTGCCCCACCCGCGCGCTCAAGCACCTCAGCCAACCCCGCGACGGTCGGTGCCTCGAACAAGTCCCGGAGTGCGACTTCGACGTCCAGGGTGGAACGTATCCGGCCGACGAGCCGGGTGGCCAGCAGTGAATGCCCGCCCAGTTCGAAGAAGCCGTCATCGATCCCGACCTCCTCCAGGCCGAGGGTCTCGGCGAACAACCGGCACAGCGCCTGCTCGACGGCGTTCCGCGGCGCCCGGCCCGTGGCCGAGGCGGAGAAGTCCGGTGCCGGCAGAGCCCTGCGATCCAGCTTGCCGTTGGGCGTGAGCGGGAAGGCGTCCAGCATCACCACTGCGGCCGGGACCATGTGATCGGGCAGCGTCTCGGCAACGCCGCGACGCAGCCGGTCCGCCTCGCACTCGGCGTCCGGTTCGGGCACGACGTACCCGACCAGTTGCTGATCACCGGACCGCCCCTCACGCGCGACCACGGCGGCCTGTGCCACGCCCGCCTGGCGCGCCAGCACCGCCTCGACTTCGCCCGGTTCGATGCGGAAGCCGCGGATCTTCACCTGGTCATCGGCCCGGCCGACGAACTCCAACTCCCCGTCCGACCGCCACCGCACCAGATCCCCGGTGCGATACATCCGCTCCCCCGCAGCCCCGAACGGGCACGCCACAAAGCGCTCCGCCGTCAGCCCCGGACGGTCCAGATAGCCGCGAGCCAACCCGGCCCCGGCAATGTACAGTTCGCCGACCACACCCACCGGCACCGGCGACAACCCCGAATCCAGGACGAAGAGGCTGGTGTTCCAGATCGGCCGCCCGATCGGGACGCTCTCCTGCGCGGTCTGCGGTGTGATCTCGACTCCGCAGACATCGATCGACGCCTCGGTCGGCCCGTAGAGATTGTGCAGCTCGGCATCGAAAACGTCTCCGAACCTGCGGGCGAGCTCCAAGGGCAGCGCCTCACCACTGCAGATCACCCGCCGCAGGCTCGGACAGTCCCGCATGGACGGCTCCGCCACCGCCGCAGCCAGCATGGACGGAACGAAATGCGCAGTAGTGACCTGCTCCGAGCGGATCAGTTCGGCCAAGTAAGCCGGATCGGTATGGCCCCCCGGCTCGGCCAGAACGAGTGCGGCACCGGTCTGCAACGGCCAGAAGAACTCCCACACCGACACATCGAAACTCGCCGGCGTCTTCTGCAGCACCCGATCGTCCCCTCGAAGCGAGTACCGGTCCTGCATCCACTGCAACCGGTTCGCCAGCCCGGCATGCGTACTCACCACACCCTTCGGCCGCCCGGTCGACCCGGATGTGTAGATCACATAGGCCGGATGCAGGGGGTGCAGCGGAGCGGTCCGATCCGCGTCCGTCACGTTCTCCGCCGACCGGCCCGCCAACTCCGCGTTCGACGGCAGGGCGGTGAGCTGCACGACCGGTCCCGCGTCATCGACCATGAACCCGAGTCGTTCGGGCGGATAGTCCAGATCCAGCGGGAGATAGGCACTCCCCGCTTTCAGGACCGCGAGTAACGCCACCACCAGCTCGACCGAGCGCGGTAGCGCCACCGCGACGATCCGATCGGGGCCAACGCCTTGGTCGATCAGGTATCGGGCCAGCCGATTCGCCCGCTCGTTCAACTCCCGATAGCTGACCTCGATGCCTTCACACACCACCGCGACCGCGTCGGGCGAGCGCCGCACCTGCGCCTCGAACAACTCCGGCACGGTCCCCGGAACCACGTCGTGATCCGTGGCGTTCCACTCGACCAGCACCTTGCGGCGCTCGTCAGCACCGAGGACCTCCACACTCCCGATCGACCGATCAGGATCCGCAGCCACCGCCCTCAGAAACCGCTCGAAGGACGCCGCGATCCTCTGGACCGTCTGCCGGTCGAACAGGTCGATGGCGAAATCGATCACGCCTTCCAGGCCGCCGGTGTCCCCGCCGGGGGCAGCGCGCTCGGAAAGTCCGAACAGCAAGTCGAATTTTGCGACCTTGACGTCGATGTCCTGCAGTTCCACCTCGATGCCGGAGAGGTCGAGCCCGGCGATCGGCGTGTTGTCGAACGCGAGCATCACCTGGAAGAGCGGATGCCTGCCCAGGGACCGCGGCGGGTTGAGGACCTCCACCAGACGCTCGAACGGAACATCCTGGTTCGCGAACGCCGCAAGATCGACCTCACGCACCCGCCCCAGCAACTCACGGAAACCCGGATCACCCGAGGTGTCGTTCCGCAGCACCAACGTGTTGACGAAACACCCCACCAGATCGTTGAGCGCCTCATCCCCACGACCCGCGACCGGACTCCCGATGGGAATGTCCGTCCCACACCCCAACCGCGTCAACAAGGCCGCCAAACCAGCCTGCAACACCATGAACAACGTGACGTCACTGTCCCGCGCCAGAGCGACCAGTGCCCGATGCAAACCACTGTCCAGCGTGAACCGCAGGGAATCTCCGCGATACGTCGCCACTGCCGGGCGCGGCCTGTCCACCGGCAGATCAAGCTGATCAGGCAGCCCCGCCAGCACCTCACGCCAGAACGCCGCCTGCCCACCGATCACACTCTCCGGATCACCCTCATCCCCCAGCAACTCCCGCTGCCACAACGTGTAATCCGCGTACTGCACCGGAAGCGGCGACCACTCGACCGGCAGCCCATGGCAGCGGGCCGAATAGGCACCTGCGAGATCACGCCCCAGCGGTGCCATCGACCATGCGTCACCGGCGATGTGGTGCACCACCACCAGCAGCACATGGTCCTGTGGGCCGAGACCGAACAACTCGGCACGGAACGGAGGGTCCGCCAGGAGATCGAAGCCCCGCGCCGCGGCGTCAGCCATCATCCGGGGAAGGTCTTCCTCCTCGGCGCCGGCCGCCTCCAGCACGACCGGCTCCGCATCGAGCACCACCTGATACGGCTCCCCGTCGCTCTCCGGGAACACCGTCCGGAGGCTCTCGTGCCGGTGGACGACGTCGGCCAGGGCGGCGGCAAGCGCCGCACGGTCGAGGGGGCCTCGCAACCGCAGCGCGAACGGGATGTTGTAGGCCGGGCCGCCGCCCTCCAGGCGGTTGAGGAACCACAGGCGCCGCTGCGCGAACGACAGCGGCACCTTCTCCGGACGACGCCGCGGCTCCCGCACCGGCCGCGCCCGGCCGGCGCCGCCGAGCCTTTCGGCCAGTTCGGCGACGGTCGGAGCGCCGAACAGGTCCCCGATCGCCGCCTCGACGCCCAGCACGGACCGGATGCGGCTGATCAGCCGGGTCGCCAGCAGCGAGTGCCCGCCCAGGTCGAAGAAGCCGTCATCGATCCCGACCCGCTCCAGGTGGAGGATCTCGGCGAACAGCCGGCACAGGATCTCCTCGCGGGGAGTCCGCGGCGCCCGACCGGCCACCGCGGCGGAGAAGTCGGGTGCCGGCAGCGCCGCACGGTCCAGCTTCCCGTTCGACGTCACCGGCAACTCGTCAAGGACCACGAACGCCGCCGGGACCATGTGGTCCGGAAGCCGGGTCCCGGCGTGTGCGCGCAGGTCGTCGACGAGGCGCTCGGGGCTGCGCCACCGCGGGCCGTCGCCCCCCGGCTCGGGCGCCGGACGCACGGGGGCGTCGGGGCGCACCGCGTAGACGCAGTACACGCCGGTGCCCGCGAAGTCGGGGGCGGCCTCGACCGTCGTCCGGAAGCCGCGGTCGCGCAGCAGGCCGGTGACGGCGCCGAGCCGCCCGCCGATGTCGTGGACCTCGGCGACGACCTGCCGGACGATCGGCCAGTGCGCGGGCTCGATCCCGCGCAGGACGTCCAGCTCGCTCTTCTCCGCGTCTATCTTGAGCAGGTCGATCCGGGTGATGCCCTGTTCCCGGATCATCTGGGAGAGCGTCCGGACCTCGACCTCGACGTCCTCCCCGCGCAACCGCTCGGTCAGCAGCTCGGCGAGGACGCCGTCAGGCGCCTCGGCCTGCTCGTTGCGCAGGTACCGCTCCAGCATGCGGCGTTCCTCGCGCTCGTCCGCGAACCGCCCGGACAGCAGCGACATGTCCGGGTAGTAGGTGAACCGCGCGGTCCCCGCCTCCCGCCCGAGGCCGCAGGCGGTGACGGCGGCGTCGACGCCGTGCAGTTCCGCGTTGATCCGGAACATCTCGACCAGCTCGGGGATCGGTTCGAACGCGTGGACGCGGCAGCCCGGCAGCCGTGACCCGACGAACAGCGAGAACAGGCCGACGTGGCCGCCGACGTCGACCACACACGCGTCCTCGGGCAGCGCCACCCCGGCTCGCAGGTACTCGTTCCGCACGAAGATCTCGTCGTAGAGGAAGGCGGTGTTCGACGGGTTCCGGGCGCACACCGTCATGCCGTTGGGCAGTTCGTGGAGTTCCCGCCCGTCGAGCCGGCCTTCGCGCCGCAGGCGGCACAGGTTCGCGACCGCCGCGGCCGTGCGGCCCTCCGGGACGACGTACCCCACCAGCTGCCGCCCGCCCGCGGCGATCTCGCGGGCCGTCACCACGGCCTGCCCGACGCCCGGGTGGCCGGCCAGCACGCTCTCGATCTCGCCCGGCTCGATGCGCCGCCCGCGGATCTTGACCTGGTGGTCGGCCCGGCCGAGGTACTCGATCCGGCCCTCGGCGTCCCAGCGGACCACGTCCCCGGTCCGGTACATGCGGGTTCCCGGCGGCCCGAACGGGTCGGCCACGAACCGCTCCGCGGTCAGCGCCGCCCGGGCGACGTAGCCGCGGGCGAGCTGGTCCCCGGCGAGGTACAGCTCGCCCGCGACGCCCGGGGGGACCGGCGCCAGCCGCACGTCCAGGACGTAGAGGCGGGTGTTCCACACGGGACGGCCGATGGTGACCGGTCCGCCGCCGGGCGGGCACGGCGCGGCGGTGACGTCGACCGCGGCCTCGGTGGGGCCGTAGAGATTGTGCAGCCGGGCGCCGAGGGTCGCGTGGTACCGGTCGCGCAGGTGGTCGGGCAGTTCCTCGCCGCTGCAGATGACCTCACGCAGGCTCGCGCAGCCGGCCGCCGCGGGTTCCAGGAGGAACGCCTGCAGCATGGACGGGACGAAGTGCACCATCGTGACCCCGGCGTGCCGGATCAGTCCGGCGAGGTAGGCCGGGTCCCGGTGGCCGTCCGGGCGGGCAAGGACCAGGGCCGCGCCCGTGACGAGCGGCAGGAACAGCTCCCAGACCGACACGTCGAAGTCGAGCGGCGTCTTCTGCAGGATCCTGTCGGCCGGGGTCACCCGGTAGTGGTCCCGCATCCACAGCAGCCGGTTCACGATCGCCGCGTGCTCGACCGCGACGCCCTTCGGACGCCCCGTCGACCCCGACGTGTACAGGACGTACGCCGTGTTGGCGGGCGCCGGGGGCGTGAGGCGGTCGGCGGCGTCGCCGTCCGGGGCCGGCACGTCGGACGGGATGAGGGTCAGCAGCGGGCGGGCGTCGTCGTGAACGAACGCGATCCGGTCGGCGGGCTGGGCGGGGTCGATCGGCAGGTACGCGCCGCCGGCCTTCATGACCGCCAGCAGCGCGACCACCATGTCCGCCGAGCGGGGCAGGGTCACCGCGACCACGGTCTCCGGGCCCACACCCCTGGCGGCGAGGTGCCGCGCCAGCCGGTCGGCGCGGTCCACGAGTTCGGCGTAGGAAAGAGACTCGTCCCCGGACACCACGGCGGTCGCGTCCGGGGTGCGGGCCGCTTGCTCGTCGAACAGTCCTGGGAGTGTGGCGGCCGGTACGGGGTGCGCGGTGTCGTTCCAGTCCAGCAGGACCTTGCGGCGCTCGGCGGGGCCGAGGACGTCCACGTCCCCGATCCGCCGCCCGGGGTCCGCGATCGCCGACTCCAGTAGGCGCCGGAACCGGTCCAGGTGGCCGGCCGACTCCCGGTCGGCGCAGGCGGCGAGGTTCGCGTTGAAGTCGATCCGCATCCCCTTGAGGTCCGCCCCGTAGTGGACGGCCACCATCGTGTCGGTGATCGGGCCCGTCACCAGGTCGTGCGCGGTTGTGCCGTTGCCGTCGAACTCGACGTCGTACTCGAACGGCAGGATGTTGATTTCGGTGCCCCACAGCCTCGTGCCGTGGCCAGGCAGACCGCGGTCGCGGCGGATGTGCTCGGCCCGGTACCGCTGGTGCCGCAGGATCTGCCTGATCTCGCGCGACACCTGGTGGGTGAGGTCGGCGAAGGAGGTGCCGCCGGTGACCCGCAGGCGCAGCGGCAGAACGTGCGCCATCATCGACGGGGTGGCGCGCGACGCGCGGGTCTTGCGGCCGGTGACCGGCAGCCCGAGGACCACGTCGTCCTCACCGGACATCCGGTGGACGTACGCGCCGCACGCGGCCACCATCAGGGCGGGCCAGGCGGTGCCGATCTTTCGGGCGGCGTCGCGCAGCCGCGCGATGTCCGCGTCGGACAGGTACGTCGTGTGGCGGGTGAACCCGCTGGACGCGCGTCCCGGGACGCTCGGGCGGCCCGTCAGCGAGGCTGGCGCGGCCTCCTCCCCCACGCGCGCCGCCCAGAACCCGCGGTCGCGCTGGAACTGCTCCGACTCCTGATATGCCTTCTCCTCCTCGACGAGGTCGCGCACGGATCCGAACGTGGACGGCGGCGGGTCGCCGCCCTTCTTCAGGGCGGTGTAGATTTCGGCGGCCCGGGCGACGAACAGCGCGGCGCTGTAGCCGTCGATGACGATGTGGTGCGCCGTGAAGTAGAGAAGGAAAAGGCCGGGGGCCACCTTGATCAGTGCGGCTCGGAAAGGAGCTCCCGCGGCGAGGTCGAAGGGGCGGCGCTGGTCTTCCCGCATCCATGCGCCGGCCGCCCGTTCCGGGTCCGGTTCCGCGGTGAGGTCGAGGTAGGGCACCGGCCAGTCGTCCGACACTTCGATGATCTGGTGGACGCCGTCGTCGTCTTCCACGAAGCGGGCGTGGAACGACTCGGCCTCCATGCCCGCCCGCCTTATCGCGGCCTTCATCAGCCCGACGTCGATCGGACCCCGGATTTCGATGTACTCGCTGATGTTGAACATCGGGTCGCCGGGGTCCAACTGCTGTGCGTACCACACGGCGGACTGGGCCGCCAGTAATGGCAGACGCCGCACCTCGCGTTCCATGACCGATCAACCCGCCTTCGCGTGGAGGCGGCACAATGGCCGCATCGTGCCTCGTCGCTGAGCCAGATGACCGCGCCTGACGACCGGGCGCCGCCCCGGACGACTTGGTCGCCTCAGGCGGGTTCCGCGGCCTCGCTCCCACGGATGGACGGCAGGGTCGTCGCCGTTTCGGAGAGCAGACGGTGCTTGCGACCGAAAGCGATGACCTGCGCCAGTGCACGGGTCAGCACGTCCACGAGAACCGGCCCCTCGGTGACGCGGACCATGACGTGGTCTGGAATGCCGAACTCCTCCTTCAGCCGGTTTCCCGGCAGGAGGATTCGGGCGCCGAGCGCCCCGGTGAGGACGTTCATGTACCGGCCCAGTAACCGCCTGTCGGCGTCCGAAAGCGAATCCATGTGGGTGCGCAGCCAGGCCCGGGCGAACGACTTGTGCCGGGCCTCCTCGTCGACGTGGATCTTGAACAGCACCCGGAGGATCGGCGGGATCGGCTCCACTCTCAGGCGCCGCCGCTGGATGTGGTCGAAGATCTCCTCCCCGACCAGGGCCTCGGTGAACAGGATGTGCGGGAACGAGTTGGACGCCTTGATGAAGCGCCGGCGCGCCCGGTCCAGCCGACCGGGGAACGCCTCCGGATCGATCCCCGTCCGGTTGATGAACTCCTGGAACATCAGCGTGTGCTGCGTCTCCTCGGCGATCTCGTGGTACAAGTACGTGAGCTCGGGCGACCGGTTCGGCAGCGTCGCGGCGTACTGCAGGAGGCCCCGCTGCAGGACGTTCTCGAACTCGATCGCCATCTTGATCATGTCGGTGGTCTTGCCGAGGCCGATGCGGCGGCGCGTGGCGGGCGGCTGCCGCCGGTACCAGTCGTCCGCGCCGAGCGGGTCCTCCTCGGTGAGCTCCCACCCTGGATCGGACACGTCGACCGACATCTCGGGGTCGTCCCAGGCGATGTCCTTGAAGGCCAGGTACTGCTTGTTCGCCGAACTCCGGTTGAGCCGGTCCAGAAGTCGGTCATACGAAGCGACGGCATCGCTCACGTCTTCCCCCTCGACGTCGGATCGGATTTGACCGCCGCCCGGAAATCCGCGCTCACGACCGGGACGCGAACGAATCACCGATGAGCGCGCTCTCGGCGAACCGATTTCGGGGACTACACACAGTGAACCCGGCGTCCATATTCCCGGCACCAGGATCATGCACCCCGAAGATAGGCACGTGCCCCTCAGACTTGTCAAGAGGCGTTCTAAACAGGGCGTTCAACCATGACCTACGACAACGGTCAGCCACGCGACTCTGACGCGAAGTGTGAGAGCCGGTTGCGAAGCGTGTTCCGCCGCAGTTCAGATCGTTGCCGCATCGCCGTTCCCCGGCAACATCGCCCACTGGCAAAGCATGGCTCGCGCGCCGACGGAGAGGGTGGACGGAGGGCCTTGTTCCGATGGCCATTTCACGTGGCCGCCAGGGCAGCAAGGGTGTCGCACCCCGGCTCCGCGGCCGGATCCGCGGCGTGGGGTACCGGCTCTTGGCCGGAACCAAGGTTTATGTAAGACTGAGCGCGCAGTGATGAAGTGGCGGTTTTGACGATCCTGTGAAAACAACGCGAACTCTCACATTGGCTGGTGGCGATGCTCTCGCAGCACCCGGTTATCACGATCGTCGATGTGCGGAAATCGTATGATGGCGTCCCCGCGCTCCGCAGCGTCGACCTGACCGTATCGGCTGGCGAGATCGTCGCGCTGATCGGCCCCAACGGGGCGGGGAAGACGACCCTGGTCTCCATTATCGCGGGCCTCAGACGAGCGGACCGAGGCTCGGTACACATTTGCGGAGTGAACGTCGCCGACCATCCCGAGAAGGCCCGCAAGTTTCTCGGCCTCGCTCCTCAGGAATTGGGAATCGTCCCGGTCGTCACCGTCCGGGACAACCTCCGGTTCAGCGGGGAGCTCCACGGCCTGCGCGGGCGCGCGCTGACGGCGCGGATCGACGAGGTGGCCGAGCGGCTGCTGCTGACCCCGCTGCTCGACCGGACGGGACGCGGCCTGTCCGGCGGCGAGATGCGCAGGCTGCACACCGCGATGGCATTGCTGCACCGCCCGCCGCTGCTGCTGCTGGACGAGCCGACCGCCGCCGCGGACGTGCGGACGCGGCGGCGGATCCTCGACCTGGTCCGGGAGGCCGCCGCCGACGGCACCGCCGTGCTCTACTCCACGCACTACCTGGAGGAGATCGAGTCCCTCGACACCACGGTCGCCATCCTCGACCGCGGCCGGCTCATCGCCTGCGACCCGCCGCAGAAGATCATCGAAGCCCACGGCACGACGCTGATCGAGGCGGTCTTCGACGGGACAGCCCCGGACCTGGCCGCGCTCGGCCCGCTCGACGTCACCCGCGCCGGCTCCAGACTGTTGATCAACAACCCCGGTCCGGAGCTCACCGCCGGCCGGGTGCTGAGCGCTCTGGGCCCGGACGAGGCGGGCCGGCTCCGGTCGATCGACGTCGTCCGCCCGAGCCTGGAGACCGCGTTCCTGGCGCTCACCGGGAGGCGGTACGGGGCAAGCGGGACCGCCGGGAACGAGGTGTGAGGTGTCCGCACGAAGGACCATGGTGATCTTCCGCCAGGAGCTGCGCATCCTGCGCAGGGACCCGCTGCCCGTCCTCAGCCTGGTGCTGATGCCGCTCGTCTTGATGGCCTTCCTCCGGCCGGAGCGGGGCTTCGTCCTGGTCAACCAGGGGTACCGCGGCGCCAACGGCGCCGAGGAGGCCGTCCCCGGGATGACCGTGCTGTTCGCCTTCTTCCTCGTCTCGTTCGTCCCGTTCGCGTTCTTCCGCGAGCACGGCTGGGGCACCTGGGACCGGCTCAGGGCCAGCCCGGCCCGGCCCGCCGAGATCGTCCTGGGGAAACTGGCACCAGTGCTCGCCGTCGCGCTCGTCCAGCAGACGGTGCTGTTCGGCCTGGGCGCGGCGCTCTTCGACATGAGGACGCGCGGCTCACCCGTCGCGCTGATGCTGCTGGTCATCGCCCTGGCGTGCTGCCTGACCGCACTCGGCTTGATGCTCACCGCCGTCGTCCGTACGTTCCAGCAGGTCAACGCGATCGCCAATGTCGGCGCACTCGTCCTCGGCGGCCTCGGGGGTGCGCTGGCACCGGTCACGCTGCTCCCAGGCTGGGTCCGGGCGGTCGCGCCGGCCAGCCCGGCGTACTGGGCGATGCGCGGCTTCCGGTCGGTGGTGCTCGACAACGGCGGTATCGGCTCGGTGGCGCTTCCGGTCGCGGTCCTCGCCGCCTTCACGGCCGCCTTCACCGCGGTCTTCCTGGTCCGGTTCAGGTACGACGAGAAGAAGGTCTCGCTCGCCTGAACACCCGACCCGCAGGACGGCCCTGCGGTGATCTCCGAGACGAGTTCCAAGGGTGGTCGCATGACCGTGCGATGGTCGGCCGGGACGGTGGAACTGCCGGGCGCGGTGCGGTACACGCTCGTGACCGGATGCGAACCCACCGACCGGTGGCACGTGGAGGTGGCGGTCCCACCGGCCGCCGCGCGGGCCCGGCGGGAGCCCCTCCCTGTGCTGTATCTACTCGACGGTTTCCTGACGTTCCTGGCGACGGCGCAGATCGCGCAGAACACGCTGGCGTTCTCGCTGGGGCAACTGCGTCCCGTGGCCGTCGTGGGCATCTCGCCCGCCACCGCCGACCGCGCCGAACTGTTCAGCCGGCGCCCGCGCGACCTGACCCCCACGGCGGCAGAACCGGGATACCACCCCGGAAAGACGCTCTACGGGACCGGACGCGCCGGCGCGATGCTCGACCTGATCCGCCGGGTGATCGCACCGCGTTTGGAGGCGGTTCACCGGCTCGATCCGTCCGACCGAGGGCTCGCGGGCTTCTCCTTGGGCGGGCTGTTCACCTGCTGGGCGCTGGTGCGCCGCCCGGAAGGGTTCCGGAGGTTCCTGGCGGTGAGCCCGTCGCTGTGGTGGGACGACCACCTGCTCCTGGATCGTCACCGGACGCCCTTCGCCGCCCGAGATGCCGGCGACGTCTACCTCGCCGTGGGCGAGCGGGAGGACAGCCCCGATCGAAGTTGGCCCGTCATGCCCGCCGCGATGCGGCGATCCCTGTCGGGGCTCGACATGGTGGCCGATCTGGGCGCGTTCACCGAGCGGCTGCGCGACCATGAGGAGATCGACGTGCGCAGCGAGATCATCCCCGGTGAGCAGCACGCGACCGTATGGCCGGCCGCCGTGACCCGCGGCCTGCTGCACCTGTACCACACCACCCCGCCCCCGCCCTGACCCCGATAGGCGATGCCGCGGTGCCTCAGGAACGGTCGCGCAGCCCTGCGCCAGAGGCATGTCGCCTCCACCTGCCGCGACCTTCGCGCAGCGGTGGCGCGTCCACCGCGCAGTGGAAGCCCGGGGCCTGTGCCGGTCCGGGCGGGTTGCGGACGGCGGCCGCCGCGAGGATCCCGGCGAAGACGCACAGGCCCGCGGCGAGGAGCGCGGCGGTGTGGAAGCCGGTGGAGAACGCTGCCGGATGCATGTAGGCGTTCCCGGTGATCCCGGCGAGGGCCGGGAAGACGGCGACGGCGACGAGCGAGGCGGCGCGGGCCACGTCGTTGTTGACGGCCGAGGCCATGCCCGCGTGCTCGGCGGGAACGGCGGCCAGGACCGTGGCCGTCAGCGGCGCGACAGTGATCGCCAGGCCGAGGCCCAGGACGGTGACCGCGGGCAGGGACTCGGTGAGGTAGTTCCCCGAGGGGCCGATGCGGACGAACAGCCCGAAGCCGGTGCCGATGACGATCGGCCCCAGGCTCATCTGGAGCCGGGGTCCGATGCGTGCGGCGAGCGCGCCGGAACGGGCCGACAGGGCGAGCATGATCGCGGTGATCGGCAGGAGGGAGACGCCCGCCTCGAAGGCGCTGTAGCCGGAGACCTGCTGCAGCTGGATGGGCAGCAGGAACAAGGCGCCGCCCAGCGCCCCGTACACGACGAAGGTGACGATGTTCGTCACGCTGAACTGCCGGGAGCGGAAGAGGCCGAGCGGCAGCATCGGGCGGCGGATCCGGCCTTCCAGCAGCACGAAGCCGGCGATCAGGGCCGTCCCCGCGATGATCGCCGGGATCCCGGCCGCGCCTGTGATCAGTCCGTAGGTCAGGCCGACCAGGCCCAGGGTGGCCAGGGCGCCGCCGGCGATGTCGATCCGGCCGGACGCGTCCGGGTCGCGGGACTCGGGGACGTGCCGCACGGCCAGGACGATGACCACCGCCGCCACCGGCAGGTTGATCAGGAAGATGAGCCGCCAGCTCGCCGCCTGGACGAGCCAGCCGCCGACGAACGGGCCGGCCGCGGAGGCGACGCCGCTCAGCCCGGACCACGCGCCGATCGCCCGGGAGCGGTCGTCGGGATGGAACGAGGCCTCCAGGATCGCGAGGCTGCCGGGAGTGAGCAGCGCCGCGCCGACGCCCTGCAGGGCACGTGCGGCGATGAGGGTGCCCGGGGTCGGCGCGAACGCGCAGAGGGTGGACGCGAGCGCGAACCAGACGACTCCGGCGAGGAAGACGCGGCGGCGGCCGTAGTGGTCGCCGAGGGCGCCCGCGACCAGGAGCAGCCCCGCGAGGGTGAGGGTGTAGGCGGTGACGATCCACTGCAGGGCGGCCAGGCCGGTGCCGAAGTCGCGGCCGATGGCGGGCAGCGCGATGCCCACCACGGTCGCGTCGAGCGAGGCGATCGCCGATCCGAGGACGGTCGCGGCGATCACCCACCGCCCCTGCGCCGTCGCGTACCGGATGTTCATGCCGTCAGCCGGCGATCGGAATCGCCGGCCCCCGCACCGATGATCACGGTCTCCATTGCGCCGCACCTCCACGATTGGCCCGGACCGGCCTCGTCCAGGAGGGGGTCCGCCAGCTAAGACAGGGCCGCCCCCACGTCTGTGACAGTCACCGGTGCGGGCCGGAGCTGTCACAGGACGCAAGGCCGCCCTGTCGTAACTGATGACCGAGGGCCGGCGGAGGCCCCGGCGAGCGCGGCAGCGGCGTCGCCGACCGCCGGCTCACTGGCGAGCGGCGACGGTCCCCCGATGGCGGCGGGACCGCGGGCGGCAAGTAGCACGGCGCCGCCAGGCGCCCGCCTCCGGCGTGGGGAGCCAGACCGTGGCGCCCAGGAGAGGAGACAGCGGTGGAGGAACTGGAAGTCCCCAAGCGGCACGTCGTCCAGATGCTCCTGACAGCGGGTCTGCCCGGCGTGGCGGACGAGGCCGGGCGGGTCCTGCCGGATCCCGTCGGATACGACCTCGCGGAGAGCTTTCTCGCCCGGTACGGCATCACCAAGGACGAGCTGATCAGCTGGCGGGGAGGCAGCCCGTGAAAGCGGCGGGGACGTGCACCGGCCGCCGTCCGCACCCCCGGCCCCTGATGGGCCGGGGGGCACGCTCATGACCGCCTACTTCACCGCGGCTGGGTTCCGCGCTTCCCCGTGGTCAGCCGGCCGAGCACGCTGCGGCTCGGCCTGGTCCGGCCCGCCGCTGCGGCTCCGCGTCCCCGGACGGCCTTGGCGGCCGCGTCGGCCAGCAGGACGGCCGGCACGGCGGTGAGGGCGACCGCCCACCCGAGCGCGGACGGGAGGCCGCCGCCGAGCAGATGGGCCACCGGCGGAATCCCGAGGAAGACGAACATCAGCACCAGATCGGTCGCGACCGCCCACAGCAGCAGCGGGTTGCCGTTCCAGCGGAGCCGTCCCGCCCACCGCGATTCGCTGCGGCACGAGAACGCGGTCGCCATCTGCCCGAGCATGATGGCGGCGAACGCGGTGCCGGACGCCGTGGACAGCAGCGCGGCGGAGGGCGTCTCGCCCCAGCTCCATCCTCCGGCGACGAGGACGGCGGCGAAGGCGGCCATGGTCGCGGCGGCCTCGACGGGACCGAGGACGCCGAAGACGCGGCCGAGGAGGCGGCGGTCGATCAGGCGGTCGTCGCGGGCGCGCCCCTCCAGGGTGTGCCGCCCGGCGGGTTCGGCTCCGAGCGCGAGCGCGGGCAGGATGTCGGTGCCGACGTCCAGGGCGAGGATCTGCAGCACGCCGAGCGCCAGCGGGAGCTGCCCGCCCGTCACCGCCCACGCCGCGAACGGCACCAGTTCGGCGACATTGTCGGTGAGGTGGTAGGTCAGGAACCGGCGGATGTTGGAGAAGGTCGCCCGGCCCAGCTCCACCGCCGCGACGATCGTTGCGAAGTGGTCGTCCAGGAGGACGAGGTCGGCGGCCTCGCGGGCGACGTCGGTGCCGGACGCGCCCATCGCCACGCCGATGTCGGCCTGCCGCAGCGCCGGGCCGTCGTTGACGCCGTCGCCTGTCATGGCCACCACGTGCCCGCGTCCCTGCAGGGCCCGGGCGATCCGCAGCTTGTCCTCGGGGGTGACGCGGGCGACGACCACGCCGTCGCCGTCCAGCAGCCGCCCGAGCTCGGCCTCGTCCCGAGGCAGGTCGGCCCCGGTCACCACCGGGCTCCCCGGCTCGGCCAGCCCGACCTCGGCGGCGATGGCGCGGGCGGTCGCCGGATGGTCCCCCGTGACCATGGCGAGCCGGATGCCCGCCCGGCGGCAGGACGCGATCGCGCCGGCGACGTCGTCACGGGGCGGATCCTGGAGGCCGACCAGGCCGAGCAGCGCCAGTCCGCGCTCGGCCTGGTCGGGGTCGGCGGGCAGGTCGTCCGGCAGGTCGCCGGGCGGGCGGACGGCGACGGCGAGGACGCGCAGGCCTCGTCCGGTCATGGCGGCGAGGGCCTCTTCGGCTCCCGGCACCGGCGCGCAGCGCGGCAGCACCGAGTCGGGAGCGCCTTTCAGGTGCAGTCCGCTGGCGGTGAGCGAGGAGGAGCGCCGCCGCTTCGCGTCGAAGGGGTAGCGGCGCCGCTCGGGCTCGTCGGACAGATCCGCCCCGGCCCGGAGCCCGAGCGCGTGCAGGGCCGCCTCCATCGGGTCCCCGACCGCTCGCCAGCGGCCGTCCTGGCGCCGCGTCCGCCCGGTGGAGCAGCGGTAGGCGGTGACGGCGAGCCTCCGGACGGCCTCCACCGCGTCCGGTCCGCCGATGAGCCGGCCGTCCGGGGAGTATCCGCTTCCCTCGATCCGCACTTCTCCGGACGGCGTCCAGACCTGGACGGCCGTCATCTCGTTGTACGTCAGCGTGCCGGTCTTGTCGGTGCAGATGAACGTGGTGGAGCCGAGCGTCTCCACCGCCTCCAGCCGCCGCACCAGGGCCTTGCTCCCGGCCATCCGCTGCGCGGCGCGGGCCAGCGACAGCGTGACGGTCGGCAGCAGCCCCTCCGGCACCAGCGCGACGGTGACGCCCACGGCCAGCAGGAAGCCCTTGCCGGGCGGCAGTCCGAGCAGCACGGCGACCCCGAAGAACGCCGCACCGACGCCGACCGCGGTCAGCGCGACGACCCGCACCACCCGGTGCAGCTGCCTCGTCAGCGGGCTGGGGCGCCGCCCGGCGGTGCGGGACAGCGCGGCGATGCCCGCCAGCCGGGTCCGCGCCCCCGTGGCCGTGACCCTCGCCTCCGCCTCGCCCTCGGTCACGAACGTGCCCGCGTGCGCGCGGCCGCCCGCCTCCGGCCGGGCCGGGACGCTCTCGCCGGTGAGCGTCGACTCGTCTACCGCCAGGGCATGCGTCTCCAGGAGTTCGAGGTCGGCCGAGACCCGGTCGCCGGCCTCCAGCAGAACGATGTCCCCGACTACGAGGTCCTTGGTGTCGATCACTGTGCGGTGCCCGTCCCGGCGGACCGTCACCCGGGCCGGCAGCAGCTCCCGCAGCCGCCTGCCGGCCCGCTCGGCGCGGTACTCCTGGGCGAACGCGAAGACCCCGTTGAGGACGATCACCACGACGATGGCCGCCGCGAGCTCCGGCAGGCCGCCGACATAGGCGAGGAACGCGGCCGCCCACAGCAGCAGCGCGAAGAAGTGCACCATCTGCCTCGCCAGCGACACCAGCGGAGAGGGCGGCCGCTCCGCCGGGAGCAGGTTCGGCCCGTCCCGCCGCAGCCGCGCGGCGGCCTCACCTGATGTCAGTCCCCGTCGGACGGGGTGGAGGGGCTTCTGCATGATCATTGGACCGGTGACTCCATTGCGGACGTGCGACGCACCCGCACGCCTTCAATGCGGTGGTGTCGATGACACCCCCTCACCCTCCCCGGTCCATGGAGGCGAGGCATGACACGAATGCATGAGATGGCTGGCGCTGCCCGACGGCGCGGCCGAGGACGAGCTGTCGGAGCAGGCACGGGCCGAAATATGTCCGCTAATCGGGCGCCGAACGGTACGCCACGTCCGGCGCCATCGAGTCGTCACCGAAACCGTCAAATCCTGGCTGATAAGCCGCCCCGGCTTTCATCACATTCCGTGGTCCCGCCGGTACTTGCGGAGCCCGGGCTGTGCGAGCCGTTCGAGCAGCGGCCGGACGCGCGGGAGGACGCCGGGGGTGAGGCCGGCGGTCTTGAGGAGCCACCCGTCGTGCCGGGGCAGGTTGGTCTCCAGGCGGGGCCGGTCCAAGTTGGCGACGACCGCCCGGGCGACGGCGTCCGGGCTGAGCGGCCCGCTGAGGAAGTTGAGGGCGGAGCCTCCGTTGGCGGCCTCGTGGCGGAGCATCGGGGTGTCCACGGCGCCGGGGTGGACCATGCCGATGCGCACGCCGGTCTCACGTTCGAGCATCGCGAGCGCGAGCATGAACGCCCGCAGCCCCGCCTTCGACGCGCAGTAGCCGGCGCTCTCCGCGAGCGGCATCATCGCGCCCAGCGACACGACGGAGACGATCCGGCCGGGGCCCCGGCGCAGGGCCGGGTAGAGCGCGCGGCTGAGCTGCATGGGCGCCTGGAGGTTGATCAGCTGCTCGCGGCGGCTGTCCTCGACGGTCACCTCCTCGAACGGCCGGGTGACGACGATCCCCGCGTTGTTGACGAGCAGGTCGCACCGGCCGCCGGAGGCCTCGACGGCCGCCATGACGTCCTGGTGGAAGCCGGGTTCGGTCAGATCTAGACGCAGCCGCGTCAAGGGACCGGGAAGGCGGTCGAGCCCGGCGGCGTCCAGGTCGACGGCGATGACATGGAAGCCGCGCTCCTGGAGGCGGAGGGTGATCGCGGTTCCGATGGCTCCGGCCGCGCCGGTGACGACGGCGACCCTCATGCCGACCTCCGCTGCCGGTCGAACATGCCGGGGGTCAGGCCGGTCCAGCCCATGCGTCCGCCTACCGTGCCGAGGTGTCCGCGGTACGCGTGGGCGTCGACGTAGGACCGGTGACGCGCCGAGTCGAGGAAGCGGATTCCGCCGTCGAGCCTGGGACGGTCCTCCGCGATCATGCGGTCGAACCGCGCCGCGCGGGCCGGCGCGTGCTCCTGGTCGTGGAGGTACTGGGCCAGGATGTTGCTGATGTGGTCGAAGACGGTGTACGCGCTGGAGTTGATCTCCAGGTAGCCGAGGCCGAACAGGTTGCGGTGCTCGCGGTTGAACGCGGTCAGGTACAGGTCGGGTCGGCCGTCGTTCCAGGTGAAGTACTTCTCGGCGTACGGGATGTCCCAGTCGTAGCCGGTGGCGTAGAGCACCAGGTCGATCCGCTCGGCGGTGCCGTCGGTGAAGCGGACCCGGTCGCCGTCCAGGCCGGCGATGTCCGGCCGGACCGCGACGTCGCCGTGCTGGAGGTGGTGGATCAGCTGGCTGTTGAGCAGCGGATGCGACTCGAACAGCTTGTGGTCGGGCTTGGGCAGCCCGTACCTGGTGAGATCGCCTTGGAGGAGCCGGAGCGTCGCCGCGAACAGCGGGCGCTCCAAGCGCAGCGGCAACCGCGGCCCCTTGGCGGCGAACTCGTCACTGGGGACGCCGAAGATGTGCTTGGGGATCAGATGGTAGCCGCGCCGGATGCTGACGAAGGCGGCCTCCGCACTGGCGGCGGCGTCGCAGGCGATGTCGGCGCCCGAGTTGCCCAGGCCCACCACCAGAACGCGCTTGCCGCGGAACTCCTCCGGGCTGCGGTAGGAGGACGAGTGCCGGATCTCCCCGTTGAACGTGCCCGGGTGCCGCGGCATGCGCGGCGTCCAGGTCACGCCGGTCGCGCACACGACCGCCCGGTAGCGGCGGCATGAGCCGTCCTCCGCGGTCACGGCCCATGCGTCGCCGGACCGTTCCACGGCGCTGACGGCGGTGCCGAAGCGGATCGCCTCGCGCAGGCCGTAGGCGTCGGCGAAGTCCCGGGTGTACTGCAGGATCAGCCGGTGGCCGGGATAGTCGGGAAAGTCCTCGGGCATCGGGAAGTCGAAGAACCCGGAGGTCTTCCGCGAGGAGATGAAGTGCGCCGATTCGTACATCGGCGTGCCCGGGTTGTCGAGATTCCAGATGCCGCCGACATCGGAATGCCGCTCGTACTGGTCGTAGGCGATGCCGAGCCGCCGGAAGGCACGGGCGGCCGACAGGCCCGCCGGCCCGGCGCCGACGACGCACACCCGCTCCGGTTCCGATCCGTTCCCCGCCATTAATGCTCCTCTGGACGTGTGACTACGCTCGATCCAACGTCCAGGCTCAGGAGCCCGGGAGGGCCATTCCGGGCTAGCGTGGGGGGCAGACCGGACACCTAGGGGGGCGTGTGAGCGGCGACGCACGGCTCAACGAGGCGGTCATCCCCCCGAGCGTCCTCGTCGGGCTGGTCGAGATCGGGCAGGGCGAGGGCCTTCCGATCGTCTCCTGGTTCGCCGGCACCGGGCTGGATCCGGCCGTACTGCTCACCTCGGGCACCCTGAAGGTCTCCTTCCGGCAGGCGAGCACCATCCTGCGGCGCGCCATGCGGGCGATGCCCGGCAAGCCGCTCGGCATGCGGGTCGGCGGCCGGGACGTCCTGCTGTTGTTCGGCATGCTCGGCGTCGCCCTGCGCTCCTGCTCCACCGCGAAGGAAGCCCTCTCCCTGGCCCTCGAACTGCACCAGGCCGCGGGAAGCCTGCTCGACGTGGAGGCCGAGGCCTTCGGCGACACGGCCGCGCTCCGGTTCCATGAGCGGCGCCCCGACCCCGAACTGATCGCCTTCCTCTGCGAGGAGGCGATGTGCAGCACTCTCGTCCTCCTCCGCTCCATGCTGGGCGCGGACTGGTCGCCCACCCGCATCGAGCTGGCCTACCCCGCCCCGCCCTACGCCGAGGAGTACCGGCGCTTCTTCCGCTGCCCCATCCTGTTCGACGCCGCCGCCAACCGCATGGTCTACCCGGGCGCCCTGCTCGGGCTCGCCTTCCCCACCCACAGCGAACCGACCCGCGCCGCCGCCATCGCCGCCTGCCGCGGCCTCCTCGACCTCGGCACCGCCCGCTCCGACATCACCGTCACCGTCGAGACCCTGCTCGACCAGGACCTCCGCCGCCCGCTCACCATGGCCGAGGCGGCCCGGCACCTCCACATCACCGAACGCACCCTGCGCCGCCAGCTCGCCGCCTCAGGCGAGCACTACAGCACCATCCGCGACCGCGTACGCGAGCGCCGCGCCACCTTCCTCCTCCTCGAGACCGCCCTCCCCGTCGACGCCATCGCCCACGAGGTCGGCTTCAGCGACGCCCGCGAGTTCCGCCGTGCCTACATCCGCTGGACCGGCCACCCACCCAGCACCATCCGCAAAACATCCCCGGGGCAGTCAAAGCCAGCACCCCCTGACCAGTCGAGCACCCAGACCAGCCATGGGACGCGGTGACGATGCGCCTGCCGCTTGCGTGCTGCACCCTTCAGACGATTGCGTTTGATCGCATCAGCGGCATTCGAGAAGGAGGCCTGGGACCATGCGTGCCGACGGTGGCGAGGTCTGGGATCCGTTCGGCACGCTTCGCCGGGTCCTGTGGATCGGTGGCGGGCAGTGGGCCGGCAAGTCCACCGTGGCCCGGCTGCTGGCCGAGCGGTACGGGCTCACCGCCTACAACTACGACTACCACGACGCACGCGGCCACAACGACCGCCGGATCGCCCGCCGGATCAGGCTCGGCCACCCGCCCGACGCCCCGGACCCCGACGCGGTCTGGGTGAACACCACCCCGCAGGAGATGGCCGCCGACACCCTCGCCGGCTTCCCGGCCCGCTTCGAGTGGGCGCTGGACGACCTGCGCGCCCTGATCCCCGGCCGGCCCGTCATCGCCGAAGGCTGGGGGCTGCGCCCCGAACTGGTCGCACCCCTCATCGACTCGTCCCGGCGGATGGTCGTCATGGTGCCCACCGAGGCGTTCCGCGACCGGCAACTGCGCGAACTCCCCCGAGCCGCCGCATTCGGCGGCCGCGTCAGCGACCCCGCCCGGGCCCAACGCAACCGGCTCGAACGGGACCGCCTCGTCGCCGACGACGCCGTCCGCTCCGCCCGACGCCACGGCATCCGCGTCGTCGAGGTCGACGGAACCCGCGACGCCGACGCCGTCGCCGACATCGTCGCCGACCACTTCCGCCCCTACCTCCCGCCCCGGGAGGATCGCCGACCCTGACCGGCCCAGCCCCCCAGGACAACGGCCCTTCAGCGTCGAACACGGTCAGCTGGTTTCTCCCTCCGGGAGTTGACCGGAGCAGAGGGGATGATGACGGCGGCCAGTGCCGCCGAGGCCGCCACGACCGACGCGAGTGCCAGGGCGCCCGGGAGGGACCGGGCCGCGAGCGGTCCGGCGGCCGCCGCACCCACGGCGAATCCGGTGATCTTGAGGCTGGCGCCGGTGGTGAAGATCTGGCCGCGCAGCTTCTCCGGGGCCTCCCGGTGCCGGATCGAGAACAGCGCGGCCAGCTGGGGGCCCTCGCCGATCCCGGCGACGACGACCGCCGCGATCAGCGCGGCCGGCCGTCCCGCGGCCGCCAGGGCGAACGCGGCGGCCTGGACCAGGGCCGCGACCCAGATGATCGTGTCGGGGGCGACGGCGCGCGGGAACCGGGCCAGCAGGGCGTTGGCCGCCAGGGCGGAGACCGCCGAGCAGGACAGCAGGACCGTGCCGCGCCCCGCGCCGCCCAGGACGCGCTCCCCCAGCAGCGGGACGCAGGCGGTCAGCATGCCCTGAGCGGCGCAGCAGACCACCGAGGCGAGGGTCGCTCGCGCCAGAAGGCGCCTGCCGACGATGACCCGTGCGCCGGCGGCGAGATCGCCGATCAGTGAGGCCGCCTGAGCCGCCCGCGCCCGGACGGGCGGGGAGGGCAGCCACCACGCGGCGGGCAGCGCCGAGACGATGAGCACGGCAGCGGCCACCACGGCCATCGGCGCCCCCAGGACCTCCGCCACACCGCCCGCGAGAGCGGGGCCCGCCAGGCTCGCCGCGCTGAAGGTCATGGCGTCGAGGGCGCTCGCCCGCGGCAGACGGTCGCCGGGCGCCACCCGGGGAAGCTGGGCCGTCCATCCGCCGGACAGGGCCGGTCCCAGCAGCCCCGCCGCCACGGCGATAACGATGGTCACGGCGAACGGCACGCGGCCGAGCCCCAGCAGGACCACACCCAGCCCCGCCGCGTACAGCAGGACGGCCCCGCCCAGCAGGCGGCCCGGCCGGCTCGCCCTGTCCAGGAGCACCCCGAGCACCGGTCCCCCGACCGCCGCGGAGACCGTGATGCCCGCGAGAAGCGACGAGGCTTCGGTGGTCGATCCGGCCAGGGCGAAGCCCGCCAGCATCAGCGCCGGACCGGACATCTCGTCCCCGAGACGGGCCGCCACCGCTCCGGCGAGGAACGAGAACAACGAGTAACGCCTCTTCATCGACAGGACGTTACGGAGGTAACTCAAAACATAGCAATATGCGTTACATTGGCTGGATGCGGCCCACCGTCGACGACTGGTCCACCCGGCACTCCGTGCTGTCCATGGCCCGGCGGACCGCCGCCCTGGTCAACGTCCTCGCCGATGACCGCCCTGACCCGGCGACCGTTGCCGGCGTGCTCGGCGCCTACGGCGAGACGGTCCCCGCGCCGGGCCTCAGCACCGGCGATATCGCCGAGATGCGCGCGGCCGCCGCTCTGCTCCGGGACGTCTTCGCCGCGGAGGACGCCGACGACGCCGCCACCGCCCTCAACCGCCTCCTGCGCGAGCACACCGGGCCGCTCCGTCTGACCTCGCACGGCGGCGGCACGCCCTGGCATCCGCACCTCGACCGCGACGACGACGCCCCGTGGGGCGAGTGGCTCCTCGCCTCGTCCTGCATGGCCCTGACCGTCCTGGTCTGGGACCGGCAACGCCCGCCCGGCCGCGTCTGCTCGTCGCCCAGCTGCCGGAACGTCTTCATCGCGCAAGGCAGCGGACCAGAACGCCGCTACTGCTCCCGCCGATGCGCGACCCGCGAACGCGTCGCGGCCCACCGGCGCGCCCACTCCGCCATGCCGTCCGGCGACCCCGGCGAGGAAGGCCACCGCCGCCGCTGAAGCCGCCCGCCGCGCTTCAGGGCGCGCGGCGTTCCGTGCGGGAACGCCGCGTGTACTCCTGGCCGAGCGCGAACAGCAGCCAGGTGAGGGCGGTGGCGTCGTCGACGACGCCGAACGGCAGGAAGACGTCCGGGATCAGGTCGACCGGGGAGACGATGTAGATCACCGCGACCACCATCGCGACGATCTTGCCGGTCGGGGTCCGGTAGTACGCCTGCGCGGCCCTGCCGGTCGGCCCGACGCGGCGTCGCCTGCGCAGCCGCAGGATGCCCGCGATCAGCAGGACCGCGCCGACGGCCATGACGGCGGCGCCCGCCACGGTGATGTCGACGCCGCCCAGGTCACCGTCCGCGGTGAGAGCGGGGACGGCACCCGCGACAAGGAGGACAAGCCCGAGCCAAACCATGCGCACCTCCGGGGGGACGTGTCCTCCGGTATTGCCGCCCCAGCCGACTTCACTCGGATTCACGGCCACCGCCCGGCTTGGATGCGGCGAGGCACTGCGCTCCACCGCCGTCCCGGCCGTCCCTGCCAAGGAGCAGGAGAAGCGGTAGCCCGCGGCGGCGAACACGCCGCCCCCGGTCGCGGCGCCGCAGCGGCGGTGCGGCGACCGGCCACCCATCGCCTGGAAGGTGTCGCTCTTGCCCCGGACAAGACCGTCCTGCCCGCATCCGGGCGGCGTCAGGCGACAGGGAGCGGGGCGGTGGCCGATCTCGCCTACCACTGCGGCGACGACGAACCAGACCTGGCCGTCCTACAGCTGTACACCACGACCAACGACTGCGCGGCGGGCGCCACGCTCGACGACGCGCTCGTCCACGCGGTGAACGAGCTGGTGGAGCGGGACGCGTTCAGCCAGTACCTCCTGTCGTCGGTCCTGGGACCGCGCCGACCGCTGCCGCGCATCGAGGGCGGCGCGCCCGGACGCGCAGGTCGTGGACGGACGTAGCGGGTGCTCGTCAGCTCGGGGCCGACCGTGCCCCAGGTGACCCCGGCGCGTTTCGCGGCGCAGGTGCCGTTGGCGCCGGCCCCGGCGGTATACGGTCGGCGCATGACGAGCCGCCGCCCCTCGCCCGAAGCGTCCGCGATGAACGTCGGCGGCTTCGTCCGCGACGACACGCCGACCGCCGAGGTGGACCGCCGGGAGGCGGTGATGGCTTCGCTGGCCGGAACCGTCCGCGAGCTGGTCGACGCCACGATCCGCACGACCGTCGACGACGAGGAGGTGCAGCGGGTCCGCGACGACCTCGCCGCACTCGTCGACCGGCTGCGGGCCGCCCAGCTGCCCGGCCCCGCCGGCATCAGGTACAACGCCGAACTCCGGGCGTGGAACTGGGGCAATGCCGTGATAGGGGCCGCGAACGCGATCGCTCCGCCACTCCGCGTCGTCCACGGCCCGTCCGGATGCCACGCCGACGTCGTCCTCGGCGCGGCCTATGAGGGACCTCCCGGGCTGGTGCACGGCGGGGTCTCCGCGATGCTCCTCGACCACATCATGGGCGAGACGGCGTCCGGGATGCGCCGGGCGACCTTCACGGGAACGCTCACCATGCGCTACCGGCGCGGCACCCCCCTCGGCGCCCTCCGCCTCGAAGCGGAGATCGTCCGCGAGGAGGGGCGCAAGGTGTTCGTGGCGGGGTCGATCGCCGACGCCGACGGTGTGACCGTCGAGGCCGAAGGGGTGTTCATCCAGCCCGCGGGGACGACGGGCGATGGCCCGCCGGAGCAGCCAAGCACATAGAGCCTGCCATGCCTTCGGCCGCGGTGGTCGCGTCTGAAGGGAGCCCGCACCGATGCCCCTTTCGCCGAGTCAGCCGTGGAAACGGGGGGCGGGGCCGGGATGGTGAGCAGGGCGGCGATCTGGAGTGCGGCGCGACCGGGCGGGGCGCGGCACCTGCCCCGGCCGGTGCTCAGCCGGACGATCGGTTCAGCGCCGGCTGCCGCGACCGCCGCGATCAGTTGAAGCAGTCCTGGTCCTTCAGGTTCAGCGCCATCATGGTGACGCGGCCGCGTTCCACCTCGAACTGGTACAGCGCGCGGCGGTTGCCGGGCGCGGTGACGTCCCAGAAGCCGTGGATGTCGCGCCGGACGTCCGGATAGCCGCGCTTGAGCTCGGCGAAGGTGGAGCCGAGATGGACGCCGCGCGGAGTGCGGGTGCCCCGGGGCGGCTGGATCATCGCGACCCCGTACTTCTTGGAGACGTAGACCGACACCTCGTCGGGGCCCGTGGGGTGGTCCTTCAGGTCGAAGCCGTCGCACCACGGTCCGGTCGACTTGCGCACCAGCATCCCGGTGCGCAGCGCGTCCCGCTCGGAACTGCCGATCTTCAGGTCACCGTAACCCTGGGAAGTGAGCTGGACGGCCTCGACGGCGGCGAGCGCCGCACTCGTCCCGGCGACGGCAGGGGCGGCGGCGAGGACGAGGCTGAGGGCGGAGGCCGTGCCGACCACGGCCATGGTGGAGGTGCGCATGAGCTTCTCCTGCTCCGTAGTGATTCCAGGAGGCCTGACGGTCCCCTCACTCCTGCCCATAGAGCGTTCACTCCAATACAGAGCGTGATGGAGTTCGGTTGTGCCGGAAGGTGAGCACTCTGTGACTCCCCCCTACGCCACCTGCCTCGCGCGCTGATGACGAGGCCATGACCTCCTCGACCTAGGGGGCCATTCGGTCGGCGCGGAAGGGGGTCAGGCGCAGGAGATGCAGAGAGCCGCGGCGGGACGGGCCGCCAGCCGGCCGGCGCCGATGGGGCCGCCGCAGGAGGTGCAGATGCCGTAGGTCCCCGCGGCGAGGCGTTCGAGAGCGCGGTCGAGGTCGTCGAGACGGTTCCGGGCCGCCGCCAGCAACGCCTCGACGTGGGCTCGCTCGAAACCGAGCGTCGCGCCCTCGGGGTCGTGTTCGTCGTCCACGGCCGCCAGCCGCGCCGACTCCACGATCCCCTCGCGGTCGCGGTCGAGCGCGCGGACGGCGGCGAGCGTGCGCTCGCGCTCGGCCTCCAGCACCTCGCGCGTCCGCGCCGCTTCCACGTCCGTCCCGTCGCTCATCTCTAGTAGAACTCCCTGGCCGGCGGGCTCATTCCGCGCCGAGCCGGTCGGACGTCCCCGTAGGGTGTGTGGCATTTCGTGGCGCTTTGTCCATTGCGTTTTACACACTCACGGACATTTGTCCGCGTCCGGCCGCGACGGCCGGGGCGGCGGAACGGGGGGCGGCGGCGGGAGCGCCGTGCACGCCGCCGATGCGGCTTGGCGGGCCACTGCGGCCGGGGCGGTTCCCGCTCTGGCCTGGGTCGATCTCAAATCGAAAAAAGTGGCAACCTTCCCCCAACTCCGAGCGTCACACCTACCGGATCGCATGCAGCACTTAATCGTCACGCCGCAAATATGACCCGGAGGGGGCGCTATCTACACAGAACGGGCGGGGGCGCCAGTGGAAGAGACATTCACCCTGCAGAAGTCATCTTTCGGGCAATCCGGTCGGGTCACGGTCACTTTCACGCAGGGCGAGCTGGAGCACGGGGACGCGCTCCTCAGCCACCGCTACGGCCGCGCCGACGACCGCGACGTCCTCCTCAAGACGGCCCTCTCGCCCGCCGGGGCGAAGGTGCTGCGCCGCGAGGCCGAGGTCTACGACCGGATCGGCGGACGGCAGGCGTCCGCCGGGCGGATGATCGGCTTCCAGGCGGCGCAGAGCCCCGTGCGCCTGATGGTCACCCGCCGCGGCGTGCCGGTCTCCCGGTGGGATCCGGCGCCGCGGCTCGACGACGTGCAGCTCGGCCGGGCGGCGCGCGACCTGTTCGGCGCGCTCGCGTTCCTCGCGGACCTCGGCTTCGCGCACCGGGCCGTCTCGGCGGACACGGTGTTCTGGGACGGCCGCCGCGTCGAGCTGCACGGCTTCGGGCACGTGGAGCCGCTCGGCCCGCCCGAGGCGCTCGCCGGGTCCGCGCTCGGCTCGCCGACGGGGCTGCCGGTCAGCGACGTCCCGGACGTCCATGCGGCCGCCCACCTGCTGCTCCGGCTCGCCACCGGGTCGCCCGGCGGCGGCACGCCCGCGGCGCTCGTCGCGGAGCTCGCCGAGGTCGACGCCGACCTCGCGCGGGCGCTCGAACCGGCCTTCCACGCCACCGGCGGCCATGCCGTCTCCCCCGGGGAGATCAAGGACCGGCTGTGGCGGAGCCGTCCGATACCGCCGCCGCCCGCGGGCGGTCCGGAGGACCGGCACGTCCCGGAGGCCCCGCCCCGGCAGCCGCCCCCGGATCAGGCGACCTCTGGTGCGACCACCCCTCAGACGACGCGGCCCGAGGCCAGGCCGCCTTCGGCCGTCCGCGACCAGCGGCTCGCCGCGCAGGAGAACGGACGGGCCGAGTTCCGCGAGCTGCGCCGCCGGCAGCGGGAGTTCCGCGAGAGCCGCCGGGTCGCGGCCGAGCCGCCGCGGGCGCAGGCCCCGGACGGCCCCGTCGCTCCGCCCCGGCCGGCCCGGCTCCCGGCAGCGGACGGGACGCCCCCCACCGGCGGGCACGGCCCGCTGCTCTTCCTCCTCCTCGGGGTCCTTGCCGTGGCCCTGATCGTCAGCGCCGTCCTGCTCGTGAGGTGAACGTGAGCGACCCCGAACCGCCCAGGCCCAAACTTCCTCCGAAGCTCGACGGGCCGCCCTTCCCGATGCCCGCCGCGAACACGGACCTGGAGCTGAACCTGGCCCAGGTCGCGCCTCCGGGCCTGGACGCCCGGCCGAACGGCGCCGCGCCCGGCGACGCGCTCGCCGGCGCCACGGCGGCCGGCGCCACGGCGGCGGGCGCCACGGCGGCCGAGAGCACCGCGGCCGAGGGCACGGCGGCCGGCGACTGGCCCGCCGACCCCCCGTACGAGCCGCGCCCCGAGACGGTGATGGGCGAGGACCTCGGCTCGGCGTCCCCGCACCGGCCCCGCGTGCCCGGCCCGCCGGACGGACCCGACCGCACCATGGTGTGCCCGTACTGCCTGAGCGAGTTCGACTGGAACACCGCCCCGCTCGTCGACCGCACCGTGGACGGCGACGAGATCGCGCTGACCCGGGAGCCCGGCGAGGGCGACGTCCGCTGGCGCACCCGGACGATGCACGCCTGGCGGGTCTGCGAGGCCACCGGCAAGGACCACTTCGTGCCGGCGTCGCTCGGCGGCATGACCGTCCTGATCGTCGGGATGGTCGGCACGTCCGGGTCGGGCAAGTCGCACCTGCTCGCGGCGATGACCGAGGAGCTCGACCAGGCCGCGCTGAAGATCTCGCACCGGCTGGACGTGCTGCCGCTCGACCCGCGGCTGCAGCGGGAGCTGTTCGCCAGGAACCGGTTCGACCTGCTGCGCGACCGCAAGCCGCTGCCGGTCACCCGCCGGGCGCTGAGCCCGGAGTTCACCTGCGCCTACCGGATCACCAGCGGGCACACCGGCGAGCAGTACGCGCTGCTGGTCTTCGACGTGCCGGGGGAGATCTTCAGCCAGGGCCACACCCGCGACGACACCCCGTTCATGAGCATCGCGGACGGGCTGATCTTCGTGGCGGACGGCACCGAGCTGGACGTCCGGCACGGCCGGCACACCGGCGACCCGGGGTTCACCGCGGTGCTCAGCCACATCGACCACGTCCGCGCGGGGCAGGGCCTGGAGTTCCTGCCGCTGCCCGCCGCGCTGGTGATCGCCAAGTCGGACACGCTGCGCGCGTTCAAGGAGGTCGACCGGTGGCTCGACCGCCGGGACGACCTCGAACTCGGCACGGTCGAGCAGGAGTCCGAGGACGCCTACGCCCTGCTGCGCTCGCGCGGCGCGGGGTCGTGGCTCGTCCCGGTCCAGAAGTGCGAGGACGCGACCCTGCACTTCGCGTCGGCGACCGGTGTCGGCGTCGACCTGGAGAGCGGCGAGTACCCCGAGCAGTCGTTCCGGCGGCAGCGGGTGCTGCGGCCGCTGCTGTCGCTGCTCGCGATGAAGGGCGTGCTGCCGCGCGAGGTGCTCGACGCGTCCGCGGACCGGGCGGGGGCGGCGTCATGACGACCGGTCCCCTTCCCGCGTCCGACCGCGTCGACCAGATCGTCTTCGCCTGGTCGGACCGGCTGCTGGCCGGCGGCCGCGGTCTCGGCCCGGTCGCGACGTCCCTCGACGCCGACGGGCTGCGCGTGTGGAACGAGCGGCTGGCCGGCGGCGACGTCGCCGTCGGGCAGTGGCTGTCCGGCCTGGCCGAGTGCGCGGCGCTCGGCGCGCTGCGGTTCGGCCGGCGGGGCGAGCACGGCGCCGCGCTGCGGCTGGTCCCGGCCCGCGACCCGAACGGCCGGCCCTCCCAGCTCGTGCACGCGCTCGTCGGTCCGGCGTCGGTGGTGAACGCGGCCTTGGTGCTCGGGCTTCACCGCTGGCAGGGGTGGAGCACGCCGGAGCGGCTCGACGGGACGCCCTCCGACCTCGAACCGCTCGACGCGACCGCGCTGTGGACGCACGCCCGGGCCGGGCTGGACGAGCCGTCCGCGCCCCGCGACGCGCTGGCCGGCCTGCTCGCCGGGGTGCTCGCCGCGCCCTGCGACTCGTACCTGGCCGACATCTCCCCGGACGACGTCGGCCTGGCCGCCGGGCTCGTGCGCCGGTTGGACGGGGTGGCCGGGGCGACTCCGCTGACGATGCTGCTGGGCGCGCAGGTCACCCGTCCCGAGCTGCGGCCCCGGCTGCTGGCGGTCGGCCTGCCCGACGCCAGGAACGGGCGGACGCCGCTGACGACCGCGGGCGGCGCCGAGCCCGGTGCCGCCCGGGTGGCCGGGCTCCTCGCCGACCTGCCGCCGGGTTCGCTGACCCGGCCGCGCGCGCCGCTGACGACCGCCGCGGCGCTCGCGGACTGGGTGGAGGCGGAGCACCAGCGGGCCACCGGCGTCCTCGAACTCGTCGACCGGGCGATCGCGGGCAAGCTGGACGAGCGCGCGCGCCACTACCTGAACGGCCCTGACGCGCAGGAGCAGCTGCGCGCCCATCTCCGGAACGCGGGCATGGAGTGGCTCACCGAGCGGCTGCTGCGCTGGACGGAGGCGAACCCGCACGGGCTGACGGAGGCCGCCCGCACGCTCCGGCAGGTCGCCGCCGCCCGGTACCTGGCGGAGGCCGGGAAGGACCGCGAGGCCGCCGAACAGCTGCTGCAGGCCGCTCGCCGGACGGGCCTCACGGCGCCGGAGGCGGGCCGCGTCCTCGCGAACTGGTACGCCGGACTGCCCGAGGCCACCTCGGCGGACCGGTACAGCGCCGTGTACTTCGCGGTAGACGCCGGCATCGACCCCGCATCCGACGACACCTTCGCCCGGCTCCTGCCCGGCATGAAGGCGGCCGACCTGCTGGGGTGGAGCAGGGTGCTGGCGCCGAGCGAGCACGTGAGCGCCGCCCTGCACTTCCTGCGCACCGCGCACCGGCAGTGGAGCCGCGGCGACCGGCGCGGCGACGAGGACGTCCGCGCGCTGATGCGCGAGACCGAGATGTTCCACGAGACGATCCACGAGATCGTCTCGCGCTGCGGCCTGCGCCCGGAGGACGAGAACGAGCTGTACCGGAACGTCCTGCACCTGGCGTACGGCCACCCCGTCACGGACCTGGCCCCGGTGCTCGGCGCGCTGCCCGCCGACGCGGAGGCGACGCAGTTCCGGCCGTGGGCGGCCCTCGCCGAGGTGCTCGCGGGCGACCGCGCCCACGTCTTCCAGCTCGTCGCGCAGGCGCGCCGCCGGAAGGCCCCGGCGCCGGTGCTGGAGGACATGCTGGGCGTCCTGTCCAGCGCCGACCTGGTCCGGGGGCTGGCCGAGCAGTCCGGGCAGCCGAGCCTTCTCGGGGCCGTGGGCCAGGTGCTGCGCAAGCGTGCGGCCGCGCCCGCCGAGCAGCGCGCGATCCGCGAGGCCGCCCTGGCCGAGCGGTTCCTGGCGGGCCTGGTGGAAGAGGCGTGGCCCGACGAGCCGGGGACGCGGTTCGACGCGTACTCGTACCTGCTCAAGGTCGTCTACCAGGCCGGGGACCGGGCGGACGGCGGCGGGCTCACGCGGGCGGAGGTGGACGAGCTCGTGCGGGACGGCGGCACGGGGCCGTTCCTGCTGGCCGTGGTCGCCCACGCGGCGCGGGACGCGGTCGTGCCCGCCCTCCTGCAGGCGGCCCACCGGCACGCGGCCGACCTCGGCCTGCCGTCCGAGACCGTCGAGTTCGCGCTGCGCGGGCCGCACCGGGCCGCCGAGGCGCGGACCGCCGCGAGGACGCCCGCCGAACCGGCGCGCGGCGCCCTGCCGCAGGCGCAGGGCGCGCCCCAGGGGCAGCCCGCCGGGGGCGGCCCGGCCCGCGCCGCCTCCGCGTTCCCCGAGCAGTCGATCCCGCCGCAGCACTTCTCGTTCGACCCGCCGGCCCCGCGCCGGGACCACTTCCCGTCCGACTCCGAGCGGGAGCGGCCGGACGACGGCCGGCACCCGGTCGTCGTCTGGATCACCGGCCGCACCGTCCAGGAGTGGGCGATCGCGGTGCTCGGCCTCGGAGTCGCCGTCCTGCTCGGCCTCTGGCTGTTCGGCGGCTCGGACGAGGCCCCGCCGCCGCGGCGGGTCGCCCCGACCGTGACCGTCACCGTCTCGCCGTCCGCCTCCCCGACGTCCACCTCTCCGACGGCCGGCGCCGAGTCGCCCGCCGCCGAGGGCGGGACGCCGGCCGGCGGCCGCTCCCCGCAACCGACGACTGGAAAGACCCCCTGATGGCGCCTGGAGAGACGATCAGCCCGACCGAGCCCCTCACCTCCGACGACATCCTCAGAGGCATCAGCACGCGGTTCCACCGGTACGCCGACCGGGCGCTGCGGGACTCCCCCGGGGACGCCGCCAGCGGCCCCGCGCTGCTGAAACGCCTCGCCGACGACCTCGACCCGGCGGGCGGGCCGCCGCCGGCCGGCGTCGACCTCGTCACCGCCTACCCGGCGGACGCGCTGCTGCCCGACCCGGCGCCGCGCCGGTCGCTGGAGATCGCGCTGTTCTGGGGCCGGCTCTTCCAGAACGTGCTGGTCTTCGCACCGATCGTCGTCACCTGGTGGAAGCTGCACGACGCCCTGAACGCCTACGGCCGGGCCCACAGCGAGGGCTCGTTCCTGCTCGGCTGGCAGGCCGGCTCGTTCGACCCCGACCACATCCGGCGCGGCGTCGAGGACTTCGCACCGCTGTCGGAGACGGCGTGGTGGGTCGTCATCGCCGTCCTCGTCGTCATCGGGTTCACCGCCCTCGTCACCACCTGCGAGAACCTTCTCGACCGCCCGCGCTACGAGGCCGAGCGCGTGCAGATCGCGCAGGACGTGGCGCTCGCGTCGCACCTGCTGTCCGGCTCCCGGGACGACCGGGTCACCTACCGGGACCTCCAGGCGCTCGTGCAGCGGATGGAGACCAGCGTGGGCGGGCTCATCGGCCGCCTCGCGGCCACCGCCGAGGACGTCCGCGCGGCGCTGGAGGGCAGCACCGGCAAGCGGATCGAGGAGGCCGTCCAGACCTGGATCGACAAGGCCGAGTCGCTGGAGCGGGCGATCGCGGGCATGCAGGCGCCCGCCGAGACGCTGGAGCGCTTCCGGGAGCTGCAGGGCGACATCGCGGCCGGGCAGCGCGAGCTGCGCGCCGAACTGGCCGCCATGGTGACGCAGGTGGAGCGGGCGACACTCGCCACCACCGACCACGCCGAGGCCGCGCAGCACTACCAGGACGCCGGCAACGCGGTGCTCGCCGACGCGGTCACCCGGCTGTCCGCCGGCACCGACCGGCTGTCGAAGGCGCTCGAGCAGCTGGAGTACCTCGTCGACGACACCCGCGAGTTCGTCGCCTACGTGCGGCACGACGGCGGTGCGCACCGGTGACGGGGCCCGCGAGGAGGCGCGCGTCCCGGCGGGGACGGCGGACCTCCCGGTTCGGCGCGGCGCACCTCGCCGGCTGGCTGTTCGCCGACCTGATGCTCGTGCTGTTCCTCGTCGCCATGGCGGTGCAGCCCCGCGCGCAGCTCACCACCGGCCTGCCGGAGCAGAAGAAGCCGCGGCCGTCCGGTCCGCGCGTCCTCGGCCAGGACTTCTGCGACTTCCTGATCCCGGTGCAGGCCGGGGGGCTGCTCTCCGGCTCCGGCGGGGCCCGCGCCGACCTGCTGAAGAAGGTCGACGAGGCGCTGCGCGGCGAGCACCCGTCCTGGCTGTACGGGGACGAGATGCGGCGCGAGGGGCCCCGCGCCGCCTGCATGGAGCAGCTCCGGCAGAGGCTCCAGGTCGGCTTCTTCCTCGCCTACGGCGCGCGGAACGACACCGGCAGCGGCGTCACCCTCGGCAGGAACGCCGCCAAGGCCATCAAGTCCGGCAACCCCCGGTTCCGCGAGGCGATCTACCGGGCCGCGTGGACGGGCGGGGAGGGCGACGGCTCCGTCCAGCTCGTCGTCTTCTTCTACCAGAACTGATCCCAGATCGATCGACACAGGGACGTGACGGGGTGACCACCGAAACCGCACTGCTCGAAACGCCGTCCGGCGCGGGACGCGTCGAGTTCGCGCTGACCCTCGACCAGGGGAGCCGCGTCGGCGCCCGCTACAGAAGCCACTACGGAACGGTCCGGCCCGCGGGCGGCGCCGAGGTCGAGTGCGTCTACAAGGTCGCCACCGGCGCCACGGGGAAGCGCGCGCTGAGCAACGAGGTGGCCGTCTGGGGCGGCCTCCGCATGGAGGACGTGCGCGCCGACCAGTTCGGGACGCTGCTCGGCTTCGACGTCGACTCCCCCGACGGCCCGGCCCGGCTGGTGCAGACGCGGCGCGGCCGTCCGCTCGCCGGGACCTCCCCGCTCACCGCCGAGCGGCTGCGGCAACCGGCATACGACCTGTTCACCGCGCTCCGTGTGCTGGCGGACAACGCCTACGCGCTCGGCGAACTGTCCCCCGGGATGCTCCTGTGGGACGGCAGGCGGCTGCAGATCGCCGACCTGGGCAACGCGGTCGGCCAGCCGGACGACCTCCGGGCGGCGCGGGACGTGCGCGCGGCGGCCGGGCTGCTGTTCTGGCTCGCGTCGGGCGAGCTGTCGTCGTTCGGGCCGGACGGCGCGGGCCCGGCCGACGCGAGTGAGCTGAGCTGGCTGGTCCGGCACCACCCCGACCTCGGCATGGTGCTGCGTCCCGTCTTCGACGAGGAGGTCCCCACGGCCGCGGAGGTACTGGCCCGCATGGAGGGCTGGCCCGTCTCCGGAGACACGACGGAGCGGGACGCGTCCGCCGGGCAGGACTCCCCCACCGAGCAGGACGTCCCCGAGGACGACGACACGCACACCGTGGAGATCCAGGTCGCGGCCCATGCGGCGCAGGCCGGACAGAACACGCGCACCGGCCAGGCCGGGACGGCGGAACGGGCCGCGCCGAAGCCGCCGCTTCCGCCGCCTCCGCCGGCGCCCCCGGCGGCAAGCGGCGCCGCGCGCGCCATCGAGAACTACCGGAGGGAGAAGCAGTGGCTCGGCCAGCGGAGGCACGGCGCGCCCGCGCACCCGTCCAGGGGAGCCGCGCCCCCGCTGCCTCCTGCGCCGGGCACGGGGCGGGGCCTGGGGCCGGGAACCGGACGGCCGGACGCCGCGGAGCGGATCGGCGTCCCCTCGCTGCCCCGCGACTTCCCCTTCCGCGTCGGCGACGACGGCAGGCGCAGGCCGCATCCCGCGCTGGTGTGGCCCGTGGTGTTCGTCCTGGTCGTCCTCGTCCTCCTGGTGGTGTTGTGACATGATCGCCCCGCCCTGGCAGCCCGGCCCCGCCGCCTACCCCGGCCCGGACCCGCGCGCCCGCACGCTCTGCCCGTACTGCCTGAACCACCTCGACTGGTCCGACTACGGCGAGGTCCCGCTCGTCAGGAACACCCCCGAGGGGCCGGAGGTGCTGACGCGGGCGCCGGACGAGCCGGAGGTCCGCTGGCGGCACCGGACGCTCGGCGCGATGCGGCAGTGCCACGGCGACGGCGACCCGCACTTCCTCCCGGCCGACTACGGCGACCTCGACCCGCTCATCATCGGGCTGGTCGGCGCCAGCGCGGCCGGCAAGACCCACCTGCTCACCGCGATGATCGCGCAGCTGGAACGGCGCAAGTCCATGCTCGCGCCCGAGCTGCGCATCGAGCCGCTCGACGGGCACCTGCGGCAGCGGTTCTACGAGGAGCGGATCCGGCCGTTCCTGGAGCAGCGCCAGGTCCTGCCCGCCACCCGCCGCTCCGCGCGGGCCGAGTTCGTCTACGCGCTGCGCGTGTCCAGCGAGTACACCGGGCGGACCCACGCGGTCGGTTTCTTCGACGTCCCCGGCGAGCACTACCACCGGTACGAGTACGGGGAGACGCCGTTCCTCAGCCTCGCCGACGCGATCCTCTACGTCGCGGACGGCCAGCAGCTCCGCACGGGCGACGACTGGAACCCGTGGGTGCCCGACCCCGGCTTCACGCATGCGATCACCCAGTTGCTGCACACCCGGCAGGCAAGCGACGGCCTGCTGCCGCCCGGCGCCATCGTCGTCGCCAAGTCCGACATGCTGGCCGAGGTGGACGGCACCGTCGCGCACTGGCTCGCGCGGGACGACGAGACGGTGCTCGGCGACCTGCGCACCGTCGAGGACGAGAACGAGGCCGCCTACGCGTTCCTGCACCGGCACGACGCCGAACTGTGGCTCGCCCCGTTCCACTCGGGCTCGCCCACGTCCCTCCACTTCGCGTCCGCGTCGGGCGTGCCGCCGATCCCGGAGGAGGGGGTGTTCCCGCACCGGAACTTCCGCCCGACGCGGGTGCTGCGCCCGCTGCTTTCACTGTTCAGCGCCACCGGGCTGATCCCTCGGATCGACACCGAGGAGCCCGGCCAGTACCTGTGAGCCTTCGGGCGCCCGCTCGACGCCGGGCGGGCGCTCAGCTCCGCTCCGCTGCGGAGCTGAGCCTCCGGGCCCAGCTTGAGGCCGGGGCGGAGGTCAGCTCCGCTGCGGGCCCGCCGCGCGCCAGGCGTGCGGGGCGAGGAGCTGCGCCACCACGAGGTCGGCGCACCCCTCCACGGTGGCGGGGTCGGCCGCTTCGGCGAGCCGCAGCCGGTCCGGCCACCACGGGACGTCGCGGGGCACGGCCGCGGCGAGCGCGCGGACCCGCTCCGCGGCGTCGGCGAGGAGCGTGAGCTCCGCCGCCCACGCCCACAGCATCGGCCACTCCCGCTCCGACGGCAGCTCCGCCGGCGGCCGGCCCGCGCGGCTGCGCAGCACCCGGCCGCGCAGCCAGCTCAGCTTCCCCTCCGCCCGCGCGACGATCTCCGGGACGTCCGCGTGCACCCGGTCCAGGACGGCGCAGCGCCCCCGGCAGCCGGGATGCCCGCAGCGGTGCCGGGCCGCGTCGGCCAGCACGCCGCCGTCCACGACCTCCCGCAGCAGCTCCCGGTCGGCGGGGCCGCCCCGGGCGAGCCCGAGCAGCCCCGTCGCGTCGATCGGACGGCCCTCGTAGCGCGGCGTCACGTCCGGGATGACCTGCGCGGTGAGCCTGATCAGCGCCCGCCGCGCCCGGTCCCCGCCCAGCCCGCGCAGGTACCGCACGTCGGCGGGGTCGGCGCCCTGCCGGACGAGCCAGTCGGCCAGCCGCCCGCCGTTGCCGGCCAGCCAGGCGGCGCCGTCCCGCCAGTTCCGCTCCAGGTCGTCGGCGAGGCCGCGGACGTCCCGGTAGGTGCGGCCGTTGAACCGCGGCGGGCGGTGCTCGTCGGCGACCCACGCCACCACGTGCTCGTACGTCCAGCGCCGCGCCGGGTCGACGACGAGCAGCCCGTCGATCAGCCGCCGCCACTCCGGGTCGGTCACGGCGTCCAGCGCGGGCCGCCGCCCGGCGCGCAGCAGCTCCCGCACCCGCGCGGACGGCGTCCCCTCGTACGGCGTCCGCCCGAGGAGCAGCTGGTAGGCGATGATCCCGAGGGCCCACCAGGCGGCCGGAGCGCCACGGCGGCCCCGCGCGGTCTCGGGCGCCGCGTAGGCCCAGGTGGTCAGCAGCCCGCCCGGATCGCGCCCGTGGACCCGGACGTTGCGGGCGATGCCCCCGAAGTCGCCGATCAGCAGTTCGTAGGGGTTCCGGGACCGCACCAGGATGTTGGCCGGTTTCACGTCCGTGTGCGTCAGTCCCATGGCGCCCAGCCAGAAGTTCAGGCATTCGGCGAGTTCGGCGACGATCGCCCGCAGTTCCGCGTCGCCGAGCGGGAGGGCGTCCCGGATCAGCGCGTCCAGCGAACCGTGCGCGCAGTACTCCTGCGCCATCCAGCCGACCTCGGCGCCGTCTACGACGACGTTCCCGTAATCGTGGATCCGGGGGACGTGCCGGGTCGCCTCCAGCCGCCCCAGCACGACGAGCTGGTCGGTCTCCAGCCGGGACTCCCGGTGCACCTTGACGACGACCAGGTCGGCGCCCGCGCACCCGCCGCCCAGCGGCTCCGCCAGGTGGACGACGGACTCGGCGCCGACCGCCTCGATCCGAACCGGCCGGAAACTCCCCCGCAATGCCACCGGAAATTCACCGGCGCCGCCGCCCAGCCCCAAAGAACGACCCTTTCCCCATCCGCCCCGAATCCCCCGATCCTATGTCGGCGGCCCGCCCCGAAATGGGTCCTCCGACACCCTTCCCACCGAATCGCCCCGGCGAGCCGAACCCTTCCGGCGGGCCCGCTGCGGACGTCCCGCCGTCCTGGCAGGGGCGTCCTCGCCGCCGGCCGGGGGTGTGATCATCGTCATCGCGCTGGACCTGTCCGGCGTCCGGGCGGCACGATGACCTTCGGTGGGAGCGCCCGAGCAGGGCGCCCGCCGCACAGAGGAGGAAACGTGGGACGGGTCGAGACCCGGCACCGGCTGCTGTCGGTCCTTGCCGAACGCGCCGCCGCGGGCAGCCGGCCGGGCGCCCGGGAGGACGGGCACCGCGTGGCGCTGGCCATCGAGGGCGGCGGGATGCGCGGCACCGTTTCGGCGGGCATGGCGCTGGCCGTCCACGAGCTCGGGCTGCTGCCGCTGTTCGACACCGTGTACGGCTCGTCGGCGGGCGCGATCTCGGCGGCCTGGCTGCTCAGCTCCACTCCCGAAGGGGTGCGCGGCTGGACCGACCCGGTCTTCGCCCGGACGCTCATCCGCAAGCGCAACCTGCTGCGCGGCCGTCCGATCGTGAACGTCGAGCAGCTCGTCGAGGAGGTCTACATCCGCCGGTTCCCGCTGGATTACGCCTCGGTGCTGGCCAACCCCGTCGAGTTCCATCCCCTGGCCACCGACGTCGTCACCGGCGGCCCGGTCGACCTGCACGACGCCCTCGTCGACGAGCGCGCGCTGCGGCTGGCGCTGCGGGCCAGCGCGGCGCTGCCCCTCCTGGCGGGACGCCCGGTCGCCATCGGGCCCGGGCTCTACTACGACGCCGGCGTCGCCGAGGCGATCCCCTTCGGCCAGGCGCTCCGGGACGGGGCGACCCACGTCCTGGTCCTCCGCTCGCGGAGGCTGAGCGACCGGGCGCCCGAGCGTCAGGCCCCCTCGTTCGGCTCCCGGCTGCTCGCCAACGTCGGGCTGCGCCGCTACACCGCGGAGCTCAAGGCCACCTTCCTCGCCCGCGACACCCGGCTGGCGGAGGCGGACCTGCTCCTCGCCGGGTACGACGCCGACCAGGACCACGACAAGCCCGCCGTGCTGTCGATCCGCCCGCCGGAGGACTCGCCGCGCATCAGCCGCCTGGAGTCCGACGGCGCCCTGCTGCACGCGGCCTTCGAAGCAGGCCGCGCCACCGCCGCCGAACGCCTGGCGGCCGCGGTCACCAGGTCTGGTCTGCGGCGCGGACCAGCAGCCGGCTGACGGCGACCCGCCGCTCCCGCGTGACGATGTAGCCGATGGCGTCCGCGACGTCCTCCGGCCGCAGCGCCTCCATGCCGGCGAGCTGCCGGCGGGCCGCGTCCCTGGTGGTCTCGTTGAGGTGGTCCACCAGCTCGGTGTCGACGGCGCCGGGCTCCACGACGCTGACCCGGACCCGCTCGCCGAGCAGTTCCCGGCGGAGCGACTCGCTGAACGCGCTCAGCCCGGACTTGGTCAGGCTGTAGACGCTGCTCGACGGCCGGGCGGCCCGGCCGGCCGCGGAGCCGACGTTCACCAGGTCCGCCGTCTGCCGCGGCGACGTCGACGCCGCGTAGATCAGGTGCGGGACGGCGGCGTGCGTGATGTGCAGCAGCGCCGCCACGTTGAGCGCGACCATCCGGTCCCACTCCTCGACGGCCGTGTGCAGCGCCGAGCTGAGGAGCCTGATCCCGGCGTTGTTGACCAGGATGTCCAGGCGTCCGAGCCGGTCCAGCGTCTCCTGCACCGCGCCCTCCGCGCGTTCCGGCTCGGTGATGTCGGCCTCCACCGCGACGGCGTGCCCGCCCGCCGCCGCGATGCCGCTCGCGACCTCCCGCAGGCGGTCGCGGCGGCGGGCGACCAGGGCGACCGCCGCGCCCTCCCGGGCCAGGCGGCGCGCGGTCGCGGCGCCTATCCCGCTGCTGGCGCCCGTGACGAGCGCGACGGCTCCGTCCAGCGGCTGATCGGACATGACTGCCTCATTCCCTTCCGCGATGACGGGAGGCGCGGTGACCGAGGGGTCCAGGCGTTCCCGGGCTGCGTGCGGCGTGGCCGCCGACACCGCAAGCCTCGCGGCGGTCGCCGCCGGGCCGCACCAGGGTGTCTCCCCGGTCGGCCGGGACCAGGGAGCGGCGGTCAGCCCGGCCCCGTGCGGAACCCCCCGCGGGGCAGGGCGTCGGCGAGCTGCCTGCGGGAGCTGATCCCGAGCTTTCGGAGGCGGATGACCGACCGAGCTCCCGACTCGACCGCCGCGCACGCTGCGGCGCCCGCCGGAGGGCGGGGCCGCCGGCGCCTCACCCCGCGGTCAGAGCGTGCTCGCTGGGCGGCAGGACGTCGCGCAGCTGCCTGCGGGAGGTGATCGACAGCTTCGTGAAGACCTTGCGCAGGTGCCACTCGACCGTGCGCGGGCTGATGAAGAGTCGGGTACCGATCTCCGGATTGGTCAGCCCCTCCCGCACCAGCAGCGCGATCTGCCGCTCCTGCGGCGTCAGCTCCTCGCTGGACGAGACGCCGACCGCGCGTTTGCGGACGCTCTCCCCCGTGGCGAGCAGCTCGCGGTGGGCCCGTTCGGCGAACGCCTCCATGCCCATCTCCGCGAACATGTCGTACGCGGTCCGCAGCCGCTCACGCGCCTCCACCTGCCTGCGGTTCCGGCGCAGGAACTCTCCGTACAGCAGGTGGGCGCGCGCGAGCTCCGGGCGCAGCTCCGTGCGGCCCAGCCGCTCGACCGCCTCGCGGTGGAGCTCCTCCGCGGCCGTCCCATCGCTGAGCAGGGCCCGGGAGCGGGCGAGCACGCCGAGCGCCCAGTCCGTCCCGGACGGCTCCGCGGCGTCCGCCAGGTCGTCCAGGGCCGCCCGCGCGATGTCGTCCTCACCGGCCCGCACCGCCGCCTCGACCAGTTCGGGCAGCGCCCAGACCGACACCCACAGCTCGGCCATCCGGGTGCAGACCTGGGCCGCCGCCACCGCCTGCCGGTAGCGGCCGAGACCGTTGTAGAGCACCGCCGCCGCCCACTGGGCGACCGTGACGCCCATCAGCTGGCCGCCGGCGCCGACCTCCTCGATCGTCGCGGCGATCAGCGCCTCGGCCTCGGCCTCCCGGCCGCGCAGCGCGGTCAGCCGCAGCTCGACGTGCGGGGCGATGGGCACCCCGGTCGCGGCGGAGACGTCCTCGATCTCCGCGACGATCGCGGCGGCGGCGGTGAAGTCCCCGGTCCAGGCGATGGCGATCCCGAGGGAGGTCAGGCAGAACGGGAGCTCGGTCAGGGCGCCGGCGGCGCGCACCCCCTCGACGACCCGGCCGACGAGGACGCGCATCGCCCGGTCGTCCCAGGCGGCGGCGCTGACGCCGTTGGCCACCCAGCCCCATTTCAGGACCTCGTCCACCGGCAGGTCGGCGAGCGCGGCCAGCGCCCGCCGCAGCGCCGGGGCGGCGGCGGCACGGCCCTCGGTGACCAGCAGCGCGTAGCCCTCCAGCACGAGGTGGAGGGCGTGCGGGGGCCCCGCCGGGGCCGGCAGCGCCTTCACCGCATTCGAGATCGCCATGAGGCTGTCGGAGTGCACGGCGATCAGCGCCGCGGTGCCCCACGCGATCAGGTAGGTCTCGCGCGCGAGGTCCATGTCGAAGGGCTCCAGCCGCCGCGCGGCCGACAGCAGCAGCGGCGGCGCCTCCTGGTCGAGCCCGGCCGCGAAGGTGATCCGGCTCCTGACCAGGTGCGCCCGGACGCGCTGGAACTCGTCGCGGGCGTTGCGGTCGGCGATGTCGGCGAACCGGCGCGCGGTGTCGAGGTCGCCGGCCTGGAGGGTGGCCTCGGCGGCGGCAACCGCGCGCTCGGCGCGCCGCGACGGGTCGACGGTCAGCGCGACGCACCGCTGCAGGAACGCCGCGGCGGCGGCCAGCCCGCCGCGCGCCTGCGCCCGGTCGGCGGACCGCTCCAGCTCCGCGGCGACGGACTCGTCCGGCGCGGGCGCCGCGGCCGCGAGGTGCCAGGCACGGCGGTCGGGGTCGGCCTTCGGGTCGGTGACCTCCGCCAGCGCCAGGTGCACCGCCCGGAGGTCCTCCTTCGACGCCGACCGGTACACCGCCGACCGCACGAGCGGATGGCGGAACGTCACGCGCGCGTCCAGCGACAGCCATTCCCGCGTGCCGTCGGCGAGCGCCTCCGCCGGCGTCACGCCGAGCCGGGCGGCCGCGCCCCACACCAGGGTGGGGTCGCCGACCGGCTCGGCCGCGGCGATCAGCAGGAGCAGCCGCGCCTGGTCGGGCAGGCCGCGGATCCGGGCCAGGAAGCTCTGCTCGATCCGGCCCGGCAGCGTGTCCGAGCGCAGGAGACCGAACCCGCCCGCCATCTGCGTCACGGTCAGCCCGCGCGGCAGCTCCAGCAGGGCCAGCGGATTGCCCCTGGTCTCGGTGACGATCCGCTCGCGGACGCGCTGGTCGAGACGTCCGTACGTGACCGAGTCCAGCAGGGCGTGGGCGTCGGCGTCCCGTAGGCCGGTGACCTCCATCTCGGGGAGCCCGAGCAGATCCTGGGAGCGCTCCCGCGCCCCGAACAGGAGGACGACCGACTCCGCCAGCAGCCGCCGGGCCACGAAGCCGAGGACCTGCAGCGAAGCCTGGTCCACCCACTGGGCGTCGTCGACCACGCAGAGCAGCGGACGTTCGCCCGACGCGTCCGACAGCAGGCTGAGCACCGCGAGCCCGACCAGGAACCGCTCGGGCGGCGCGTCCGCCCGGATCCCGAACACCGTCTCGAGCGCGGCGCGCTGCGGCGCGGGAAGGTGCGGCAGCCGGTCCAGCAGCGGCGCGCACAACTGGTGCAGCGTGGCGAACGGCAGCTCCATCTCCGACTCGACGCCGGACGCGCGCAGCACCTGCATGCCCGTCGCCGCCTTCTCCGCGTACCCGAGCAGCGCCGACTTCCCGACTCCCGGCACGCCGTGCACCACCAGCACGCGGCTCTCGCCGGTGTCGACGGCCGCGAGCAACTGGTCGACGGCGGCGCGCTCGGGTCCCCGCCCGAGCAGCGCGGCGTTCTCCCCGTGGCCCGCGCCGCGCCTGCGTTGTTCCACCGTTACCGCCTTCGTCGCGCGCCCGGACCCGTTCGACCGCATATCGGGACGCCCCATCGTGACCCAGAATGGTCGCCCGCACCAATTCCACGAGCCCGGGGTCGGCGGCCCCTGTGACGGCCCCAGGGTGAGCGCGCCGACCGCCCGGCCGTCGTCGGCCGGTCCTGCGGCCGCACTGAACCGGGCGGCTCCTCGCCGCCGACGGTGCCCGCAGGTCATGGGCGATGCCAGCCCCGCGGCGCCGCCCGATCCGCGAAGAAACGGAACGGTCGATCCGTCCGCCATGGTCTTCCTGGGTGGGGCTATGCCTGGCCGGTCATGCGGCGTCCGCTTCCCGGGCGCGAAGGCGAGCAGGGTCGTCCGTGGGACGGGACGCCCTCCTGGCCGCTCGGAGGCGGCGGCGCTCGGCCGGGGTGGTACCGGCCCAGATGCCATGCGGCTCGCCCGTGGTCAGGGCCCATTCAAGGCAGCGGCTCCTGGCGGGGCATGCGGCGCAGAGCCGGCGGATCGCCGCGATCTGTGTCGCGTAGACGTTCTCCTCCGCCACGGGGAAGAACAGCTCGGGATCGAGCGATCGGCATGCCGCCGCCTCCTCCCAGTTCAGGGTGGTCTTGCTCATGGCCGCACCCGCGCGGGGAGAGGCCGCCCGGCGCGGCCTGTGCCGGTGCCGTCGTTGGTCGTCACTGTCCCTCCAGTCACGCCGTTCACCGGGGGTCCGTCGCCGCCCGGTCACCAGCCAGAGACAGCCGATCCGCCTCGCCTGTGACAGCTCCAGCGGAAATCGCGCGTTCGTCCGCATCTGCGCGGGGCCTGTCACGGATCAGGGAGCTGACCGGTCTTTCCAGGAGACCGATCCCGCCATTCCGCGAATGGAGCGCAGGACATGCCATCCCCCGTGCAGGACGACAAGCTCAGCTTCGAGCAGGACATCAAGCCCTTGTTCCGGACGAAGGACCGCAACGCGATGCTGAGCTACTTCGACCTGTTCGACCACGCCGATGTCGCCGAACACGCCGACGCCATCCTGGTCTCCCTGGTGGCCGGCGACATGCCCTGCGACGGAACGTGGCCCGAGGCGGACGTGGAGAAGCTCCAGCGCTGGATCGACATGGGCAAGCCCGCTTAGGACCGGTCAGCGGCGAGGGCGTGTTCCGCCTCGGCGGACGGGTCAGGGAACCTTGCCGAGGGAGCCGTGAGCGCGGATCGCGGCGCAGGAGCGGGCGGCCATGGCGAGGAACATCTCGTCGCCGCGTTCGGTGGGAGTTCCGTAGGCGCAGCCGAGCACGGTGATCAGTGGGCCTTGGAGGAAGGCGAAGGCGTAGTCGTCCCAGCACTGCTCCAGGGAGTAGCCGGTGACGCCGTGCCCGACCAGAGCGCGATGGTAGGCGGCGACCAGATCGCGCTCGTGGGTCCGGCGGTCTGCGACGGTGAGGCCGGTCCCCAGGAAGTAGGCGAGATCGCGGGCGGGCAGGCCGACGGTGAGGGTCTGCCAGTCGACCGCGGCGACCCCGGTTCCGCCGCCGGCCGCGAAGATGATGTTGTCGAGCCGGTAGTCGCCGTGGACGAGGGCGAAGCGCTCCGGACGCGCCGCGATCCACCGTCCGGCGTGGACGGCGACGGCCCGCAGGGTCGCCCTGTCCTCGGCGGCCAGCCGGCCCGCGAACCGGTCGATGAAGATCTCGGTGGCCGGGGCCAGCGCACCGGAAGCAGCCGCTCATCTGCCCCGTCCCGACCGGCCGCCACCGGACGCCGGTCACCGTCGCACCGAGCACTTCGCTCAGCCAGGCGGCGTTCAGCCGAGCCGGTTCGGCGTCAATCACGAGTCGCCCGCACGGGAGCGGCCGGGGTTGCGGGGCAGTCCGTCGAACCGGTCAGCGGGTCGCACCGCCCGGTACGCGTCGATGATCGGAGCCAGCTCGGCGGGGGTGGCGCCATGCAGGACGACGCTGTCGGCACCGGCGTCGAACTGGTCGAGGACGCGTCGCGCACACCGTTCGGGAGAGCCGGTCGCCGCCGCGTCCAGCCACTCCTGGGGAAGCAGTTCGGCCAGGCGGCGGAGTTCGTGCGGCGTGGCGAGCGCGTCGAAGGCGCCGGGGTAGCCGTCGACCAGGTCATCGGCGCGGAAACGGGCCAGGTCGGCCGGATCCCAGCGGTTGACCCGGACCAGCAGATCCCCGTAACCCTGCAGGTAGGTGGCCAGGCGGCCGGCGAGCTTGCGCAGGCGGGCCTCCTCGTCCAGATGGTCGCCGACCGTGGCCAGGACCGACCACACCCGCACCGAGGCGGGGTCGCGGCCCGCCTCGGCGGCGCCCCGGCGGATCGCGGAGACCGCGCGGGCCAGGGTCTGGTCGGTGAAGAAGGTGTGCAGGACGACCCCGTCGGCGACCCGGCCCGCGAACTCCAGCGTGCGCTCGCCCATCGCCATGAGCATGACCGGGATGTCTTCGCGGAACGCCGGGTCCTGGTTGAGGTACGGGTAGTTCCCGGCGGGACCGTCGTGCCCGACGACCGCCTCTCCCCGCCACAGCCGGCGCATGATGCCGATGGAGTCGTCCAGCTGGGCCTGGGTGACGCGGGGCAGGCCCATCACGTCGAAGAGCATGTCGAAGCCCCGGCCGAGGCCGAGCGCGAACCGCCCGCCGGTCATCCGGTGCATCGTCGTGGCGAACGTCGCGGTGACCAGGGGGTGGCGGGTGTTGTGGTTGGTCGCCGCGGTGGCGATGCCGATCCGGGTGCCGGCCGCCGCCGCGGCTCCCGCCAGCACCGCCGCGTCCTTGGTGTTGAAGCGCTCCGACAGGAACACCGAGCCGAGCCCAAGCGCCTCGGCCTCCGCGACCTCGCCGAGCAGGTCACGCGGGGCTCCCGAATGCCCGGCCAATCCATAGAACCCGAGCTCTGGCAGATCGTCCACGAGGCCTCCTCCGCCTGTGCCGGGCTCGACCGTACCCGAATCGGACACCTGTCCGAAAGGCTGTCCAGATGCGGGACGCCCTCCCTCAGCCCTGGCGAGCGGGCCGGATGGTCAGGTCCCCGATCTCGACGTCTTCGGGCTGGTCGATCACGAAGGCGATGGCCCGGGCCACCGCCACGGGGTCGATGCCGAGATCGGCCATGTTCCGCCTGGCCTGCTCGCGCAGGGCCGGGTCGTCGACGGCGTTGTCCACGAACTCGGTGCGGACGTACCCCGGGGAGATCGACGTCGTCCGCAGGACCCCGTCGGTGCTCTCCTGCCGCAGGCCCTCCATAAGGGTGCGTACCGCGTTCTTCGTCCCGGCGTACACCGCCTGAGTGGGCACGATCTTCAGGCCGGAGGTCGAGACGACGGTGACAAGATGGCCACTGCCCTGGCGGCGGAACACCGGCAGGGCCGCGGCGATCCCGTGCAGGACACCCTTGACGTTCACGTCGACCATCGCCGACCAGCCCTCGACGTCAAGGTCGGCGACGGGGCTGATCTTGCTGATCCCGGCGTTGCCGACCAGGACGTCCAGCCTGCCGAAGCGCTCGACCGCGAGGGAGACGAGCGACCGGAGGTCCTCGGGGTCGGTGACGTCCACGCGCGTTGCGGCGGCCTCGCCGCCGGCGGCCTTGATCTCGGCGGCCAGCCGGTCCAGCCGCTCGGTGCGCCGGGCGCCGAGGACGACGGCAGCGCCGAGCGAGGCGAGGTGGCGAGCCGTCGCCTCGCCGATTCCGCTGCTGGCGCCCGTGATGGCGATGACCTTGCCTTGAACGGTCATGAAGAACCTCCACCTAGAATGGGACACATGTCCGGTTACGACGACCACCATAGCGGACACGTGTCCGCTTCTGCCGAGAGCCGCGGATCGCGACGTGCGGACGCGCAGCGCAACCGGGAGCGGATCCTCCAGGCGGCCCGCGATCTCGTCCACAAGCCGGGAGAGCTGAAGCTCAACGCGGTCGCCAAGGCATGCGGCATCGGGCAGGGCACGCTGTACCGGCATTTCCCGACACGCGAGGACCTCCTCGCCGAGGTCTACCGCCGGGAGGTGGAGGAACTGGTCGCCGAGGCTCCGCGGCTGCTGGCGACCCACCAGCCGCTCGACGCGCTGGCGGCATGGTTCGACCGGGTGGCCGCCTACGCCCGGGTCAAGCGCGACATATTCGCCGCCGTCGAGGCGGCGACGTGGCAGGACCTCACCGCCCACAGCCTCGGCCCGATCGGTGAGGCGGTGGAACTGCTGCTGGCCGCGGGCCGCTCGGCCGGCAGCGTCCGCGCCGACGCCGAAGCCCGCGACGTCATCGTGCTCATCAGCTGGCTGTCCCGACTGGACGACACCGAACTCGACGCGCGAGCCCCACGGCTGCTGTCGATCCTCGTAGCCGGCCTCCGCGCCCCCCACCCCTGAAACGGACGCACCGCGAGCGGGTGCCCATGCCCCCTCTTGCTGCGCCCAGGTACACGGGCGCCCGTGCGGCGGGGCGGCGGGGCGGCGGGCCGATGGAGGGGCAGGCCGGTGGGGCGCTGGGGTCAGAAATCGCGGGTGGGCAGCACACCATCGAGCGGGGCGGGGATGGGGAGGTCCTCTCCCAAGGCGACCGAGACGCTGTGGGCGTAGTCATCCCCGCGCGGCTCGGAGAAGATCGTGGCCTTTCCGTCCAGGAGGTCGATCAGCAGGTAAAGCGGGATGTCGGCGGCGGCGTAGCCGCGCCGCTTGGGCCCGCGATCGCGTTCGGCGCCCTTGCGGTCCCGCCGACTCCCGGACGTCACCTCCAGGACCATCGCCGCCCCGTCGGGTTTGCTGTGCCACTCGCGTCCCGCGAACGCGCCCTTGGGGGCGGCGATTCCGTCGGGCACGTACTCCCCCTCCGGGCTGATCAGCGTCAGGTTGCGATGCAACCGCAGACCATGGACGTCACGCACCCAGTCATCGACCGCCACGACGACGGTCTCGTGCCGCCCATCGGCAGGCGGAGACACAACGATCTCTCCATCCACCAACTCGGCACGAAAACCCGGCATCACCTCAAGCGCAGCGAACGCCTCCCGCAGGTCGTCGCGGACGAACGGCGCCCCTTCAGCCATCGCCGCCATCAGAGGTCTCCTCGCGGTCTCAACAGTGCTGGCGGCTCACCCACAACTAGCACCGGGGTCGACCCGGGGACTGTCCTCTTCCACCAGCGGCTCCCAGGTCACCGCCTCCGTCGAACCCGCGGCAGCGTCTGGTCGATCTCAACTCAAGTCGAGGTGCCCGCCCTTGACCCGGCCCGCGAACGCCTCCCACACGGCGGCACCAAAGACCAACTTCGGCCCGTCCGGGTCCCTGGAGTCCCGCACCGCCACCCCGGACGCCAGATCCGCCACCTCGACGCACTGGGCGCCAGTGTCGTCAATATGGCTGCTCTTGCGCCAAGTAGCGTCAGCCATTGTCGGAACCCACGCGACCTCGACGCACTCGGCACCTGACGAATCGCTGCGGCTGCTCTTGCGCCAGATGCAGGACGACAGGTTGACCACGCTCATAGCCCCTCCATGACCGCGCAAATGAACCGCACGGAGTCGCCAGCCGGTAGTGCAGCAGACCGCACTTGATCGAAGGCTACGGCACGCTCGTTCACGTCGCGAGGGTTCTCCAGGAGGGGTCCATAACCGCCGCCGCTGTCCATGTAACACATGTGGGGACGATCTTCGAACTCCAGCAGTACGAAGCCGCTCGCCTGATAGACCGGAGCATCATCCCGGACGACCTGCAGAGTGATGTGCGGTTCGCTCGCCGCGCTCAAGAGGCGCTCAAGTTGCCCGCGCACCACTTCGCGTCCGCCCACAGGCCGCCGAACGGCATACTCACTGATCACGAAAAGGAACCACGGCGAACCGGCCCTGGCCAGCAGTTCCTGCCGCCGCAAGCGCACCGTGAGCAACTCCTCGAGCTTCTCGGGCCGCTGACCTACCTCCAGAACTGTTCGTGCGTACTCGGGAGTCTGCAGAAGCCCCGGCACAAGCAAGGGCGCAAACGCCTTGACGTAGGAGGCGTCCCCTTCCACCTCCGCATAGGGCCGGAACCCCGGGGGGAGGACCTGGAGGCGCCCGAAGTCTCGGGTCCACTCCCAGATGCGGTAGAAGGTCCCGTTGGTCTTGAAGTAGGTGTCGCAGTCCTTGGCGAACTCCTCCGAAGGTCCGTTTTTTCCTGACTCGACCTGGCCAATCCATTGCGGGGTGTATCCGAGCTTTTCGGCGAGTTGCGGTCGGGACAGGCCGGCCGCCTCCCTGAAGGCTCGCAACTCCGTACCGAAGTACTCGACCGGGGAGGACGGAACACCAGGATCGCGGGGGCGGCGCGGCATGACGATCTCCAAGATTCGAAAGCAGGGCGATTTTCTTACGCCCCACCGAGGGGTTTCTCTGGTTGGACTTCTCGCTCTTCCCAAAGATAGCCCGATCACAGCAAGATACGGAGCCACAAACGAGAGAAATCACACACGAAAGTCCAACGATCATGGAGACGCCCGTCAACCCCGCTGACCAGGCGTTAGCGGAACTCCGCGTAGACTTCCAAGGGCATCGCATCTGGCGTGCAAGACGCCAGGACGGAAAGGCAGGCGCCTGGGTTGCCACTCTGCACGACCCCAAGGAAGGTGTAGACGCCACTGTTGTATGTGGAAGCGCAGAAGAGCTACGTGAGGCTCTAGTCCACGAACGCAGTCGCGCGTCCGCCCGGCCTAGCAGCCAACCCACTAAGTGGGTGAGCTGGTAAATGAAATGGGTTGAACCGAAGCAACGGAACGTCGGTGCCCCAGCTTCATCTATAACGTGCCATCTTGACCGACTTGCCGAAGAAGTCGCCCGGCAGGGCTGGCAGGCCGTCCCGCGCTATGACGGACCGCACCCGCTCGTGCACGTCTTCGATCGGGAAGTCCCGCAGTTCGGGGAGAGCATCACGCTCGTCCCAGGATCGACGGCGGGAGTCTGGTGGTTCAGGTCCAGTACCGGCGAAGATCTCGCCCCGCACACCGACCCGACCCATGCGGCCAGGCAGATAACCCGCATCCTCATCCCGTACGTGACCGCCATACGCGCCGCGCGGTCGCACCGGACGCAGAGAACCAGGGCTTCGCACCCCGCTCCGCCGGCCGTGCCAGACCCCGCCCACGTGACGACGATCGCCGAACTGGAGAACCGGTTCGCCGGTGTCGTCTGCTGGTGGGGCCGCCACACCTACGAGTGGTGGGCGATCGTCCCCGGCGGGACCCAGTGGACGATCGTCAACGCCGAAGAACCGGGCTCCCTGCTCCATGAGATCCTCAAGGCCTGGAAGCGCCGGTAGCCTCAAGCCGCCGCGCGGCCGGGACTCTTCCCCGCACATCCCGGCCGCGCGGCTTTGCCTTCCTCACGCCAAGAGACCAGTGGCTCGGCAAAGCTCGCCACAACCGGTCCCGAGATCAATCATCAACCAAGACACGGTCTAACAAGATCGCCAGCGGTTCCTCCAGCCTGGAAGACCGCTGAAGAAGTCGTGCGAGAGCCGTCCGGGCGTGGGTCGGGCGGCCCCGGCGGCCGTCCCCGGGCCGCGGGTCAGGCGCCGTTGGTTCGGGCGAGTCCGAGGTCGACCGTCTCTTTCCTGATTTTCGCCGCCATCTCGAGGGCCAATTTCAGTGCTGTGGCCCGTACCTCTTTCTCGTCCATGTCTCCGAGGTCACTTCTATCCTCCACGTAGGAGACCATCGCGACGAGATTGTTGATTTGGAATGCGAAGGTATGACTGCCGTCTATTTCGTAGTCCGTATCAGGGTTCCCGTCGTCCGCGTACGGACTGGAGTCCAGGGAGTAATAGGCGCCAGGCCCCAGGCGTGGCTCAGCGATGTCATCGCCGTCAAAGGCCTGCTTCTGTAGGTAGGTTGCGGCCACGTCCGGCCCCGACTGCCACTCCCACGGCTTTGGGGAGTGCAGGGACATGCTGACTCTGAGGTCCCAGATGAGTTTGTAGTCGTATTTCCTGTGACTTCCGTCGTCCACGACGCCGGTCTTCTTCTGCTCCTTGTACCAGTGGCAGTCGATGCCGCCCTCATCCTCGGTGGCGGCGTTGGAGAAGACGGCGGGCCGCAGCTCGCCGCAGGCAGGCTCGGCACGGAAGTCGCCGCCGTCCTGCAGAGGACCGCCGGGGTTGACGCAGAACGCGCCAAGGGCTAGCACCGGCACCACGAGGAGTGTCGCGGCGGGCCACCGCAGCCGGCCCGAGCGCTTGCTCCGTGAGCCGGAGGCGGAGAGCCTCACCGTGGGCTTCGCGGCCGTCCCGGCCGGGGGAACGGCGGTTTTCCGCCCGGCGGTCAGGGGGGCGGGCGCCGTCCGATGATCGACCGCGCGAAGGCGTGCGGCGACAATCAGGGCGCTGCCGGGCCGGTCGTCCGGGTCTTTGGCCAGCAGTTCGGCGATCAGATCGTTCAAGGCCGGGGGGACGTGCGCGTGCGTGTCGCGGACCGCCGGGGCCGGAGTGAACAGGACGTCATGAAGGAGCTGGCGGACGGTGTCGGCGGTGAACGGCCGCCTACCGGTGAGGAGTTCGTAGGCCAGGGCGCCCAGTGCGTACAGGTCGGTGCGGTGGTCGACGCCCTGGTCGCGGTCGAACTGCTCGGGTGCCATGAACGCGGGGGTGCCGATGAGGGCGCTGCCGGTGAGGTCAGTGGTCTGCTCGGTGTAACGGGCGATGCCGAAGTCCAGGATCTTGATGCGGTCGTCCTTGAGCAGCATCACGTTGGCGGGTTTGATGTCACGGTGGACGATGCCCTTGGCGTGGGCCTCGGCCAGCGCGTCGGCGATCTGCGCCAGCAGCGTGACCGCCCGCACGGCCGGCAGTCCGTCGGAATGGCGCCGGACCACCTCGGCCAGGTCGGTGCCGTCCAGCAGTTCCATCACCAGATACAGCACGTCGCTGTCGGTGCCGGTGTCGAACACCACGGCTATACCCGGATGCTGCAGGCCGCCGGCGATCTCGGCCTCTCGGCGGAAACGCGCCACGGCCTGGCCGGGCATCCCGTTCAGCGACAAGATCTTGACCGCCACGGTGCGTTTCAGCCGCAGATCGGCTGCTCTCCAGACCTCGCCCATACCGCCGCGGCCCAGCAGCGTCTCCAAGCGATAGCGCCCGCCCAAGGTCCGCCCCTGCATCCCCGCTCCCATCCCGCCCGCACGCCTGAATGATCTCCAACGCATGCACCCGGGTCCAGGGGAGAACGGGCCGAACCGCCATGGCGGTCGTGCCCGGCATGTCTCACGCTCCCGGTTCGACTTCCGCCCGGTCGGGCGCCCAGAATCCCGCCGTGATCCCGTGGCCGATATCCAGCGGGCGTGCCTCTGTGGCCCCGTCCGGAAGCAAGGCGGCGGTGACCGGGTGACGTCGGCGGAGTCCGGCCAACTCGCACGCCGACAAGGGCTACGACTTCCCCGACCTGCGGGCATGGCTGTGCGGCCGCAACATCGCCCTGCGCGCCGCCCGCCCCGGCAACGAGACCTCAGCGGCCGTCCCGGCCGCCACCGCTGGGCGGTTCAGGACGATGTTCAAGGCTGCGGCCTTGCCGGGGCCGTCCTGGGCAGGGTCCGGCTTGACTTCAAGCGCTTGAAGTATCCGAGAGTGGACGCATGGCAGCGACACAGAACGTCGAGGACGCCGCGCCGCTGACGATCCAGGAGGTCTCCAGGCTCAGCGGCCTCTCGGAACCGACGCTGCGGTACTACGAGAAGATCGGCCTCATCGACCCGGTGGACCGCGACGAGAGCAGCGGCCACCGGCGCTACGACGCGGCGGCCGTCCGGACGATCGAGGCGCTGGGCTGCCTGCGGGCGACCGGCATGAGCGTCCAGGACATGCGGTCCTACCTCCGGCATCTCGCCGAGGGCGGCGCGGAGGCCGCGCAGTTGCGGGACCTGTTCCGGCGCAATGCCGACCGGGTCGCCGAGGAGCTGGAGCGCATGCGGATCCGGCTGCGGTACCTGCAACTGAAGGCCGATCTGTGGGGCGCGAGGGAGCGCGGCGACCTCGAGGCCGAGCACCGCGCCGTCGACGCGATCCTGCCGGTCATGCGCGAACTGCGCTGACGCGGCGGCACCACGGCACCGCGGCACCACCGCGCCGCGGCGATGCGGTCTGCCCGGCGCCGCTCCGGAAACAGCACGCCAACAGGGGGAAGAAATGACAAGCGAGACCTCACGAGACCGAGTCCTGGTGACCGGCGGAACCGGCTACGTCGGAGCGCACGTGGTCGGGCGCCTGCTGCGGGACGGGTACCGCGTGCGCACCACGGTGCGGTCCCTCGACCGCGCGGCGGAGGTGCGGGCGGCGCTGGAGGTGTTCGGCGCCGCCCCGGACGGACGGCTGGAGATCGTCGCGGCCGACCTCGCGGCGGACGGCGGCTGGGACGCCGCGGTGGCGGGGTGCGCGCACGTCCTGCACGTCGCCTCCCCGTTCCCCGCCGCGCGGCCCGCCCACGACGACGACGTGATCGTCCCCGCCCGGGACGGCGCGCTCCGGGTCCTGCGGGCCGCGCGGGACGGCGGCGTGCGACGCGTGGTGCTGACCTCGTCGTTCGCCGCGGTCGGCTACAGCCGCAAGGCGGACGGCCGCGCGTACGACGAGACCGACTGGACCGACCCCGCCGACGACAACTCCGCATATGTCAGGTCGAAGGCCATCGCGGAGCGGGCCGCGTGGGACTTCGTGGCCGCGGAAGGCGGCGACCTGGAACTGGCGGTCGTCAACCCGACCGGGATCTTCGGCCCGGTGCTCGGACCGCGCCTGTCCGCCTCCGCCGGAATGGTGAAGGCGATGCTGGCGGGGACCATGGCCTCCGTCCCTCCCCTGTACTTCGGCGTGGTCGACGTGCGGGACGTCGCGGACCTCCACGTGCGGGCGATGACCTCCCCCGCCGCCGCCGGCGAGCGCTTCCTCGCTTCCACCGGCGAGGCGATCAGCTTTCTGGGGATGGCGCGCATCCTGGCCGAGCACCTCGGCGGGCGCGCCGTCCGGGTGCCGTCCCGCGAACTGACCGCCGACGAGGTGCGCGAGGCGGCCCGCACCGACCCCGCGATGCGCGAGGCCGCCGGTCGGCTGGGCGAGATCCCCGTTGTGAACACCGAGAAGGCGCGGACCGTCCTCGGCTGGAAACCGCGCGACACGGCCACCACCATCGTCGACACCGCCGAGAGCCTGTTCCGCCTGGGCCTCGTGGACGCCCCGGACACGGTCCACCCCTAGCCCGGACGCCGCCCCACGCCTCCCGCCGCATTCCGTCGTCGCGGGGGGCACCAGACCCACCGTCGGCACGCTGCCGCTTCGGCTGCGGCCCCATGCCGATGGAGCTGTCCGTCCAGTACCTGACCAAGGACCAGATCGCCGACCTTTTTCACCCGCCTGGACGCGCACGCCGCCTAGCAGCCAGGGCGGCTGCCAGCGGTGTCGATGCCATGGCGTACTCCCCGCGCGGCCGCCCCGCGGCCTAGGTCCGCGGAGCGGCCTTTAGGAGGGCGGCGAGCTCGTCGAATCCGCGTACGGCCAGGTCGCTTTCCACGTCGTCGGCACGGTCGGCGCTGAGAGAGGGTCCCTTCTCCAGTGGACGCTCCAGGAACGCGGTGGCGAGCCCGGCTCCTCTGGCGCCGTCGATGTCCCACCTGTGCGCGGCGACCATCAGTACCTCCGCCGGTTCCACGTCCAGCAGCCGCACGGCTGTCAGGTACGCCTCCGGCGCGGGCTTGTACGTGCGGGCGAGCTCGGCCGACAGGATGCAATCGAAGGGCAATCCCGGCCCCTTGACCAGGTTCGTCAGCAGGGCGAACCCGCCGTTGGACAGCGCCGCCACCACGTACCTCTCCCGCAGCGCAGCCAGGCCGCCCACCGAGTCGTCCCACGCGGGCAGGCGATGCCAGGCCCGGACGAGCCGCCGCCGCGCGTCCTCGTCGAAGGCGTCCGCGACGCCGTGCAGCTCCAGCAGCTCGTCCAGCGACTCCCGGTGCAGCGTGTCGAGGTACACCCACTCCCGCTCCCCGCCGCTGACCCGCTGCATCGACGGCAGGTACCGGTCGCGCCAATCGTCGGCGAAGGCCCCGCCGTCCAACGTGACACCGCGCTCCGCGGCGATCGCCGCCACCTGCTCGGCGACCCCCGTCCGCCAGTCGACGGTCGTCCCGAAGATGTCGCAGGCCACCACCCTGATCGCTCCTGCGTCGAAGCCCACTGTGCCTCCCTCGCCCCGGATCGCCCGGTTGGTGCCCCTATCCCAGTCCTAACATGCCCGTCCTGGGCGGCAGGCTTGAGCACCAACAGGACTTCGCATTCCGCCTGGGCGGACGTCACGGCTGTGCGTTGCGGCGGTGCATCGGGGGGCGATCGAGTATCTCGATGTACATGATCCGGGCGTCCACGACGTCCAGGATCAGCATGCCCTTCGAGGGCGAGAGGGGCACGCACCGATGGCCCTGACCGTACGGCCGGCCACGTGGATGATCCGCCGTCCGGATGCTCTGGCAGAAGTCGTCGCCGCAGCCGCACTCGTCGACCAGACGCAGATCCCGCGCGCAGTCGGCCAGCTCATGCTCACCCTCCTCCGCTAGGAGGGCCGTCAGCTCGGCGATGAGATCTGGAAAGACGTCACGAACGAGGGGATGGTCCTGCTCCATGGGCGGAGAGTAGCGGGGGCGGGCTCCCCGCGCGCCCCGCGGCCGCAGCGCTCGGACACGCACGAGCCGTCACCCCCGCCAGGCACGCCCCGCTCGCGTGTCATCTGCACCCCTGACCCCGCTGCGGCGGGAGCGGGCCGTTCCCGGCCCACTCCCGACCGCAGAGCCGGGAGGTTCAGCCCTTTCGCAGCGCTGCGAAGAAGGTGCGCAGGTCCGCGGTCACCGCGTCGGGGACCTCCAGGGAGGCGAAGTGGCCTCCGGTGGGGAACTCGCTCCAGTGCACGATGTTGGTGTTGTCGCGTTCGGCGAGGGAGCGGATCGTCTGGAAGTCGTCGGCGAAGACCGCGACGCCGGTCGGCGCGGTGTTGATGGCCGGTTCGGCGCCGGAGTGCGCCTCGGCGTAGTGGTAGCGCCCCGCGGTGGCCTGGGTGTTGGTGAGCCAGTACAGCGTGACCTGGGTGAGGATCTGGTCGCGGGTCACCAGGCTCGTGCCGTTGCCGAAGGAGTTGAACAGCTCGCTCCACGCCAGCTGGCCGACCGGCGAGTCCGCGATGCCGACCGCGACGGTCTGCGGCCGGGAGGCGTTGATCGCGTTGTAGCCGCCGACCGACTGGAACCACTGCATGTGCTCCAGCGCCGCGTACTCCTTGGGCCCGAAGCCGGCGAACTCGGCCGGGTCGCCCGAGGGGAAGGAGAACAGCTGCAGCACGTGCATGCCGAGGTATCCGGGCGGCTTGAGCAGTCCGAGCTCCCGGGAGACCATCGTGCCGGCGTCGCTGCCGTGCGAGCCGTAGGTCTCGTAGCCGAGCCGGCGCATGAGGGCGTCGAAGGTGCGGGCGACCCTCGCCATCGTCCAATCCCCGTCGGACAGCGGGGTGCTGAAGCCGAAGCCGGGGATCGAGGGGACGACGACGGAGAACGCGTCCTCGGCCCGTCCCCCGTGCGCGACGGGGTCGGTGAGCGGGCCGATCATGTCGAGGAAGTCCACGAACGAGCCGGGGTAGGTGTGGATCAGCAGCAGGGGGGTGGCATCCGGCTCGGCGGAGGGCACGTGGATGAAGTGGACGTCCTGGCCGTCGATGTCCGTGAGGTAGTGCGGGAACTCGTTCATCCGCGCCTCCTGCCGCCGCCAGTCGAAGCCGTCGCGCCAGTAGTCGACGGTCTCGCGCAGGTAGCCGTTCGGCGTGCCGAGGTCCCAGTTGTCGACCGCGGCGGGACGGGGCAGCCGGGTGTTGGCCAGGCGCAGGGCGAGGTCGTCGAGCTCGGCCTGGGCGATCTCTACGCGGAAGGGACGGATCTCGGGAGAAGCGGACTTCGTCGTCGTCATGTCTTCACAGTAGAAGCCATATAGGAAGACTTGATTCCTAATGATGCGGCATCATGCAGATCATGCTGGAAACTTCGGCGAGGCTGCTCGCCCTGCTCTCGCTACTGCAGTCGCGACCGTCCTGGCCCGGCTCTGAACTGGCCGAACGCCTCGGCGTCAGCGGTCGCACGATCCGCAACGACATCGCGCGGCTGCGCGAACTCGGCTATCCCGTGGACGCCACGCGCGGCACCACCGGCTCCTACACGCTCGGCGCCGGCACGAAGCTGCCGCCGCTGCTGCTGGACGACGAGGAGGCCGTCGCCATCGCGATCGGGCTGCGCGCCGGAACCGGCATCAGCGGCATCCAGGAGAGCAGTGCGCGTGCCCTGGCCAAACTGGAGCAGGTGCTGCCGCACCGGCTGCGCCGCCAGGTGGCGGCGATCCACCAGTCCACCTCGCAGGGGCCGCAGAACACCGGTTCCAACGTCGAGGACCCCGAGATCGACCCCGCGCTCCTCGCCCAGATCGCCACGGCGGTCCGCGACTGCGAATGGTTCCGCTTCGACTACACCACCGGGTCCGACGCCCAGGCGGGCGAGCTGCCCTCGGGCACGGCGGCGACGTCGGGGCCCAAGCTCGTGGAGCCCTACCGGCTCGTCAGCTGGGCGCGTCGCTGGTACCTGGTCGGCCGCGACCCGCAGGCCGGCACCTGGGCGACGTTCCGGATCGACTGGATCACCCCGCGCGCGCCCACCCGCCGCCGGTTCACCCCGACCCCGCTGCCCGGCCTCGACTACACGAGCTTCGTCCTGCGTGACGTCGCCTCGACGGGCTGGAAGGTCCACGCCCGGATCACCGTGTTCGCCTCCGCGCAGGAGGTGCTGTCGCGCATCAACGCCGCCGTCGGCGTGGTCGAGTCGGTCGGCGACGAGCAGTGCGTGCTCGTCACGGGAGCCGACAGCCTCGAGACCATCGCGGTGTACATCGGCATGCTCGGACTCGACTTCGAGGTCACCGGGCCACCCGAACTCATCGACCACCTCGCGGTCCTGGGCGAACGCTACCTACGCTCCATCGGCCGGTAAGCGAGAGTGCTTTCGCCCTCGTTGCCGCGGGGCGGAACGGCTGCCGCACCTCGGCAAGGGCGCCCACGCGGGTGGAGCCGCCCCTCTCTGGGACGGCCCCACCAGGTGTTGGGGATCAGTTCACCCGGGTCGTCGGTGCCCGCGTCAGCGCAGGGTGCGGCCGAGGAAGTCGCGGATGTGGGCGGCGATCTCGGGGCCGTGGGTCTCGAGCGCGAAATGACCGGCGTCAAGGATGTGGATCTCGGCGTCCGGCAGGTCCCTGGCGTAGGCGCGGGCGCCGTCGGGGCCGAAGATCTCGTCGTTGCCGCCCCAGGTGACCAGGACCGGCGGGCGGTGGGTGCGGAAGTACTCCTGGAAGGCCGGGTAGCCGTCGAGGTTGAACTGGTAGTCCCAGAACAGCTGGAGCTGGATCTCCTTGTTGCCGGGACGGTCGAGGTAGGCCTGGTCGAGGGTCCAGGTGTCGGGGGACAGCCGGTCCATCCGGTCGGCGGGAACCCCGTGGGTGTACTGCCACTTGGTGGCGTCCGGCGTCAGCAGTTCGCGGACGGCGGGTTCGTTCGGGAGGCGGTCCTTGGCGTGCGCGAACAGGACGTCCCAGAACGGGGTGAAACCCTCCATGTAGGCGTTGCCGCTCTGGGTGACGATGGCGGTGACGCGTTCGGGATGGCGGCTGGCGATGCGCAGTCCGATGGGGGCGCCGTAGTCCTGGATGTAGAGGGCGAAGCGGTCCAGGCCGAGCTTGTCCAGCAGTTCCAGGGTGATCTCGGTGAGCTTGTCGAAGCCGTAGTCGAACTCGTCGACCGCGGGCATCGCCGACTGGCCGAAGCCGATGTGGTCGGGGGCGATCAGGTGGTAGTCGTCGGCGAGGTCGCGCAGGAGGTCGCGGAACATCGCCGAACTGGTGGGAAAGCCGTGCAGCAGCACCAGCGTGGGGTTGGCCGGGTCGCCCGCCTCCCGGTAGAAGACGTCGAGGCCCTGGATCGTGATGGTGTGGTGCCTGGTGGTCATGGTGCTGTTTCCTCTCGCGGTGTTCAGCGGGATTGCGTGGCGGTCGCCACGGGTCTGGGGGCCGCGGGCGCGATCAGCGCGGCGGCGGTGAGGCTGAGCAGGACGCCGAGGGCGAAGGCGCCCCGGTAGCTGCCGGACAGGGCGTGGACGGCGGCGGCCACGGCCAGTGCGGTGCCGGCCGAGAGCTGGTGGATCAGCCATGCCGGGGCCAGCGCCCGGCCGAGCCGGGCCCGGTCGAGGCCGCGGGTCAGCAGCGTCATCGTCAGCGGGATCACGGTGAAGGAGGCCGCCCCGAAGAGCACCGCCACGGCGGTGAGGACGGCGGGCCCGGTGGCGGTCGCCGCCAGCACCAGGGCCACGGCCCGGACCATGTGCAGCGTGCGCAGCAGGAGTTCGGGGCCGAACCGGTGCAGCAGCCGGGCGGTGGCCAGCGCGGTGAGTCCCGCGGTGAGAGCGCTGAGGGTGATCAGCCGTCCGGCGTGCGTGGCCGACCAGCCCAGTTCGGTGGCGTACTTCGGCAGCAGCAGGACCAGCATGTAAAGCGACGCCGAGTGCAGGGCGAAGGACGTCAGCACGCGGCCTCTGCCGCGCAGGGCGTTGGCGGCGGCCGGTGCGGGGGCGTTCCGCCCGCGGCCGTCCCGGGGCAGGATCGTCGCCAGCGCGGCGGTGACCGTCAGGCCGGCGAGGCCGAGCGCCAGGTATGTCCCTCGTACGCCGACCGGCTCCAGGAGCACCGTCGCCGCCCACGGGGCGAGCAACTGGCCGAGGTTGACGCCCACCGATGCGCGGGCCAGGGCCGGACCGGCCTGGTCGCCGTACCGGCGGCCGATCAGCGTGGTGACGGCCAGGCTGGACGAGGCCGCGAAGCCCAGGCCGCCGAGGACCACGTAGGCGGCGATGAACTGCCAGGCCTGCTGGACGGCCGCCAAGGCCACGTAGCCGCTGGAGATCAGAGTCAGTCCGGTCAGCAGGACCAGCCTCGCTCCCACCCGGTCGAGCAGAACGCCCACCAATGGCTGCGCCAGGCCGGTCAACGCGATGGCGATCCCGGCCGCGAGCGCCGGCGTCGCGGCGGACAGCCCGTAGGAGGCGGAGGCCGGTGCGAAGAAGACACCCGCCGAGAAGTTCAAGCCGAACGACACCGCCTGCGCCGCCAGCGCCGCCCGCGCCACACGATCCCGCTGCATCCGAACGTCCCCTAACCGGCTAAAAGTCACTTACTGGTTAGGAAGGAAGGTGCCATTCAGCATCTAACTTGTCAAACAGAGATAGAGGGTTAGAGGCGACCATGACGCCCCGGCCTCCGACCGGTGAGCCTTTGCGCCGGCCCTGGTCAACGCGCGATGGCCGGCCACCGGAGTGACGTACGACGAACTGGCCGACCCCATCGGCCGTCCGCGATCGCCCGATCGGCCGGCTCCCCGCACAGACGTGCCGACCCTGTGGGCGGTTACGGCTTGGGCGTGGTGGTGAGGAAGTCGAGGACGAGAGGGCTCGCGTGGGTGCGGAACTCTTCGAAGTAGGCGTGCCGGGCGCCGGATATCAGGTGCAGTCGGGCGCCGGGGATGCGGGCGGCGAGCAGGGGTGCGTTGGCGGCGGGGTTGAGCAGGTCGTCGGTGCCGTGGACGACCAGGGTGGGGGCGCTGATGTCCGGCAGGAGGTCCCAGGCGTTGTGCTGGTTGCTGGCCACGAGGTGGCGGCGCCGGGCGTAGGGAGGCATGCGGGGGTCGCCGAGGGTGTGGTGCGGGCCGGGGTGGGAGGCGAGCCATCGCGGGGTGTACATCAGCTCCAGCAGGGCCTGCCGCGCGGCTTCGGGCCGAGGTTGCGCCAGGGCTCGGCGGACGTCGTTGCCGCGTTCGACGCTGTGCGGGCCGCCGGGTGAGGTGCAGCCGAGCACCAGGGCGGCTACCCGGTGGGGGTGGCGGGCCGCGAGCTGCTGGGCCACCCGTCCGCCCATGGACGTGCCGTAGACGTCGGCCCGGTCGATGCCGAGTTCGTCGAGGACGGCGATGACGTCCTGAGCGAGCAGTTCGGCGCTGTAGGGCATGTCGGGCTTGTCGCTGTCGCCGGTGCCGCGGTAGTCGAGCGTGAGGGTGCTGCGAGCGGAATGGAAGTCGGCGCGAACCGCATCCCACCAGTGGTGGTCGTTGGCCTGGCCCGCCAACAGGACCAGCGGCGCCCCCAGGCCCTGGAACTGGTAGGCGATGCGCGTTCCGTCCGGTGCCACGGCGTACGTCATGCGGCTTCCTCCCTCCCGTGCCGTCGGCCCTCAGAGGCCTGCCGCCACCGCGGTGCCCAGCTCCAGCAGGACGACGCCGGTGGTCACGCTGAGGCCCCGCAGGACGGCCGGCTGCGACACCAGGGCGCGCAAGGTGGTGACGACGAAGACGGGCACATGCGTGGGCATGGGAATGAACCTTTTCCGGGGATTGCAGCCGATGGGTGCACCACCAGGCTTCCCGCCTCGCATCCCCTAAGAGAAGTTAAAAGTGATGGTTCAGCGTTAGCATTAATGAATGCTTGTCGATCCGGGGCAGCTGCGGCTTCTCGCGCTGATCGAGCGGCACGGCTCCCTGGCGGCGGCGGCTCACGCACTTCGCCTCACGCCCGCGGCGGTCACCCAGCAGGTGGCCAAGGCCGAGCGCGACTGGCAGGTGCCCTTGGTCATCCGGGGTCCTCGCGGAGCGACGCTCACCGCGGCCGGCGCGCTGCTCGCCTCCCACGGCCGAACCGTGGAGGAGGCATCGGACAGGGCCGAGGCGGAACTGGCCGCACTGCTCGGCCACCTCTCGCTCCGCCTGCGGATCGGGACGTTCCAGGCGGCCGCCCTGCACCTGCTGCCACCGGCCCTGACGGCTCTGCGGCACCGCCATCCGGACGCCGACGTCTCCGTCATCGACGTGGTGTCCGGACGGGGAGCGGACGAGATCAGCGCGGGGCGCTTGGACGTCGCCGTCGTCGCGTCCTGGGGCACGCCGCTCGTGCCGCCCCCGCACCTGCGGGCCCACCCGCTCCTGTCGGACCCGATGGTCGTGGTCCTCCCCGACGACCATCCACTGGCCACCGGGCAGCCCGCGGACACCGAGCTCCACCTGGAACAACTGCGCGGCGAATCGTGGGTGTCCATCCTGGCGGGCCATGCCGCCCGCGAACAGTTCCACGACGCCGCCCGCGAGGCGGGCTTCACTCCCGCCGTGCGCTTCGAGACCGAGTCCTACGACGTCGCCCAAGCACTCGTCGGCACGGGCATCGCGGTGGCCCTGGTCTCGCGCCTGGCCCTGACGCATGCGCCTGGCACCACCCCTCGCGAACTGGCCCACCCCAGGCCCTACCGCCAGCTCTACGCAGTGACCAGAGCCGACGCCAGCCTCACACCACTCGCGGACATGCTCATCGACCTCCTCCGTGATGTCGCCCGTGACATCACGGCCACCTGGGACGCTCCCCTGCAAGAACAACGCTCACCGCGCGGAGCCTGAGAGGCCCGGTTCTCACCGTCCGGCCCGGAGCGGCCAACTCGCCCCGATCGATTGTGGACGCCGCACTGCGCGGAACCGTCCTCGCGCACCCCGATGGCTTGCGGGCCGCGGTGCGGAGTTCCGACCGCCCGATCCCGATGGAATGGCGCTAATATTGTTGCCCATATAGTCGCCCGTCGAGATCCGGCGGGCAGCCGGAGGGAGAGTCCCCTTGGTGTCCCCAGGCAGCGGTCCGGCCGGTGACGACCAGAGTCCGGCGGACCGTCTGCGCGCGCTGATCCTCGCCGGCGAGATGGCCCCCGGGCAGCGGCTCGTGGAAAGCGACCTCGCCGAACTGCTCCAGGTGAAGCGTTCGGCCGTGCGCGCGGCGCTCGTGGAGCTCACCGCCGAGAGGCTCGTCGAGCGGATCAGGAACCGCGGCGCCCGGGTCCGCGTGGTCACCGTCGCCGAGGCGATCGCGATGTACGAGTGCCGCATGGTGCTGGAGGGCCTGTGCGCGCGCAAGGCCGCGGAGAACATCACCGAGGACGGCGCCGCGCGGTTGCGCGCGATCGGCGCGAGCATGGAGGCGGCCGTCCGGAACGGCGATCCGCTCCAGTACTCGCAGCTGAACGAGCGGCTGCACACCCAGATCCGGGAGATCGCGGCCCAGCCGGTCGCGAAGGAGATGCTCGAAGGGATGCACGCGCAACTGGTCCGGCACCGCTTCCGGCTGGCCCTGCGCCCCGGGCGGTCCGGGCAGTCCCTGCCCCAGCACCTGGAGATCATCGCGGCGGTCGCCGCCGGGGACGCCGACGCCGCCGAGACGGCCATGCGCGACCACGTCCTCGACGTGATCAGGGCCCTCGGCGAGAGCGACGAGCCGGCGCTGGGGCAGTTCGGCGGCTGAGCGAGGCCGCGGAAGGGCTTGAACGGAACCCGCTCGTCGGCAACTGACTGTGCGCGCACGATCTCGACCAAGCCCTTCCGCAATCGGACCTCCGCACACGGGAGACGGCGTGGATCCTCAGCCGCGGGGGAACGTCGTCCCGTCGAACAGCTTGCGCGCGGTCCGCACGACGCCGCTGCGCCGCACCGCGGGCGGATCGGTGCTCGGGTCGACGTCCACCTCGATCACCAGGTGCCCCGTGGGGTGTTCGACGTCCACCCGGGTGCCGCCGGCCGGCCAGGACGCGGTGAGGTCGTGGCCGACGGCGCCGGGGAGGCGCACCGCGGTCACGGCGGAGATGGCGCCCAGCACGCCGATCGCGGTGTGCGGACTGACGGGGATGAAGGTCCGGGTGGCGAGCATGCCGCCGTCCCTCGGCTCGGCCACGAGCGTGGTCTTCGGTATGGACGACGCGGTGACGTCCCCCAGCCCCATCAGCGCACCGGCCCGGATCCGCAACCGGTCGACGCGTTCCAGCAGCCGCTGGTCGGCGGCCAGTTCGCCGTGGGACTCGTGGCCGCTCAGGCCGAACGACGCGGCCGCGGCGACGACCACCGGCATGCCGTTGTCGACGCAGGTGACGGGTGTCCCGTCGATCACGTCCCGCACGCTGCCGGTGGGGAGCAGCCGCCCGGTCGCCGACCCGACGGTGTCGGCGAACTCCAGCACCACCGGCGCCGCCGTCCCCGGGACGCCGGCGATCGCGGTGCCTCCGGAGTACCGCACGGCGCCCCCCGGGGTGGGGAACCGCGTGCGGGCCACGCTGCCGGAGTTGACCATGCGGACGCGCACCACGGTCTCCGGGTCGCCGGCGGGGACGAGCCCCCGCTCCACCGCGAACTGGCCCACCCCCGCCAGGAGGTTGCCGCAGTTCTGGCGGTCGCTGACCACGGCCTCGTCCACGCCGACCTGGAGGAAGAGGTAGTCGACGTCGGCGCCGGGGCGGGCGGAGCGCGAGACGACCGCGACCTTGCTGGTCAGGGAGGTCGCCCCGCCCAGCCCGTCGATCTGCCGGGCATCGGGCGTCCCCATGACGCGCAGCAGCAGATCGTCCCGTTCCGCGGGGTCGGCGGGAAGGTCATCGGCGAGGAAGTACGCGCCCTTGGAGGTGCCTCCGCGCAGGAGCATGCAGCGCACACCGCCGTCCGCCGTTCCCGCCGTCACGGGGTGGCCCCCGTCCCGCCTTCCTCGGCCGCGCGCTCAGCCTCGTACTCCTGAGCGGTGAGGTAGCGCACGCCGAGCCGGTCGAGCGTGGCCCGCAACCCGTACCGGTCCAGGCCGAGTTCGCCCTTCCGGAAGGCGGCGCGTGTGGCCTCCTCCTTCTCCGCGCGGGCCCGGGACCTCGTCAGAGCCAGGTCGACCAACGCCCGGGGGACGCACACCACTCCGTCGTCGTCCGCCAGGACGGCGTCGCCCGCGCAGATCCGCTGCCCGCCGACGACGACGGGTGTGTTGACGGATCCGGCGGTGGCCTTGACGGTCCCCTGGGCGCTCACCGCGGCGGACCACACGGGGAAGCCGAGACGGTGCAGGTCGGCGACGTCGCGGACACCGGTCGTGGTGACCAGCCCGCGCACCCCCCGCTCCATCAGCGCGGTGGCGAACAGCTCGCCGAACAGACCGTCCGTGCAAGGCGAGGTCGTCGTGACGACCAGGACGTCGCCGGGGCGGCACTGCTCGACCGCCGCGTGGATCATGAGGTTGTCGCCGGGCCAGCACAGCGCGGTCACGGCCGTCCCGCCGATGCGCGAGCCGAGGTGCACCGGCCGGATGCCCGGCCCGGTGTAGCCGCGGCGGCCGAGCGCCTCGTGGACGGTGGCCACGCCGTACGCGGCGAGCGCGTCGACCCGGTCCAGCGGGGCGCGCGGCGGGTCGGTGACGATCACCTTGTCCATCAGGACCCCTCCCGAATCCGGCCGCCGCTCATGCCAGCACTCCCGTGACCTGCGGGTAGAGCCGCGTGTAGGCCTCACCCATCGTGGCGTGCGGGAGGCCGAGGTTCGGCCCCGCGTTCCGCTTCAACTGCACGCCGCGCCGCCGGGCCAGATCGGTGTAGTAGTCCCACATGTGCTGCTGGGCGGGCAGGCATTCCATCGCGGTGCGCTTGCGCTCGAACGTGGACGTGATGTCGAGCAGGACGTCGGGATGGAAATCGCACATCTCCGGCTGGTGCGGTTCGAAGCAGAACACCGGCGGCGCACCGAGCGGCTCCCCCGGTGCGTCGTATCCGATCGCCTGAGCCAGCACGCGCGCCTGCAGGGCCATGCGTGCGGCGGCCGGGTGGTCGCCGTTGTAGGGGTCGGCGAGGGTGTGGGTCAGGACGACGCTCGGGGCAACGTCGCGGTAGATGCGGACGAGGCGGTCGACGAGTTCGGGGGTCTCCCGCAAGGGGTAGTCGCCGGCGTCCAGGAAGACGACCTCCGCCCCGAGGGCCCGTGCCGCGTTCTCGGCCTCGGCCCGGCGGATCTCCTTGATCTCCGCCAGCCCCTTGCCCTCGCGCCAGGCGCGGGCGGACTCACCGCGCTCGCCGTAGCTCAGGCAGACCACGGTGGCCCTCTCGCCCCGCTCGGCGGCCAGCGCGATCGCGCCGCCCGCGCGCCAGACGAAGTCGCCGGCGTGGGCGCTGACGACCAGGAGCGATGCCGAACTCTCCGGTGGACGTGTGGACATGCTCTACCTCATCTCTGGGTGGCCGCTCCCCCTCGCCGATCCGGCAGGACGCTACGGAGGGTGCGGCGGAGGCGCCTCGGGAAGGCGGGCCGCCCTCAGCATGTGAGGCGCCCACCAGATTGTCAACAATCCAGTTCGCAAAATTGTCCGCAGAAAGGTCGACGGCATGATCGAGCGGCTGGTCCGGGTCGCCGACACCGTCCTGCCCGAAGTCAACGAGCTGGTGCGGGCCACGACCTGAGGCCGCCGCCTCCGACCTCGGTTCGCCACCCCGGCCCGGCGAAGCCCTGCCGGCCGACAGGGCTTCGCCGGGACGCGAACGCGATGAGGGGGTGCATCGGTGTCGGCGAGGGCTTGTTGCCCGCATGGACGATCACGTGCAAGGCTGAATCGTCCTCGCAAGGAACGTTCCGCCTGCCCATCTCCAGCGGAACGGCCGACAGAAGGAACACCGGTGACCGATCACGCACGGGGGACGGCCGCCTGGCATGGGCGCATCGAGCATGTCCGCGGATCCGGCCTGGACCCCGACACCGCGCAGACCCCGGGAATGCGAAGGTACGAGGCGATCTCGGGCAGGAGCGTGGGCTCCGAACGGCTCTGGATGGGCCGCACCCACGTCGCGCCCGCGACCAGTTCGGGCGACCATCACCACGGCGAGGCCGAAACGGCGATCTACGTCGTCTCCGGCCGCCCGGTCTTCGTCTTCGCCGAGGGCGCCGAGGAGGTCCGCGTCGAGACCCGGCCGGGCGACTACATCTTCGTCCCGCCCTATGTCCCGCACCGCGAGGAGAACCCGTCCCCCGACGAGGAGGCGGTCGTGGTCATCGCACGCAGCACGCAGGAGGGGATCGTGGTCAACCTTCCCAGCCTGTGGGCGGACGTCGAGCGTCCGACGGACTCCTGACGACCATGAAGACCGACGAGCACGGGCTGGCCATCGGGACGGGCAGCCGCGCCGCACTCGAACACTACGACAACGCCGTCCATGAACTGCTGCACTTCCGTCCAGAGGTGGACGCCGAGGCAAAGCGGGCGCTCGAAGCGGATCCCGACTTCCCCCTGGGCAACGTCCTGTCGGTGTACCTCGGACTGCTGAGCACCGAGCCCGACAACGCGCAGGCCGCGGCGGAACGGTTCCAGCGCTTCCGGTCGCGCGTGGACGGCTCCGGGCTGCTTACCCGGGAACGCGCGCACGTCGCGGCGCTCGAGCGCCTGGTGAAGGGCGACTTCCTCGGCTGCGGCCGGCTGCTCGGCCAGATCAGCGAGGAGTACCCGCGGGACGTCCTGGCGCTGTTCCTCGGCCATCAGATCGACTACTTCACCGGAGACGCCCGGGCACTGCGCGACCGGGTCGGCGGTGCGCTGACGGCGTGGAGCGAGGCCGACCGGCACTTCGGTCACCTGCTCGGCATGTACGCCTTCGGGTTGGAGGAGGCGGGCCACTACGACCGGTCAGAGGAGGTCGGCCTGCGCGCGGTCGAACTCCACCCCAAGGACGTGTGGGGCATCCACGCGGTCGTCCACACCTACGAGATGCAGGGCCGGTTCCGGCGAGGAATCGGCTACATGGACGAACGTCTGGCCGACTGGTCGACCGGCACGTTCTTCAACGTGCACGCGTGGTGGCACTACGCGCTCTACGCACTGGAGGCGGGGGACGCGGCCCGGGCCCTGGAGATCTACGACGCCGTGCTCCACGGCCCGGAGTCGACGGGCACCGCGATGGAGCTGCTGGACGCCGCCGCCCTGCTCTGGCGGCTGCTCCTCGAAGGCGATGACCAGACCGCGAGGTGGAACGCCCTGGCCGACGGATGGGCGCCCAAAGCCCGGGAACCGTTCTACGCGTTCAACGACATGCACGCGGTGATGTCCTTCGTCGGCGCCGGCCGCTTCGGCGACGCCGACCGGCTGATCGCCGACCGCGAGTCCTACCTGGCCGCTCCCCTGCCCGATGTCACCAACCAGGCGATGACCGCACGCGTCGGCCTCCCGGCCTGCCGCGCCCTGGTGGCCTTCGGCCGCGGCGACTACGCCGCCGCCGTCGACCTCCTCGCCCCCGTCAGGCACCGCGTCAACGAATTCGGCGGCAGCCACGCGCAACGCGACGCGCTGCAGAAGACCCTGCTGGAGGCCGCCCTCCGGTCCGGCCGCCTCGATCTGGCCCGCGTCCTGGTCAGCGAGCGGATCAGCATACGGCCCGCCAGCCCGTTCAACTGGCTCAAGCACGCCGCCGTGGCCGAGGCCCTCGGCGACGCGGCCACCGCGGCCACCGCCCGATCGCACGCGACGAAGCTCCGCCGGGCCTAGGACGGCCATCGCCCTGCCCCGCGGGGCTAGGTTCGTGTCCCGTGCGGATCATCTCTCTCAACGCCTGGGGCGGCGCGATGTTCGACGACCTCAGCCGCTGGCTCGCCACCAACGACACCGACGTCCTCTGCCTCCAGGAGGCGACCCACACCCCGACCGCCAACGGCTGGACGCGCTTCGACGACGCCGAAAGGTCACTGCCACAGCGGGCGGATCTCCTCTCCGACGTCCGTTCGCTGTTTCCCGGGCACCACGCGGTCTTCACCCCCAGCGACGCCGGCCCCGTCCAGGATCAGGCCGGCGACCTGCATCAGCAGGAGTTCGGACTGATGGCCCTCACGGCCCCCGCCTATCCCCTCGTCGGCATCCGAACGGCCTTCGTGCACGGCGACTACGTCGAGTACCGGAGCCACTGGCCAACCGGTGACCGCCCCCGCGCCGCCCAGGCACTGCGTGTCTTCGACCGCCGGGCCCAGCGGTTCGTCACCATCGCCCACCTGCACGGCCTGCGGGATCCGAACGGGAAGGCCGACACTCCCGCCCGGAGAGCACAGGCCGACCGACTCGCCGACCTCATCACCGGCATCCGCCAAGATGGCGACCTGACCGTGGTCTGCGGCGACCTGAACCTGCTGCCCGGCAGCGAGACGTTCCAGATCCTCGCCAAGCTCGGCCTGGTCGACCTCGTCAAGGACGCCGACACGAGAACGTCGCGCTACCCCAAGCCGCTACGCCACGCGAGCTACATGCTGATCTCCGACCCCGGCGCCGTCCGGCGGTTCGAGATCATCGCCCGGCCTGAGGTGTCCGACCACCGCGCACTGATGCTCGACCTCTAGGCATTCGGACAGTACCGGGGCGTTTGTTTCCCCGGTACTCGGCGAACTCCAGCCACCGCTACGGGAGGCGTAGCGTAAGGAGTTGCGTAGCAGAGACGCACGATGCCGGTCAGCACCAGCGCCTGCGGCCACAAGTGCGCGACCGCGTGGTTGGCTCCGCCAACAGTCCCTACCTTGTGTCCCTCTTGTATGCCCGGTAGGAGAAGCCCATGGCCGGCGATAACGCTCGCGAACACACCGGTGATGCTTCGGGGGCCGGCGCCGAGCGGGCGGCTTCCGGACGGGCTGCGGCGTTGTCGCCGTGGCGGTTCGTCGTGGTCTTCGGTGTGGTCAGCCTCCTGGCGGACGCCGTCTACGAGGGGGCCCGATCGATCACCGGTCCCTATCTGGGATCGCTCGGCGCGGGCGCCGTCCTGGTGGGAGTGGTGACGGGCGCCGGCGAGGCGGCGGGCCTGGTTCTCCGGCTGGTGAGCGGCCCGGCGGCGGAGTGGTCGGGCCGGTACTGGGCCTGGACGATCGCCGGGTACGGCCTGACGGTCGTGGCGGTGCCGGCGCTGGCGCTCCCGGTCGGGCTCGCCGGGGCATGCGTGCTCGTGGTGGCCGAACGGGTGGGCAAGGCCACACGCAGCCCGGCCAAGGACACGCTGCTCTCCCACGCCGGAAGCCCGATGGGACGCGGGACGGCGTTCGCCGTGCACGAAGCGCTGGACCAGACGGGCGCGTTCGCGGGTCCGCTGCTGGTCGCGGCGGCGGTCGCCTGGCACGGGTACAGCCTGGGCTTCGCGATCCTGGCGGTCCCCGGCATCGCGGTCATGATCGTTCTCCTCTGGCTGGCCCACCGCGTCCCCGACCCGCGGGTCTACGAGGACGGCGCCGAGCGGACACCCGCCGAGACTCCGGCGCTGGGATCCGCGGCGGTGCGCGGCCGTGCTCCGCTGGCGGGGCTGGGCCGGGTCTTCTGGCGCTACGCGGTGTTCTCCGCCGTGACGATGGCGGGGTTCGCCACGTTCGGGCTGATCGGGTTCCACTTGGTGGAGGCGGACCTGCTGAGGCCACAGGCGGTGCCTCTGGTGTACGCCGGGGCGATGGCGGTCGACGCGGTGGCGGCGCTGGCGACGGGCCGGCTGTTCGACCGGTGGGGTCTGCGCGTCCTGGTGACGCTGCCGGTGCTGGCCGGCGCCGGCACCGCACTGGCGTTCGCCGGCTCGCTGTTCCCGGTGCTGGCGGGCGCGGCGCTGTGGGGCGCGGCGATGGGCGTACAGGAGTCGACGATGCGGGCGGCGGTCGCCGACCTCGTCCCGGCCGCACGCCGCCCGACGGCCTACGGCGCCTTCGCCGCGGTCTACGGAACCGCCTGGCTCGTCGGCGGAGCAGCCCTCGGCGCCCTCTACGGCCACGCCCACGCCGCCCTGGTACCGGTCGTCCTGAGCGTGCAGGCCGTAGCGCTGGCCGCCCTGTGGTGGGTCGACTCAGCAGCCGCCCCCAACACCAGAACCACCGCCTGACCGGCACCGCCGTGGTCAGTTGGTCAGGGTGCGAGGACGTCTGGGAAGCCGAACGTCGTGACCAGTGCGGGATCGTGGAACTTGACCACGCTCGAGACGCCGGTGGCGGTAGGGGCCAGGAGCACTACGCCGTCGGCTCGGAGCGCGCCGTCGGCATCGCGGTGGTATACGACGGCGGCGGGTTGGCCGTTGGCCACAGTGGCGAGCATCCGCCAGTCGCCCGGTGCGCCCAGCACGTACGCGTCGAGCATGCGGATGCACATCGCCTTTCCCGACTGCCAGTCGCGGAATGGCGTCGCCTCCAGCGTGGCGTCCGCGCGCAGCACCTGTTCCATCAGGCCGGCATCGGAGCGCTCGAAGGCCGCGATGTAGCCGTCGAGCAGCGCGCGTGCCCTTTGGTCGGTCGGTTCGAGCAGTCGCTCGGGGTCCGGCTCCAGTTCGTCCAGCCGGGCACGGGCGCGCTGCAGGCCGCTCTTGACCGCCGCCGTGGTGGTGTCGAGGATCTCCGCGGTCTCGGCCGCCGAGAACGCCAGCACTTCGCGCAGGATGAGGATCGCGCGCTGGCGGGCGGGCAGGTGCTGCAGGCTCGCGATGAGCGCCAGCCGCACCGACTCGCGTTCGACCATCACCGCGGCGGGATCGTCGGCGGGCGGGGCGATCCATGCGTCCGGCAGCGGTTCCAGCCACGAGACCTCGCCCGGCGCAAGAGGGTTCGGCGGGTGATCGGGGCGGTCGTCCGGGCCGGCCAGCCCCGAGGGCAGCACCCGGATCGGGCGCGGCTTCAACGCCGTCAGGCAGACGTTGGTGGCGATCTTGTAGAGCCAGGACCGGATCGACGCCCGGCCTTCGAAACCCGAGTAGGACCGCCACGCCCGCAGGTAGCTCTCCTGCACCAGGTCCTCGGCATCGTGCGCCGAGCCGACCATGCGGTAGCAGTGCGCCAGCAGCTCGCGGCGGAACCGCTCGGTCTCGGCGGTGAACCGGTCTCGATTCGGTGCCGCCCGCAGATCCGATGTCACGCCGCGAGCCTAGCCACGTGGCACTTCGGGCGCGGTCCGCGTGCCGGCGCAGCCGACGACGCCCGGCCCGCGTCGGCCGCTGCCGATGACGCGGGCGCCCTTCCGCAGAGGCGGCGTCCGCGATCAGACCTCATCGAGCTGCAGGATCATGCCCCGGAAGGCGGCGTAGGGGGCCAGGTTCGTTGCGGCGTCCTCGGCGGTGCGCCGCCCGATCTCGGAGCCGAGCGCGGCCTCCAGCGCGGCCATGTCGTCCCAGTCGAGCATCACGACCATGTAGCAGGGTTCGCCGATGACGGCCGCGGGGTCATGACTGCGCGTGAAGCGACGCAGGCCCGGATACCGTTTCGCCAACGGGATGTGGACGTCTCTGTAGTGCCGTTCGAACACGTCGATGTCGGAGGGGGTGTCATACATCACGACGAATCGCGCCGTCTGCTCAGAGGCCGGTTCCACGGCTGCGGTCATCTGTTTCAACTCCTGTCATGGAAGCCTCCGGTGTGCGACGGCACCAGCGCGGCATTAGGGGTTTCTCAGGGCAGCAGGGCCAGTTTGCCGACGGTGGCGCGGGCTTCCAGTTCCGTCAGCGCTTTCGGGCCGTCGGCCAGGTCATAGGCGGTGGGCTGGCCGGGGGCGAGGACGCCGGCCGCGATCAGCGCGGACAGCTCCCCCATCAGCTCGCCGAAGATCTGCGGTGCGGCCTGGATCAGCACGCCGATGTTCAGGCCGATGATCTGGACCTGGTGCTTGTACACCAGTTCCCAGTTGGTGATCGGCGCTTCGCCGCCTGCCGTGCCGTAGACGATGACCTTCCCGGTGACCCGCTTGGCCGTGGCCAGGCCGGCGGCGAAGGCGGCGCCGCCGGCAGACTCCAGAACCACATCGACGCCGGAACCGCCGGTCAGCTCCATCACCTCGGCGGTGAGGTCGCCGCCGAGGGAGTCCAGGACGTGGTCGGCTCCCAGCGCCAGCACCGTCTCGTGCTTGCCGGGCGAGGCGGTGGCGATGACCGTCGCACCGTAGTGCTTGGCCAGCCGCACCGCGGCCTGGCCGGTCCCGCCCGCCGCGGCCTGGATCAGCACGACCTGCCCCGGAGAGATCCCGCCAAGAGGCTTGAGCGCCGCCAGCGCGGTGGGCCAGTTCACGACCAGACCCAGCGCCTGCTGCTCCGTCCAGCCCGTCGGCACCGGCACCGCACCGGCCGCGGGCAGGACCATGAACTCGGCGAAGGCGCCGGTTCCGACACCGACGACCCGGGCCCCCGGTTGCGGGCCGGTCACCGCCCCGCCCACCGCGACGACCTCGCCGGCCGCCTCGAAACCCGCCAGGTACGGCGGCCGCGGACCGCCTGCGAACGTGCCGTGCGCCTTCGAGACGTCGGCGAAGTTGACCCCGGCCGCGGTGACGCGGATCAGGACCTCATCCCGGCCGGGGCGCGGCACCGGCGCATCGGTGATCAGGCGCATGTCCTGCGGGCCGTTGAGGGAGATCTGCTGCAGCGCGCGCATGGTCGCGGGGACGCTCATCGGCGATCGGCCTTTCCTTCTCGGCTTACATGAGAGAGACCGACCCAGCCGTCGCGCCTCCTACCTTGTAGACCGCACCCGCCACGAAAAGGAATCGGCCACTCCCGAACCGGTCGGTTCGTCAGGCCTTGGCGCGTTCGGCGGGCATGCCGGGGCCGATCACGGCTACGACGTGTGCTCCAACGCCTGGGCCGGCCCGGCCACCCACGACACGACCGAGGCGAACAAGACTCAACGCCTCCGTCCAGATCCCAGCGCTCCGCGCCGACCGCCGACACCTCGCCTGCCGACCTTCCCCCAACCCGGCATCGATACCCCGACCAGCCGAGCCCGCGCCCCCTGAGCATGGGGGCCTACCAGGCGATCAGGCCCAGGTCTGTGCGGTGCATGTCGGGGAGGCGGCGGAAGCGGCCGTCGTCCATGCGGAAGACGGCCCGGTCGTGGCGCGAGCTGACGAGGAGGTGCCTGCCGGTCCCGTCGAGGGCGGTCCGGAAGTCCACCGGTGCCGCGGGCGCGATCTGCCCGGCCGTCATGCGGGCGAGCTCGCGGACGGGCGCCTTGCGGGACCCGTCCCCGAGGAGGGGCAGCTCCACGATCGCGACGGACCTGAATTTCCCGTCGTCGATGTCGGTGTTCTGCTTGATCGCCGTGACGGTACGCCCGTCCGGGGACGGCCGGAAGGAGGACAGGTCGTCGGTGCTCCTCAGGACGGCGCGGGCGTGGGCGAGGTCGGTGCCCGTCGTGCGGGTGTCGAGCTCACGCAGGACGATGCCGGTGTACACCGCCTGGGGGTCCTCCGGAGCGTCGGTGACGAAGAAGAGGGTGCGGCCGTCCGTCGCCCATGACGGGAACTGCACGTACTCCGGAGAGCCGCCGCTCGGTGACGGCAGACGCCATCCCCGGCGGGCACCGGACGAGGATTCGACGACCGCAATGTCGTCGCCGCGGCAACCGGTGAAGTTGTTGAAGACGATCGCGAGGCGGCCGCCGTCCGCCGTGGCGGCCATCTCGGCCACCCTGGTGTCGAACCCGCCGGGCAGGGTCGTCCTGCGCGCCACGGTCCCGTCGCGGCGCAGGGTCACCTTGTCGATGCGGGTGCGGCAGGGGCCGGACTCGTCGGCGAGGAAGGCGGTGCGCCGGTCGGCCGAGACGGCGAGCGCGGCGTAGTGCCCGGCACGGGGCTTGATGTCGTCGATCATGCGTCCGGTCCAGGAGTCGAAGACCCCGACGCCGCCCTTCCGGTGGGTCGCAAGGAAGTACGGGGGGCCTTCGTGCTCGCCGAGCGCCTCCGGGCCGCGCAGGACGCCGCGGAAGGCGACGGTCACGACCGCGACCATGATCACGGTGAAGGCGGCGGCGACCGGCACGATCCACCGTCCCGCCGGCCGGCGGCGGCGGGCGGCGGGCAGGACCAGGGGCGGCAGCGACTCGCGCGTCACCTCGCGCGTCTCGGCGGCGGCGGCGTCCTTCAGCAGCCGTTCGACGTTCACAGGGTCTCTCCCAGCATGCGCTCAAGGGCGGTCCGCCCGCGGGACGTGTTGGACCGGACGGTGCCCCGGCTCACCCGCATGACCTGCGCGGTCTCCTCCTCGGACAGTTCGAGGACGAACCGGAGCACCAGCGTCTCCCGCTGCCGGTGCGGGAGGCGGCGCAGCGCGTCGAGGATCTCCCTGCCCTGCTCCCGGCCCAGGACCCGGCTCTCCGCCGACGCGACGGGCGGGTCCTGGGCGCCGAGAAGGCGGCGGCCCCGGCGGCGCAGCACCGACCGGCAGTTGTTGAGCACCGACGACCTCAGGTAGGTCAGGGCCTTGTCGGGGTCCTTCAGCCGGCCCCACCGCTGGTACAGGCCTAGGAAGGAGTCCTGGACGACGTCCTCGGCCGTCGGCCTGTCGCCGACCATCACCAGGGCCAGCCTGACGAGGTCCAGCGCGTGCGCTTCGTACAACTGCGTCACCGCTCTCTCGGGGGAATGCACCATCAGGTCCGGGGGGCCGTCCTGGCGGAATTTGAGGAGGCTCACGGGGAAGAGACGCGTCCGGGGCGCTGATGTTGCACGGGCGGCCCGACTTTTTCGGGGCGGGCCGTCTCCCGCTGGAACAGCGACAGCGTGATGCCGCGGACGCGCCACACACCGGCCTGCTGGAAGTGCCGCTGGAGGACGTCGACCTTCGCGCGGTCCCGCGGGACGAGCGACGGCACGCGCCAGGGCCCCTCCAGCAGCCAGACCCGGGTCGTCGCGGCGCCGGTCAGCCGACGGCCGATCTCGGCCGGTTCGAACTCGGTGCCGCCGAAGTTGCCCGCCTGGGCGGGGGTCCGCCGCAGTGCGATGTCGCGCAACCCGCGGAACTCGTCCGGGTACGCCTCGGCGACCGAACGCCGGTCCGCCGTGAGGAAGAGGATCGCGTCGCCCGGCCGGGCCTCCCGCTCGACGATCGCCGCGGCCCCGCGGAGGTCGTCCCACCAGTTCTCCGGACGGCGCTGCTCGACGTGCAGCGGTGCCAGCAGGACGGCCATCGCGACGAGCGGCGCGATCCACGTCCGGCGGGGCAGCCGGGCGAGTCCCGCGGCGGCGAGCAGCGCCATGGCGGGGAGGCTGCCGATCACGTAGCGGTTCGTGTAGAAGGGATGGAACTGGGAGACCAGGAGCAGCACCGTCGCGGGCAGCAGCAGCCACGGCAGGGCCAGGGCCTGCAGGCCGATCGGACCGCGGCGCGGCGCCGTGACCAGGCCCACCGCCATCGCCGCGCCGAGAAGGTACGCCGCGATCGGGGGGCCGGTGAACGCCTCGGCCAGGTAGAGCGCGTCGCGCCATCCCGGACGCGTCAGCCAGTCCAGGGCGTTGCGCTGGGTCACGGCCAGCGCGATCAGCGGGCTCACCGCGACGACCGCTCCCGCCGCGGCGGCGGACCACCTGCGCAGCATCGGCCTGGTGCGGCGCGCCAGCAGCAGGGTCGCCAGGTGGGCGGGCACGACGAGCAGGGCGAACAGATGGACCAGCCCCAGCAGGGCGATGCCCGCGCCGTACGCGGCGTACCGGCGCCGGGAGCCACGTTCCGCCAGATCCACGAACATGACGGTCAGCCACACGGTGAGCGCCGCGACAAGGGAGTAGGACCGGGCCTCGTGCGCGTAGTGGCTGGCGAACGGAGCGCCGGCGCAGAGCAGGCCGGCGACCAGCCCGACGGGCCCGGACACGATCCTGCGGCCGAGGACGGTGACGCCCGCCGCCGTGGCCGCGAACGCCGCGATCGAGGGGATCCGCAGCGCGAACTCGCCGGCCCCGAACACCTGCACGACGCAGTGCATGAGCAGGTAGTAGGCGGCATGGACGGCGTCGATGTGCCAGGCGCACCACAGGATGTCGGGGGTCGAGCGGCGGGCGATCTCGGAGGTGATCGCCTCGTCACGCCACAACGGCAACCGTCCAGCGCCCCAGAGGCCCATCGCCAGCGCCAGCAGGGCGGGCACCGAGGGAAGGATCCAGGCCCTCCGATGCCCTCCCCCCGCCTCCCCTCGCCGACCTGCGTCTTCGGCGGGCGGGCCGGGACGCTCGGCCGTGGCCGGGCGTTCCCCGAGCAGAAGATCCAGTTTTGAGTCCACGCCAAGAGACGCAGGGAGCGCCGCGATGTTGCATCCCCCGGCACCTGTTTTCGATCAGTCGCGAGCGGTGTGAGGGCGTCCTCGGGTCAGGAAGGGACGCCCAGGGCTCGGGCGGCTGCGAGGGCGATGTTGGACAGGCTGGTGGCGTCCGGCAATGCCCGGGGTCTCGACGGCGACCCCGGGGCGTGGCTGAGGACGGGGACGAACTCCCTGGTGTGGAACGGGTGGCCGATCGTCGGATCGTTGCCGTGGTCCCCGGTGACGATCAGGTGGTCGCCGGGGCGCAGGGCATCGAGGAGCGGGGACAGTCCGGCGTCGATCTCCTGCAGAAGCGACGCGTATCGGTGGGCGTCCTGCTGGTGCCCGGCCAGGTCGGTCTCCTGGACGTTCGCCACGACGAGAGCGCTGTCCGTGCGGGTGAGGGCCGTGAAGGTCTCCTTGAGCACTTCGGCGGTCTCGACGGCCGGGCGCCGCACGGCGTCCGGGCACACGATGATGTCGGCGGCCTTCCCGACGAGGGTCACCGGGACGCCCGCCGCGGCGGCGCGCGAGGGAAGCTGGCGGGTGTGGTCGATCCGCACGCCGAGGTGGGCGACCTCGAGGCCGTCGTTGACGTAGAAGCCCGAGGCGGGGGTGTCGAGGCCCGCCGTGCCGTCCGCGCCCGACCGGACGGAGCGCAGCAGCGGTTCGGTGCTGCGACCGCCGACCGCGATCACCCGGGCGGTCGGGGCGACGCCGCGCACCGTCCGGGCGATGGCGAGGACCTCCTCGAACGGCAGGTCGTCCAGCCGGGCGCTCACGTTCCAGGTGAGACCGGGATCCGCCTCCAGGTTGTCGCCGACGACGGCGCGCCCGTCCACGAGGAGGACGGGCAGGCCGTCCAGGGCGCGCGCCTCGTGACCGGCCGACCGCAGGGCGGACGCGACGGTGTCGAGGTGGTCGGCGAAGCGGGCGAGGGCCGTCCCGCTCATGTCGGTGCCCATCATGGTCTGGTGGCCGGCGAAGGTGTCCGCGCCGGGATAGCCCAGGGCGGAACGTCCGGCGGCCGCACCGGGGAGGATGGGGTGGTCCAGGCTCTCGTGCGGGTGCAGCAGTGCGAGGCCGAGAGCGGCGAGTGCGGGAAGGCGTGGAGCGCCGCTCGCGGCGTCCAGGACGTGGCCGAGGGTGTGCGCGGCGGCGTCGCCGGGACGGAGGGCGGCGGCGTCGGGCATGGCGCCGACGCCGAGGCCGTCGATGACCAGGATGACGGCGCGGCTCACCAGGGCCGCCCTTGGGAGTCCGCGAGGCCGAGGAGGCGAGGCTTGCCGGAGGCGACGCCCTGGACGGCGCCGACCGCGCTGCGGGTCACGAAGATCTGCGTGCGGAAGGCCAGGACGACGGTGTCGCCCACCCGGAGCGGCGGTCCCGAGGACGGGGCGCCTAGCAGGCGGTAGTAGTCGATGTTCTCGGGCGGCGCGGGCTCGACCGGGAGGGTGAGGGGTTCGCCGATGCCGGGGAACACGAGGGCCTCGTCCGGACGGCCTCGCGGGTAGAAACCGCCGCCGAGGATCGCGGGCCGGCCGTCCGGCAGAATGTGCGCGATCTCGGAGACGTAGACGAGCGCGGGGATCTCGGGCTGGTCGAGGTCGGCGGCGTGCAGCGGAGTCGTCCCGGTGAGGGCATGACCGGGCTCCCCGTGCGTGACACCGTGGGCGGCCAGCAGGGGGATGCTCGCGGCGGCCGTCACGCTGGGCGCGCTGATCGAGCGGATCGGCGACCCGGCCGCGGCGAGGCGGGACCTGGCGGTCAGCAGGGTCCGCAGGTTCGGGGTCGGGGTGATGGCTCCGGCCGACTCGTCGTAGAGCAGGCAGGGGAAGGAGGTGACGCCCTCAAGGGAGACGGCGTCCAGGCCGCCGACCTCGGCGGCGAACTTCTCGATGTCGGGCAGGGGGACGCCGCCTTCCTGACCGGGGTAGATGTGGTCGGTCGCGGCGACGACGCGGGCCAGGAGCGGCTGGGTGATCCCGAGACGGGCCGCCGCGGCGGAGACCGCACGGGCCTGCTCTACGCCGAAGACGGTGACGTGCTCGGGGCGCCACGACAGCACCTCGTCCACGGCGCCGATCGGAAGCTGGACCAGGTGGCCGACGTTGCCGAGCCGCGCCCCGGCCCGCCGGACCGCGTGGGCGTCGCGAAGGTCGATGGCGGCGGCGTCCGGCAGGTGCCCGGCCACCGTCCTGATCACGTACGGGTTGCGTCCCACGTGCTTGAACACCGGCCACAGCCGGACGCCGTGGGCGGCGGCCACGGCTGCGAGCGCGGCGGTGTTGGCCGCGACGGCGTCCAGGTCGACCAGATACGTGTCGGGCGGGACGCGTCCGTCGCGGTGGAGCCCGACCGCGGCGTCCACGAGCCGCGGGTTGCGCGTCGTCGTCGCGGTCAGGAACACCGGATCTCCCTCAGCGCGCTGCCCAGGATCCTGATGACGAGGTCGGCTCCGGACCGCATCGGGTTGATCCGGATCGTCCAGTCGGCCAGCTCGGGGGAACCGGCCAGGAAGGTCTCGGAGAGGCGGTAGAAGAGCGGGGCGATCTCGTACCGGGAGTTGGACCCGACCGGGTAGGGAGCCGCCCCGTACCCGGCCGCGGCCTCGATGACCTGCCGGGCGACCGGGGCGTCCAGCCGGACGAGCACGCACCGGTCCTGGGCGTTGGCGATGCGCACCTGCGCCACGCCGGGCACCTCGCCCGCGCCGAGCCGTTCCGCGATCTCGGTGATGGCGGCGGACTGCACGGCCCACAGGACGGGGACGTGGGTGAGCGCGCGCAGGGCGTCGAGCGCCTGCGGTCCCTGGACCTGCCCGCCGCCGGAGTAGTTGTCGGCGTGGATCCGGTCGACGAGGTCGTGCGAACCGACGACCAGTCCGACGCCCTCGGGCCCGAGCAGCTTGAACAGCGACAGCGCCGACGCCTCCGCCCCCATCTCGACACCGGCGCGCGGCGTGCGGAACGCCGCGTAGTTGTCGTCGACCAGGGCCCGCACGCCCAGGTCCGCGTACCGGGCGATCACCTCGGCCGGATCGTAGGAGTCCTCCGGGCGCTGCCGCGAATGCTGGATGTAGACGTAGGAGGCCGCGGCCTTGGCGGCGGAGGAGTTGAAGTCGGTCTCGACCAGGTCGAGGCCCATCGAGCGGAAGGCCGTCGCGGTGGTCGCGTAGGCGGGCGCGGAATGCACGATCAGGGGGTCGCCCGGCTCCAGGGCCGCGGTCAGCATCGCCCTGATCGCGCCGCTGCCCGCGCCCTGGACGAGGACCGCGGCCGGGGCGCCGAAGAAGTCGGCCAGGGCCGCCTCCGTCCGGCGGGTGGCGTCCGGCCGCCCCCACCGGGGGGTGACGCCGACATCGGCGGTGAACAGCTGCCGCCCGTCGAAGTGGTCCGCCACACATTCCAGGAGCCGGAACTGCCGGGCCGTCGCCTCCTCCAGCGAGACGGTCGGCAGCGGGTGGGTCTCGCGCAGCTCCGGCGCGGTCATCGAGCCTCCCCCGAGGTCAGGAACCGGATGGGATTGTCGTGCAGGATCAGGCGCAGCGCCGGCTCGCCGACGCCCGCCGCGGCGAGCCGCGGCACGAAGGAGTCGAAGACGGCGCCGTACCCGCCGCCGCCGTTCGCCTTCAGGTAGCCGGCCCTGGAGACGTCGTTGCTGAGCAGCAGCCGGTCGGCGTGCCCGGCCTCGATCAGGTCCAGAGCCCGCCGGAGCCGCACGTCTTCGCTCTGGTAGGACGACTTGCCGACCGTGTCGAACGCGACGTACGCGCCGGCCTCGGCGAGCTTGCGGTGGGTCGCCGCGTCGTCCAGCAGGTCCTGGTGCCCAATGCTGATCCGGTGGGGCGCCAACCCCTCGGAGGCCAGGACGTCGAGCTGGACGAGCCCGCCTCGGCCCAGGTGGGCGTGGGTGGCGACCGGCAGCCCCGAGCGGACGGCGGCCGAGGCCGCGGCGCGGAGGCAGCGCTCCTCGTCCCGGGAGGGCCGCTCGCCGCCCGTGCCGACCTCGCCGATCACGCCCGGCCGGATCCCGGTGCCGTCCAGGCCGTCCTCGACCTCGGTGAGCAGCCGCCGCGCGAGGTCGGCGGTGCTCGCCCCGGCGACGTAGGACGGGTGGAAGGCGCCGTGGTAGAACCCGGTCGCGGCCACCACCGCCACTCCGGCCCGCTCGCTGATCCGGGCGAGCGCGGCGGCGTCCCGTCCCATGCCGAGGCAGGTCAGCTCGACCACGACCGCCAGGCCGTGCGAGCGCCGCAGCGCCGCCAGTTCGCCGCCGACCGCCGCCTCGTCGTCGAGCGACGCCGCCGGATCCGGTGCGCGTCCGCGCGGCCCGCGCAGGTCGAGGCGCAGGTGTTCGTGGACGAGCACCGGTCCAGGCGGTGCCGGGACCTCCCCGAGTACGGTCCTCAGCCTCATGTCAGCCCTTCAGCGGAGTGAACAGGTCGAGCCAGTGCAGGACGTTCAGGACGATGCCCGCGACGACGACGGCCGCCGGGCCCGCCGCGAGCCGGACGATCGGCCGTCCGATCGACTCGTTCAGCAGGTAGAGCCCGCCGACGAGGGTGATCCCGAGGCCGCCGCCCATCTTCGCGGCGGCCGCGATCGCGCCGAACAGGATGGCGATCTCCAGCGTCTTGCCGATCGCGCTGCGCAGGTGGTCGGAGGCGTCCCGGATCGACGGGAGCATCGTCAGCCCCTTGCCGATGTAGGACAGCGCGAGGACCTCCACCGTGAACAGGACGGCGCCGCCGACCGCCGCCACGGCCACGTTCGGCGCCAGGTACGCCAGCGGGTAGACGAAGGTGAAGCCGACGGTCTGGTACGCGCCGCTGGCCAGCGCGGTCGTCGCGATGAGCGGCAGGAAGCCGAACGCCCGGTAGAAATCGACCTGGGCGGCCTCGCCGTAGTCGCCCTTGGCCACCAGGAAGCTCGTCGCCTCGCCCCCGCCGAAGATGTGCATGTTGACCATCGCGGCGAGGACGGCGCCGAGCAGCGCGAACCAGGGCAGGTGCCGGCGCAGCCGCTCGGCGTTGGCCCCGAACAACGAGGCCATCGGGTCCGCGGCGGGCTCGTCGTCCGCCTTGTCCTCCAGCGGGATCCGCGCGGCGCCGGGCGCGTCGGCCGGCTTCGGCGGGGCCGCGGCGGCGCGCCGGGCCCGCAGGTCCTTGGCCAGGGCGAAGCCGAGCAGCATCAGCACGCCCGCGGCCATGGCCAGCGCGCCCGGGAACTGGTCCGGCCAGACCTTCATGGAGACCACGACGATGGCGATCTCCACGGCGAAGGTGACCGCCCCGCGCACCCGTCCGAACTGGCTCGCGATCGCGATGACGGGGAACAGCAGGAACAGGAAGAGGATCGGCGTCGCCATCTCCTGCATCGCGGTGAGGAAGTCGACCGGCAGGTCGTGCGCCGCGTTGTTGGCCCCCGACAGCCCGAACACCACGACCGCGCCCCAGGCCCCGCCCAGGATCGGCGCCAGCCAACGGCGGGGCGCGAACAGGCCCAGGATGTCGGTGGGCAGGAACAGCAGCCACGGGTTGAGGACCCCCGTCGACAGCGCCATCGGGGCCCCGAGCCCGAAGACGAAGCCGGCCGACAGGCCGAACGACACCGCGGTCATCTCGCCGCGTCTGGTGTTGCCGCGGATGAAGTCCAGCAGGAAGGGGCGGGCGCCGTCGTTGAAGACGGCGAGCGCCATGTTCGAGATCAGTGCGGTGAGCGCGCAGAGGGCGATGACGGTGAGGCTCTGCGCCAGGGAGAAGTCGAGTTTGTCCGCCGCCGCGGGGGTGTAGAGGGCATAGGGCATGGCTGCCTCCGAGGGGAAACTGGTCAGAACGGGCCGGTCACCCGTTCCGCCGCCGTTCGTGGATGGCCCCGGCGAGGATCGGGACCACCTGGTCGATCTGGTCGATCGAGAAGCCGAAGGCGACCCTGCCCTCGGCGATCGCGGCTTCGGCGTCGGCCTCGGCGGCCTGCCCCCGGCCGAAGGTGAAGCACCGGGCCGCGCCGAGCAGCCCGACGAGCACGCCCAGGGAGCCCCCGGCCCCGGTGTGGCACGTTCCGATGTAGTAGTCGGCCTGGCCGGCCATCAGCCGGGTGGCGGCGTCCATGTCGTTGGTCACGACGACCTCGAAGCCGCCGAGCTCCTCGAGCCGCTTCGCCACGTCGACCTTGCCGACGCCCCCCACCAGGATCTTCGTCATCGCATCGCCTCTCGTTGTCGTAGCAGGGCCAGGTGCAGAGCGAGGAAGCGGACCTCCTGACCGGGCAGGACGACGTCCAGCGCGGACTCGGCCCGCTCCGCCAGCGCCGCCGCCTGCTCCAGCGCGTCCGGGTGGCCGGCAAGCTCCGCCCGGACGGTCTCGTCGGCGGTGAACTCGGTCAGCGCCCCGCCGTCGCGGGCGCGCTGCAAGGCCAGGAGGAGATGGCTGGTCAGCGTTCCCGCGCTCTCCTCGGTGATCTCGCTGCCCGCCGCGTCGAGCACGTCGAGCTCGGCTCGTACGAAACGGCAGATCTCGGGCGCGACCTGCCCGGTCCTCTCGAAGATCTCCAGCCGCTCGGCCAGCTGCCGGTCCATGGGACGGCCTCCTGTCAGGGTGAATCAGTACGAAGGCAGCCGGTCGCCGGACAGCACGGCCTGCTGCGTGCGGGTCACGAGCTCGGCGGAGAGGCGGTCGCGCACGGCTTCCAGGGCCGGGGAGTCGCCGGCGCGGACGGCGAGGACGGCGCGGGAGTTCCGGTCCGCGAGGCCCGTGGAGGTCACCTCGTCGAACGGGATCGTCGTGACCTCCTCGTCGATGTGCTGGTGGACCTCGTCGAGGTTCCACACCGTCGCGTCCACCTCGCCCCGGCGGAACAGCTCACCGAGCTGCATGTACGACGTCTCGACGTACCGGACGGGCCGTTCGGCGAAGACCAGCCGGGTGAGGCGCTGCTGGTCGGCGGAACTGGTGTCGACGGCCACGGCCAGGCCCGGATCGTCCAGCGACGTGCCCGCCCGCAGCAGCACGCCGTGCGCGCCGACGAACGTGCGGGGGCCGAGGTCGGCGAGCTGGGCGATCGGGCAGTCCGCCCCGAACTCCTCGAACGCCAGCCGGGACACCACGATGAGATCGACCTTGCCGGCCAGCAGCGCGTCCAGCCGGGCCTGCGCGCCCCGCATGAACGTGAGCGCGAACGGGATCTCCGCATGCTCGAACGCCTCCCGCAGCCCGGTCGCCAGCCCCTCGTAGCGGCGCGAGTACGGCAGCGGCATCGCGGCGAGCATCGTCCCGAGCCCGGCCAGCTTCCACAGACCGGTCCGGTCGACGGCCCGCAGGTACGTGCCGAGGTGCCCGCGCGCCTCGGTCTGCACCGCGCCCGTGCTCTCCAGCAATTGCAGGGCCGCCTGCACCGTGCCGTTGCCGACACCGAGCCGCTCCGCATAGTCGCGGATCCTCGGCAACCGCGAATCCGGCTGCTGGTTGAGCAGTTCGGCTGCCAATTGCCGGGCGGCCATCCCGTTCCGCGTAAGGAACCGTGCGTCCAACATGGACGGAACAATAACCAGGATCCTGTACAAGCGCAATGGGTGACGGCAACCGCCGCGAGACAGTCCGCCGACGACGGCGGCGCTGCCGGCATTTCCTGCCCGGACATGACGGACCCCGCTCCCGTCCGAGGACGGGAGCGGGGTCTGTGGCGAGGATCGGGGGGCTGGGAGGGATCACCCGGACGGGGCTCAGCCGAGGGGCTTCGGGGCGCCCTTCTTGCCGGGGCCGTGGCCCCAGGACAGCACCTCGTACTTGACGCCCTTCAGGTGGCCCGCCGAGGTGCCCGTGTCGTACTTGCTGTTCGGCTTCTTGCCGTCCACCAGGTGGCGGAAGGTGTAGGTGTCGAGGTCGAGCATGACGCCGCGGTGCGACGGCTCGCCCGGCCCGCGGTCCCCGACGAAGCCGGTGACGGTGCGGTCCTTGTAGGACACCCTGACCTTGGTGTGCATGGGCCAGCTCGGGCTGGCGAACAGGCCCTTCTGCATCGGCTTGCCGCCGGCGGGGGCGCCGGTGTCGCCGTTCACGCCCGAGCCGTCGTCCCAGAAGTAGGACGCGGTGGTGCTGCCCGACAGGACGGCGTGGCTCTTCGGAGCGCTCTTGCCGGTGGCATGGCGCGGTGCCTTCGCGTCGTGCTGCCCGGACACCGGCTGCCCGGTGACCTGCTTCCCGGTCACCTGCTTCGCGGTCACCGGCTTCCCGGTCACCTGCTTCCAGGTGACCTGCTCACCGGTCACCTGCTCCCCCGCCACCGGCTTCCCGGCCATCTCCTGACCGGCGACCAGCTGGCCGGTCATCTGCCGGCCGGTGACCTGCTGGCCGGTGGCCTGCTGGCCGCTGACCTTGTGCGCCGTCGGGCTGTCCGCCAGGGCTCCCTGGGCGGTCCCGACCGCCACCCCCGCGACGAGCGTGCCGGCGAGGGCGGTACTGATAAGGGCGACTCGCTGCTGCATGTTCATCCTTTGCTCGGTGGTCCGGGGCGCCGGGTCGCGCCTTCGGGCGTGTGGGGCTCGCCGTTCGGGCATGACGGACCCGGCGCACGGCACGTGGGCGTGCTCGCGACGTGGGTGTGATCGCGCGGAGGGATGGAGAAAGGGGGGAGCACCGCTGGACGGTGCGGGGCTGGGGGGCCGCTGAGCGGCCCGGGCTCACCGGTACTGGGGGTAGCCGTAGCCGGCGACGGTGGAGGTGTCGCGGACCTTCTGCTTCACCGCGTCACCGGTGTTGCCCTCGATGGTCTTGATGGTGCCGTCGTGGTTGTCCTTCACGACGATGCCGACGTGCTCGACACCCTTGACGCCGCCGCCGTTCCAGGCGAAGAAGACCACGGCGCCGGGCTTCGGGGTCTCGCCGAAGCGGCCGGTCTTCTTGAACCACTTGGCGTGGCTGACGGTGTAGGCGTCGGCGCCCATGCCCTTGGTGCCGGTGTTCTGGCCCAGCCAGGACACGAACATGTCGCACCAGGACTGGCCCTTGTAGACCGAGGCGCTCTTGGCACCGATGCGGTGGGCGTTCTGCTCGCCCAGCGGCGAGCCGGCATACCAGTCGTTGAACTTGCTGTTGCCCGAGCCGTCCTCATGGGTGCCGACCTGCGTGCGGGCGAGCTTGATGACGTCCTGCGCGGAGGCGCCGACCTCGGCGCTCTGGCCGTCGGCCTTGGACGCGGGGGCGGCCTGCGCGGCGTTCGCGGGCTTGGTGTCCGCCTGGGCGGACGGGGCCAGGGAGGTGATCCCGAACACACCTGCCAGGGAGAGGACGGCTCCGGCGGTGACGCGGGCGCCCATGCGCTTGGGCATGCGGATATTACGAGCGGTCATGCAAGGTTCTCCTGAGTTCTTCCAGTCCGCCTACCGGGTTAGCTGTCGGGTTCGGGCGTGGAAGTGGCCCTACCGCGGCCCCGCGCATGGCGGGGGTGCGGATTCACCCCGGTGTTTCGGTGGGTCCCCGGCTCCGCTCGGCCATGATCGGCTCTCTGCGGACTCGGCGGCGGACGTGCCGTGATCGGCCGTCCTGATGATCAGGGACTCGATGCGCCCTTCATGATCTGGTCGGGCGCTCCGTACGGGCTTCCCCGTCGGTTACACACTCCCAACAGGTTCAAGCGACCCCATATTTCGTCAAGCACGCCCCAAAAACCCGCCCGACCTGCAAAGCCACCCCAAAACCCCCTAAACGCAAGGCCTCCGGCCCAGTCAAACCGAAGCAAGATTCTTTTCCGTCCGCCACCCCGTGGCGCCGCGGCCGTCACCGAGGTCCCTCCCGCGCCGGAGCGTGGAGCCCTCATCGATCAGGCGCGGGCCGCCGACCGGTCGCAGGATGACGGTGGTCCGGTGGTCAAACCGGCTGCACGGCGGCGTCCGGCTGACGGTGGAGTCGCTTGGTCCGCAGCAAGGGCCGGGCGAGCAGTGGCAGCATGCACACCGCGGCCGTGGCAGCGGCGGCGAGCATCGCTGCTCGCAGGCCGAACGTGGTGCCGACGAGTCCGGCGGCGGCTGAGCCGATGGGGAGCGTGCCCCAGGTGAGGAAGCGGTGGACCGCGGTCGCGCGCGTGGCCAGTTCCGGCGGCGTGGCCAGATGCCGGATGGTGATGGCGTTGACGGCGAACATCCCCTGGCCGATTCCGTTGACGAACGTTCCGGCGGCCAGCAGCACGCCCGGCCAGGGACCGGCGGACGCCGCGCCGATGGCCAGCCCGAGCACCGAGGGCACGCCGGCGATCGTCAGGGACGGCCCGATACCGAAGCGGTCCGCCATGGAGCGCGCCAGCAGACCGCCCAGCGGGAATCCGCTGCCGCCGACCCCGAGAGCCACGCCGAGCAGCCAGGCGTCCAGGCCGAGGTGCTTGACCGCGAACACCGCGAGGAGGGAGTCGTACATGGCGACGCCGAGGTTGTACAGCGCGCCGCAGACCATGATCGGCCGTAGCACCGGATGCCGCGCCACGAACCGCAGCCCGTCAAGGACTTCCCGCCGCAATGGACGCCGTTCCACCGGGACCGCCAAGACCGGGTCGCGCTGCCCGATCAGTGCCAGGGTCAGCACGCTGACGAGGTAACTACAGGCATCGGTGAGCAGCGCCCGAGCGGCCCCCATGCTGCTGACGATGACCCCGGCGATGCCCGGGCCGACGAGCAGCGAGGTGGACTCGGAGACCGAAAGCCGGGTGTTGGCGGCATGCAACCGCTCGTCGTCTGCGATCAGCGTGGGCGTGTAGGACTGGTAGGCCACCTGGAAGAACACCATGCCGATCCCGGTCACCAGCGCCACCAGCAGCAGATGCGGCAGCGTCAGCACGTCCAGCCAGGCCGCCACCGGCAGCGACAGGACGGCCAGGGCGCGCATGAGGTCCGCGCCGAGCATCGATCGCCGCATCCCCAGCCGCGCCACCCAGACCCCGGCCGGCAGCCCGATCAGCAGGAACGGCAACCTGCCGAGCGCGGCGAGGACGGCGATCTCCATCGTGCCCGAGTGCAGTTCCTGCAGCGCGGCCAGCGGCAGCGCCAGCAGAAAGACCTGGTCACCGACCAGGCTCACACTCTGCCCGGCCCACAGCAGTCGAAAGTCTCGCCACGACCGGCGGGCGGACGAAACGGGGATCTCACACGGCATCGCACCAGCATCTTGGCCGCGCCCCCACGACAGAAGTGGCGCAAATGCCAACGACCGCTAACATCCCGCCACCCCCGACCTTCCCTCCACTCCCCGGCTCCAGCGGCCCGGGGCCCTACATGTTCAGAAGGAGGAACTATTCGATGAATTTGATAGGCGCTAGATGGCGACAAACATTCCAAATCGCCTCGCGTCCATCTCCTCCACAGAGAGACAAAAACTGATCTATCCCGCCGAAAACCGCGCCTGACGGAGACATCAGCAAGAACCAGTGGTTGGATGCCGCAATCCCTACAGGGCACAACGAAAATCCCGTTCGCTGCTCGTACTCTCGCACTCTGTCGCCATGGACTGCATACGTAGCCGCCGCCGCGTTGAGAATCAAATCGTGAAACCCTTGGGTCGCAATCCTGCGCGGATACCGAACGGACAGTCCATCAAAGCTAGAGACAAAATCTAGCGCAGCCTCCGAAGCAGCACATCCCGCTCTGGTCCAAGCCTCTACAGCTGGAGCGACATCCACTTTCCTTTCGGGAAACCAGCCAGACGCTCCCAGGAGCGCATTCAACTGCTCTTCGCTAATCTCCATCAGTTGGCTACCTTACGCGCATTAGCCCAAAAACATCCGACACCCGCGCAGCACGAAGACCTGGACAGGTTGGACCCCAGCCCTGGAGTGGGCCAACTCGCTGCCGGGGTCATCATCGCCGAGACCGGCGGAGACATGCGCCACCGAGACTTCTGGTCGGGCTCCCACCAGGAGCGGGTGTGGCCGGTCTTGGCGCTCGGTCTGGCGCTGCTGTCGGGCAGCGCGGTCCTGTGGATCCTGACCGCCGGAACTCAGACCGGTCACGGCGGACGCGGCGTCGTGCAGACCCTTGTTCTGGCTCTCCTTGCGCTGTTGCTGCTGGTCGCCCTCATCACGTTCCTTGGCGGGGCCGCCGGCCGCGGGCACCGGTACCTTACGGAGCTGCCGCCTTGGAGGAATCTGCTTCAGGACGCCCACAGCATCGCCGCGATCGTCCTGTTCACCATCCTCCCCACCGAGTACATGATCAACAATGTGGGGCTGTGGGACGGGCTCAAACTCGCCCTGCCGCCCGCCCTGCTGTTCGCGGGCGGCTGCATCTGGGTGATGAGCGCCAACCGGAACTGGCCGGAGATCGAAGCGAGACGACTCTTGCCTCCAGACACCGCTTCCGCGCTGCTCACGGACATAGGGGATCGATCCTGGCGAAGATTCAGGCTTGACCTGCACACTCAGTGCACTTATCGCACCCGGCCCGTAACCACGGAGAACTCCGAGGAATTCGTCAGGGCCCTCGGCGCGCACACTCGCAACCAGAACCGGATCGCCGCGGCGATGTTCATCTTGCCGCTGGTCGCCCTGCCAATCGGCGTCGGCCTGTTCTTCGAGAGCGGCCAGTTCGGCCAACTGGCGCGCCACCTGGCTCGCGGCCTGCGCGATGGAGCATGAGGCCGAGGTCGCGACCAGGGTCCGGTCGCGCGGGGCGGTCACGACAACCGTCCTTCACCCTGGGCGAATGCCCCCCGCCGATGGTCTGCTCACACTGGTCACAGGCGAGTTCGCCCTCCGCAGCGGCATCGGTTTTGCTTGGATGGCGCGGTGACCACTGTTCGCATGGAGTACCCGTGGCGCTGTCTCCTGTTGGTCTCAGGCGTCGTAGCCGGGGCATTGGGTTTGGCGGCGTGTTCGCAACACGTCAGCGCGCCTGAAATGCCGGCGAACGTCACGTTCAGTGGGCTCGATGATGCCGATCTCCGTGTCCGCGTCGGCGAGGTCATCACCAAGGTCCGTCAGCGAGATACAGCCGGGTTGGCCCATCTCGACATGGACGATAAGGGTCGGCGTGGAGGTCCGGACGCCGACAAGGGCGCCGCGTGGCTGGTCCGCTACTTCGCAGAGCCGCTCAGTGGCCCTGTGCAGGCGGAGCTCGATCGGGAGCAGACCGGCCCGCTGGTGCAGGTCTGCCTCACCTACGGCGAACCACGGCATCAGCTCATGCTCGACTTCAACGACTATGGGAAGAACGGAATATCTCTCAACGGCGGGCACGGCCTGTGGCCGTTCTCGGCGCGGATGTTCGCCGACCTTCCCGACCGTCCACCCAAGATGGAGGGAATTCCCGGCACCTTCTGCGAAGATGGGCACATCGATTGGGATTCTCCCTAGCAGCTCTTCCGCAGGATGGCCGTCCCGGTTATCAGCGGCCTCTTTCGTTCTCGGATGTCCTCGAATCGGGGTTCAGGCCGGTGAGTTTGTCCGGGTTGATCTGGAGGCGCAGGTTCTGGATGCCGTCCTCGGCGAGGTCGTAGGTCAGGGCGCCGAGGGGCCGGTCGTCGAGGGTGACCAGGATGCCGAGCTCGCCGTTGATGGTGGCCGGCCGCAGGGCGACGCCCGCCGAGACGGGCTTGGCCAGGACGCCCAGGAACCAGCGGGCGACGTTGTCGGGGCCGTGTACGGGGCGGAGAGCGGCGGTGACCTTGCCGCCGCCGTCGGACCACGCGGTGACGTCCGGGGCGAGGAGCTGCATGACGGCGTTCAGGTCGCCGCCCGAGCAGGCCGCGATGAAGCGGGCGGTGACCTTCTCACGCTGCACGGGGTCGGCGTCGAAGCGCGGCCGGCGGGCCTGGACGTGGGTGCGGGCGCGGCGGGCGATCTGGCGGACGGTCGCCTCGGGCCGGTCGAGGGTGTCGGCGATCTCGGCGTGGGTGTACCCGAAGACCTCGCGCAGGACGAACACCGCGCGTTCGAGGGGGCTGAGGGTCTCCAGTATGACCAGCATGGCGGTGGACACGGTGTCGGCCAACTCGGTCTCCTGTGCGATGTCCGGGGAGGTCAGCAGGGGCTCGGGCAGCCAGGGGCCGACGTAGGTCTCGCGCGTGGCGCGGGCGGAGTTGAGCCGGTTCAGCGCCAGGTTGGTGACCATGCGCACCAGGTAGGCCCGCGGGTTGCGGACCGCGGCGCGGTCGGCGGCGTTCCAGTTCAGCCAGGCGTCCTGAAGGACGTCCTCGGCGTCGGCGACGCTGCCGAGCAGGCGGTAGGCGGTGCCGAACAGGAGCCGGCGATGCTCCAGATAGGGGTCTGATCCGGACATCTTCCTCATCCTCAGAGCCTCTCGGGTGTGCGTGCCGATGCCGGACGGCGGGCCGGGGCCGCCGACCGGGCGGCGGCCATGGCGAAACCCCTGCCCGCCAGGGTCGAGGTCGCCGTCACGCCGGGTCCCGGCGGTCAGGCGGCCGGTGTGCGGGTGGCGCGGCCGCCCCGGGACAAGGTCGCGCTGACGTTCATCCGCTTGCTGTACCGGTAGAGCTTCAAGGGGCTGCCTGAGATGGTCTCCTTGTAGAGCACGGCGGCGCGGCCCTTGAGGTAGGCGCGGCGCGGGGTGTCGTCGGCGCGGGTGAACTGGATGACCGCGTCGCGGCGGCCGAGGCTGACCGGCTGGTGGACGTAGCCGAACCGGAACGGCTTCACCGAACGGCCGCGCAGCAGCCGGGCGATGGTGTCGGCGGTGTACTGGGCGGTGGGGAGCCCGCTCTGGCAGGTGCCGTGGATCGGCCCCCAGGCCATCCGGGCCGCGGCGGCGTCGCCGACGGCGTGGACGTCGGGGTGGGAGACCGACCGCAGGGTCGCGTCCACCTGGATCAGGCCGTGCTCGTCCACGGCGATCCCCGCCTGCGCGGCCAGTTGGGGGACCGTGACTCCGGTGGTCCACAGGCAGGCATCCGAGGCGACGGTCCGGCCGTCGTCCAGCTCGACGGCGTCGGGCAGCACCTTGGCCACGCCCGCTCCCGTCCGGACGGTGACGCCGAGCCGGTCGAGGGCCTCGCGCATGTACGCCTGGGCTTTGGCGCCCATCATCGCGCCGGGCTCGCCGCGGCTGATCAGGGTCACCCGGGCGCCGGGGTGGGCCTCGGCGATCTCGGCCGCGGCCTCGACGGCGGTCAGCCCGCCACCGCACACCGCGATGGTGCCGCGGTCCGCGGCGATTTCACGCACCCGTGCCGTGAAACCCGCGCTCCTCGGCCCGTCCAGGGTGAAGGCATGCAGGTCGGCGCCGGGGACCCGGCTGACATCGGTCGCGCTGCCGAGCGCGTACACCAGGGTGTCGTACTCCAGCCGGTCCGCCTCCTCGTCGAGCACCACGACGCGGCGCTCGGGGTCCAGTGCGGTCGCCCTGCCCTGGACGAAGGCCACACCGGTTCCGGCCAGCAGGTCGGGGATGCGGTGTTCGGTCAGCGGGTGACCGGCCGCGACCTGGTGCAGCCGCAGCCGCTCTATGAAGAGCGGCGAGGGGTTGACCAGCGTGATCTGCACGCCGGCCCGCCGGGTGCGGTGGGCCAGCCGGATCGCCGTCAGCATGCCGGTGTAGCCGCCGCCCACGATGACGACGCGGTGCCCGGTGCCGCGCTGGGTGGTGTTCATCGCTTCTCACTCCCACGGTCGATTCCCGTCCGGCCCGATGCGCCGGCCGGTGACACCCATGGGACAAATAGGCCCAGCCCGTCCGTGACACCCCCGAATGTAATCCAAGTCACATCACGACACCGGGCGCCAACCTGCCGCGCCGGCTTCCGCCGCTGCGCCTGAAGGTGCGCCGCGCTGGGCGTGGGGCACGGCCGGTACGGGCGGCTCCTCGCCGAGGCGGGGACCCGTCAGGACACGAAGTAGGTGGCGATGTGCTCGTGGACGTAGTCCGACAGCCGCTGGCAGGCCGCCCTGGACTCGGCGCCGACCCACTTGCCGTCCTCCAGAACGACGCCCCCGGCCACGAAGTCATTGATCGCGGAGAAGGTCATGAAGATCGCCATGTGGACGTCCACGCCGGGCCGGAACCCCGGGCGCCACCGGTCGATCAGTGGGCCGATGGTCGGTGCGGTGTAGGTGTTCTCCAGGTCGCTGAGGTCGGCCGCGTCCGACAGCCATCGCTGCATCCAGATGCGCCGCAGTTCCGGGTGTTCGACGAGGTAGGCCAAGTAGCGGTCGGCCAGCAGGCAGAAGCCCGCGGCGTCCGGGGTGTAGTCGGGACTGTCGATGTCCATGTGCGCGAGGAGACCCTCGACGCCCTCGGCAAGGACGCTGAGGTACAACTCCCGCTTGCCGCCGGTCAACTCCTCGACGGCCTCCGGGGAAATGCCGACCGAATCACCGATCAACCGGAGGTCGGTGTTGTCGTACCCCAGTTGTGCGAAGAGCCGGAGGGCGACCTGCCGGATCTGCTCCCTCATCTCGTCCGCGCCGCGCTCGGTCATGACGCCCTCCCCCTGGGCCGTCAACGGCAGAGCCGCCGCGCTCGCCGCCGGTACCGCCGCACCGGCGGCGCACAGGTCGTCTACCGTGGCGATGACTTGCCTACTCATCGTATCCATGGCCACGGAGCGTCTTCGGTTGGAACCCCGGGCGGCGTGGAGACCCTGCCGCCACCACCGTAGAGGAAGGCGACCGGCCAGGTCGGCCGACCGGCGAAGTACGCCGGTTCCCTGCGCACGCAGGGACGGCGGTTCGAGGGCTGTGGTTCCTAGTCGTCGGACCTCATCGCCGTCCGGCGAGCCAGTGCGCGCCCCGAGGGAAGGTCGCTGACGAAGGAGCGCAGGAATCCGGTGACGTGTTCCGCGCCGTGGCCTTCGGCCGCGGTATCGATCATCGCGTAGAGGCCCTGTTCGATCTCGGCGATGTCTTCCGCGACGCGCACGCCGTCCCGCGTGAGCGAGAGTTCGACGTGACGGCGATCGTGGGCGGCGACCTTGCGATCTACCAGGCCTGCGGCGACGAGACGGTCGACGAGTCTGCTCGGGCTGCCGCCGCTTTCACAGACCAGAAGGTCACCGAGGCCGTTCAGCGTCAGCGGCTGCCATTCGCGCAGCAGGCTGAGCACTTCGGCCTGCGAAGGAGTGACTCCCAGCGGTTTGAGGGCCTGGCCGAGAATCCGGTTGCCCTCCCGCTGCGCGGCAAGGATCAGGTAGCGCAATTCCTCAGCCGGTCGCACTGTCCACCAGCCGATCGGTGCTCCAGGCGAGGCGATTCTCGAATGCGCGCGCGCGGGCGACCAGGTGAGAGAAGCGCCCAAGCATCACTCGACTCACTGCCACGGCAACTAGATTACACGACATGCATGTCGTGTCAAGCGAACTTGGACGACTGGCCACCAAAGACACCGCTCACCTGTCACCAGGTCCAGGAACCGGTGGATCCCAAACGAATCCGCTGGACATCACCAGGGCGCGCGGCCCGAGCGGCTGCCTGACCGCCAACGCGAGTGCGCCATGGGCCGGGAGCCCGAACGAGCGGAGCGGACGATGCGGCAGCTCGCTCGTCTGCGTCAGATCCCCGGCACCGGAGAGATGAGGGCGAAGACCTGGGGCAGCGAGCCGCTCGGCCGGCCCGGCCCTCTTGACGAGAATAGATGTCGCGTAATCTAATGTCGTGTAATCGAACTCACAGAGGTCACCCATGAACCGCTCCGACCCCATCGCCGACGTCTCGGTCATCAGCACCGGCACCGTCGCCATCCGGCCCGAACACGTCGGACCGACATGGAAGAACACCTACGTGTGGCTGTTCTCCTCACGCAGATGGACCGCCCCCCGGCCGATCAACGTGTACGTCGTGGAACACCGCGAGGGCCTCGTCCTGTTCGACACCGGCCAGGACCGCGCGTCCGTCACGGACCCCCACTACTTCCCCGGCGGCCTGAACGGGCGTGTCTACTCGCGGCTCGCCAGGTTCGACATCGGCCCCGAGGACACCCTGGCGGCCGGGCTTCAGAGGCTCGGCCACCGGACCGGAGACGTCCGCACCGCCGTCCTCTCCCACCTGCACCAGGACCACATCGGAGGACTCCCCGACCTCGGCAAGTCCGAGATCGTCGTCAGCCGGCCGGAGTGGGAGTCACTGCACCGGCCGCTGCCGGAGGCCCGTGGCCTGATGCCCGGCCATATCGACCTGCCGGGCCTGCGGTGGAACCAGGTGGACATGGAGGCCTTGGCCGATCCCGCACTCGCACCGTTCACACGCGGGCACGACCTGTTCGGCGACGGCAGCCTGGTGCTGCTGCCGACGCCCGGCCACACGCCCGGCTCCATGTCGATGCTCGTCCGCCGCCCCCGGCGAGCACCGCTCCTCATGGTCGGCGACCTCACCTACGACGACCGGCTGCTGGCGGACGACAAGCTCCCGGGCGTGGGGAGCAAGCGCATGATGCGCACGGCGACGCGGATGGTGAACGAGCTCCGCTCACGCATCCCCGGACTGGTCGTCCTCCCCGCCCATGACCCTGCCGCCGGCGACCGCCTTGCGGCGGCACTCGGCGGAGTCGCGCCGGAAACCCGCACAGGCCGGGGTTGAGGATGAGCTTTCAGATAGCCGTGGACATCGGCCGTCCGCCCGCGGAGGTGTTCGCCTTCCTCGCCGACTTCCGCAACATGCCTCGTTGGTACGACGCGGTCGAACGGGTCACCACGCGGCCGGACGGACCAGGCTTCCGCATGGTGCGGTCGCTGCCCGGCGGCCCGGCGCGCAACGACGTCGAAACGACCGCCTATCGACCGAACGAGGAAGTCACGTTCACCTCGGTCAACGGCCCCACGCCCTTCCGATACCGATACCGGGTCGAGCCGGTCCCCGACGGAGCGAGGCTGACCCTCGACGGCGAGATCAGCGGGGACGGTCTGCCCGGTCCCGCCGCCCGCCTCGGCGGTTTCGCCGAACGACTGTTCAGGCAGGGGATGATGAGGAACCTGCAGGCCCTCAAACAGATCCTCGAACGCCCGGCATGAACCGCAGGACCGTGGGTGAGGCACCCTCGCCGCAACAAGACCGCCGATTACCAGCCCCCGGGTCGATGGTCAGTGAATCGGGGTGTTCTCATGGACGCGCGGGGCCGGGCTCGCCGGCCGTGACGGCTCGGTGCTCCTCATCAGCCACAGGCCCGTGAGGACGGCCGTGGCCAAGGTAACGACGCCGGCCACGACGAAGGCGCTGTTGAGCCCCTCCTCGAAGGAGGCGCCACCGGACTCACGGGTGCGGACGACGGCTCCGAGCACCGCCACGCCGAGGACCGCGCCGATCTGCCGGGTGGTGCTGCTGACGCCCGACGCCAGGCCGCCCTCCTGCGGGCTGACCGACTGGATGGCGGCGCCGGTCAGCGGGGACATGGTCAGGGCGAAACCGATGCCGACGACGGCCAGCCGCCACCACACGTTCGCGTAGCCGGTGTCGGCGTGGACGAAGCCCAGGGCCAGCAGTCCCAGCCCGGCCGGCGCCAGGCCGACGGTGACCATGATCCGGAAGCCGTACCGGGCGGCGAACCGGCCCGCGAACGGGCTGACGACGACCATCGCGAGCGTGGCGGGCAGGGTCTGCACCCCGGCTCGCAGGATCGAGCTGCCCTGGACGTAGACGAAGAACTGGGAGAAGAAGAACGACGAGCCCATGAGCGCGAAGCCGACCACGGTCATCGCCGTGTTGGAGACCGTGAACAGCCGTTGCCGGAAGAGTCGCAATGGCAGCATCGGCGACGGAACCCGCCCTTCGACGACCACGAAGACGGCGAGGATCACGGCCGCGGCGGCGAAGCCGCCCAGGATCAGCGGCGAGGTCCAGCCGCGGGAGCCGCCCTCGATCAGCGCGTAGGTGAGCGCCCCCACGCCCAGGACGGACAGGACCGTCCCCGGGACGTCGATCGCCGGCGCGCTCGGGTTGCGGGACTCGCCCAGCGTGCGCAGGCCGGCGACCAGCAGGACCGCGCCGACGGGCACGTTGACGAGGAAGATGGCGGGCCAGCCGAACGCCTCCACCAGGACGCCGCCGGCCAATGGTCCGGCGGCCAGGCCGATCCCGCTGAATCCGGCCCACAGCCCGATCGCCCTGACCCGCTCCTGCGGAGCCGGATACGCGGCGACCAGCAGGGCCAGCGAGGCGGGGCTCAGCGCCGCGGCCCCGATGCCCTGCAGCACCCGCCCGACGATCAACCAGCCGATCGAGGGCGCGGCGGAGCACAGGACGGACGCGGCGGTGAACACCACGACGCCGGCCAGGTACATCCTCTTGCGGCCGAAGCGGTCGGCGAAGACGCCGCCGGACAGCAGCAGCATGGCGACCAGCAGCACGTAGGCGTCGACGATCCATTGCAGCCCGGTCAACTGGGTGTGCAGCCGCTCCTGCATGTCGGGCAGCGCCGCACCGACGATCGTGTTGTCGAGCAGCACCATGAACTGCCCCAGGCAGGTCACCGTGAGCAGCGCCGCCCGGTTCGGCACGGCCACCGGCGGTGCAGCCTTCATCGTTCCTCCTAAAGCAGTCATTCACTGCGTTAGGAATCTAGACAGTCGGCCCCGTAAACGCAACTGAGAGCTGCGCTAAGGTGGGGCCATGGAGGAGCGACGGCCCGCCCGGCGGCCCGGCGGGCGCAGCGCCCGTGTCCGGGCGGCGGTGCACCAGGCCGTCACGGAACTGGTCGGCGAGCGCGGCTACGGCGAATTCACGGTCGGTGACGTCGCGGCCCGCGCGGGCGTGGCCGATACCAGCGTCTACCGCCGGTGGGGCACCCTGGAGGCCCTGCTCACCGACGTGGTGCTCACGCGCCTGAACGCGCAGTCGCCGATGCCCGACACCGGAACCCTGGCCGGTGACCTGCACGCCTACGCGGCCCAGGTGGCGCGCGAGATCACAGGACCCGACGGCCTGGCGGTGCTGCGCCTGACCGTCGCCCTGTCGAACAGGGGCGAACGGGGCCTGCGGGCGCGTGACGAGTTCCTCGCCGAACGCACCCGGTTCGTCCAGGCCATGCTCGACCGCGCCGGCGAACGCGGCGAGCATCCACCCGACGTGCTGGGCGTGCTCGACCACATCATGGCCCCGATGTACATCCGCGTCCTGTTCGGTGCGGGCCCCCTCACCCCGGACTACATCGCCGGGCTGGTCGACCGGCTGCTGGAGCAGCCCTGATCTCTGCCTTCCGCCCGCGGTCCACGAGTGCCGTCCTGGAATCTCGTGGGCGCCGAGATGGTTGGTGTCGGTGTGAAGAAGATCGGTTTTCTCTCGTTCGGTCACTGGAGTGGCGGCGCGGGCTCGCGGACCAGGTCGGCGGCGGACGCACTGCTGCAGTCGGTCGATCTCGCCGTGGCCGCGGAGGAACTGGGCGCCGACGGCGCCTACTTCCGCGTGCACCATTTCGCCAGGCAACTGGCCTCTCCCTTCCCGCTGCTCTCCGCGATCGGCGCGAAGACCTCGCGTATCGAGATCGGCACCGGGGTCATCGACATGCGCTACGAGAACCCGATGTACTTCGCCGAGGATGCCGGCGCGGCCGACCTGATCTCCGGTGGACGGCTGCAGCTGGGCATCAGCCGGGGATCACCCGAACAGGTCGTCCACGGGTGGCGGTACTTCGGCTACGAGCCGTCCGAGGGCGAAACCGATGCCGACATGGCACGCAAGCACACCGAGGTACTGCTCACGGTGCTGCAGGGCAGAGGCTTCGCCGAGCCGAACCCGCGGCCGATGTTCCCCAACCCGCCCGGGCTGCTGCGCGTCGAGCCGCATTCCGAGGGGCTGCGCGACCGCATCTGGTGGGGCTCGGGCTCCAACGCCACCAGCGTGTGGGCCGCCCGGCTGGGCATGAACCTGCAAAGCTCCACGCTCAAGGACGACGAGACCGGCGAGCCGCTGCACGTCCAGCAGCGCAAGCAGATCGAGGCCTACCGGCAAGCGTGGAAGGACGCCGGACACCAACGCGAGCCGCGCGTGTCGGTCAGCCGCAGCATCTTCGCGCTGACCAGCGACCTGGACCGCGCCTACTTCGGCCGGAACGCCGACTCGGACGACCACATCGGCATGATCGACGAGAACACCAGGGCCATCTTCGGACGCTCCTACGCGGCCGAACCGGACGTGCTGGTCAAACAACTCGCCAACGACGAGGCCATCCAGGCCGCGGACACGCTGCTGCTCACGGTCCCCAACCAGCTCGGCGTCGACTACAACGCCCACGTCCTGGAGAACATCCTGACCCACGTGGCACCCGAACTCGGCTGGCGCTGAGGGCACGGCCGGCCTCGGCCTGAGAGTTCGGCCACCAGGACGCTTGGGGCGATCGAGCAAGGCGGCGGAAGTTGCGGCGACGCACGCTGTGGCCGATGCCAGTCCCGCTCGTGGGGACAGCGCAAGTGGTCGGCGATCGACCGGACGCCCCCGATCACCGACCACCTCGCGGCCGCCACACCCAGCCTCTGCGCCGACCGTCGTGTCGAGGGAGCCGTCAGGTGCCGCGTCCGGTGCGCCAGCGTTCGATCAGGGCGGGCATCTCGCGGAACATGAACCCGTAGAAGTCACGCATCTCCTGCAGCCGGCGGGCCGCGTGGCTGCCGTCCCCGGCGGCGGCGATGCCGCGGTCGGCGGCCTCGAACATCGCCTGGACCAGGCCGTTCTGGGACGACATCAGGGTGGCCCAGGCCCCCTCGCGCACCCGGTAGTGCTCGCGGCGGCTGCCCGGCGCCGGGACACGTTCGATCAGCCCGACGGTGGACAGCATCTTGATCGCGCCGGACACGCCACCGGAGCTGATGCCCAGCCGCTCGGCCAACTCGGGTGCGGTGACGCTGTCCTGGTCGGCGAACATGAACGCCGCCAGGACCCGCGCGGTCGCCTTCTGAAGACCGCCCTCCGCCAGCACCAGCGCCAGGTGCTCGGCCGCCTCGGTGGTGTCCGCCAACCCCGTCCCCTCCCCGTTCATCCGAACGAATCCTAACAGCTCCGAATCTTCAGAATTCTCTGAAAGTTCTGATACTTTCTGCTCCGTGAACACGGCGATCGAGCTCACCGAGCTCACCAAGACCTACGGCACCCGGCGCGGCCTGCGCGGTCTCACCCTCCAGGTGCAGGCCGGAGAGGTGTTCGGCTACCTGGGCCCCAACGGGGCCGGGAAGTCCACCACCATCCGGCTGCTGCTGGACCTGATCCGGCCCACCTCGGGCACCGCCCGCGTGCTGGGCCTGGATCCGCGCGCCGACGCCGTCGAACTGCACCGCCGCGTCGGTTACCTGGCCGGCGACTTCGTCGTGGACGGCCGGCAGAAGGCCGGCGAGTGCCTGACGTTCCTGGGCAACCTGCGCGGCGGCGTCCCCCCGCGCCGGATCACCGCGCTGGCCGACCGGCTGGAGCTGGACCTGTCCGCCCGGATCAAGACCACCTGGACATGGTGGCCGAGGCGCGAGCCGACGGGCAGACGGTGTTCATGTCCAGCCACATCATGAGCGAGGTCGAGGCGGTCGCCGACCGCGTCGCCATCATCCGCGACGGCGAACTGGCCGCCCTGGACACCGTCGCCGAACTGCGCGCCCGCTCCTTCCTGACGGTGCGGATCACCTTCGCCGCCCCGGTCCGAGCCGAGGACTTCGCCGCCCTGCCCGGCGTCACCCAGGTGACCGCCGACGGCTCAACACTCAGCTGCCGCGTCGACGGCTCCCCCGACGCCCTGGTCAAGGCCGCCGCCCGGCACACCGTCACCGCCCTGCGCGCCGACACCCAGGACCTGGAAGAGCTCTTCCACGCCTACTACACCGGCGCCCCCAGCGCCGCCTGACCCACCCTCCGCCACCGCGTCCCCGAAAGGGCGGCACTATGACCACCCCCGTTCCCGGCACGTCCGGCCCGGCCCGCACCTTCAGCGGCTCGATCTTCACCAAGACCCTGTACGACAACCGCCGCGTCTTCACCGCCTGGGCGGCCGCCACCGGACTGCTGGCGATGATGTACGGCAGCTTCTACCCGCAGATCTCCGCCGACTCTTTGGCCAACGTCCCCGAATCCATGCGGGGCTTCGGCCTCAACGACGTCTCCAGCGCCGCCGGCTACCTCCAAGGCGCCGTGTTCGGCCTGCTCGTCCCGCTCCTGGCCACCTTCTACGGCGCCGCCACCGGAGCCCGCATGATCTCCGCCGACGAGGAGTCCGGCTATCTGGACCTGCTGCTGGCCCACCCTGTCGGCCGCACCCGCCTGCTGCTGCACCGCTTCGCCGCCCTGGCCACCGGCGCCGTCGCCATCGCCGCCGTGGTCCTGGCCGCGATGGCGGCCATCCGCTCCAGTGCCGACCTGGACGCCATCAGCCTCGGCCACTTCACCGCCCAGGCGATCAACCTGGCGTTGCTCGCCACCGTGTTCGGAGCACTCGCCACCGGTCTCGGCGCCGCCACACGCAAGAGCCGCCCCACCGTTTTCGGCATCACCGCCGGAATCGGCGTCGCCGCCTACGCCCTGTACGGCTTCGCCCCGCAGATCGGCGCCACCTGGCTCCGCAACCTGACCCCGTACCAGTACTACATCGGCGGCGAACCCCTGAAGAACGGCCTCCAACTCGCCGACACCGCCATCCTGGCCGCAACCGCAGCCGCCCTCATCACCACCGGAGCCTGGCGCTTCACCCACCGCGACCTCACCTGACCTCGCCCCACCAATGGGCGGACGAGCGGCTCTCAGTCGAGGGTCAGGAAGCCCTCCGCACCGGCTCCCTGTCGACCCCGGCCGAACCACGCCTCGATTGACCGTTTGTAGCCGTCGGGCATGCGCAGACCGCGGACCTGACCGGCGGTGAACATGCCCAACTGCTGATGCTCATGGCTCACCACGGGTTCGGTGTCGGGAGTCAGGACGGTGCAGCCATAAGTGACGATGACAACGCGTGACTCCGGCGACGTCTCGGGCAACGGCTGATAGATCCACACGTCCAGGAGCGGACCCGCTTCGACGCTCCAGCCGGTCTCTTCCTGGATCTCTCGTTCCACAGCCGCCTCTAGGCTGCCATCACCGGATTCCAATCGGCCTCCGGGCAGCTCCCATTCGTCGCGCTCGTTCTTCGCCAGCGCCACCCGGCCGCCGACCACTGCGACACCTTTGACGGATATCGGCCAGGTCGGGGGCTTGTTCACCAAGGCAGACCTCGCAGTCAGCGACCAGGTCGCATATGGGCTCGTGCGGATGGAGATTGCGCGACCGGGCGGGTGCGACGGCGCGGAACCTAGCACGTCCTCCCGACGTCGGCCGGTGGGAGTGGGGGCGCCCGAATCGACAACCTGTCGCTCGCCCCCCGCCCGCAACCGCCACCGGTGCGGTGAAGATCCCTTTTCCGGTGCCCTTTCGTCAGCGATCAAGGTCACCGGTCGTCGTGCTTCTCGGTCCTGGCGGTGTCGTCAGGCAGGGCTTCGGGGACGGGCTGGGCGTTCTTCCTGGCGACTGCGGTCGTCGTGGCGGGGTGGACGAGGGCGGGCAGCGGGCGGTGGCCGATGTCGGCGGCTTCGGCGGGAGGGACCCCGAACGTGCGGAGCAGGTCTTCGGTGATCTGGTCGACGGTCTCGGCGCCGTCGCGGTCGGGGTGGTCGTGGAGGAAGTGGGCGAGGGAGAGCGCGGCGCCCCCCACGATGACCATGGCCAGGTCGAGGTCGCGGACGGCGGGGAAGCGGCCGGCCCGCATCGCGGCCGCGATGTCGCGGCGGGCGCGGGGCGCCAGGCCTCTGGGAGAGGACGCAAGGGCCAGGCCGCTGTTCAGCAGAACCTTGCTCAGCTCCGGGTCGAGGCGGTGCAGGCGGCCGGTCAGCCGGAACGCCTGCGCGAAGACGTCGGCGGGATCCTCCAGGGGCGCGGTGAGGTCGTCGAGGAGGGCCCCGAGGCGGTCGAGGACGTCCTCGACCGCGGCTTCGAACAGCTGCTCCCGGCTTTCGAAGTGGTTGTAGAACGAGCCGAGGCCGACGTCGGCCGCCTGGGTGATCTCCAGGATCGGGACGTTCGAGGCGCCCTGGGCGATGAACGACTGGGCGGCGCGGATGAGCGCGCCTCGGGTCCGCGCCTTGCGCCGGTCCAGCCGGTTGGGCGCCGTCCGGCTGCGATCGGCCATCTCCGTCCCCTCCTCGGCTTGCTCCGTCCAGTCTAGGCGCCGCCTTCACAACTGAACGAATCGTCAACTTCGTTCGGATTGATGCTAACGTCGTTACTGACGATTTCGTCAAGAGTATGGGGGGAGGGTGCGATGAAGGACGCGCACACCGGCCTGCACAGCGAGCAGGGAGCGCTGGCGGGCGAGCATCCGGGCCGGACGGCCTCGCCGGTCGTGAAGGTGCACGACCTGGCATGGCTGGAGTTCGAGAAGCCGGACCTGGACCGTGCCGAATTGTTCGCGCGGGCGTTCGGGTTCGCCGTCGCGCTGCGCACCTCGGACGAACTGCACCTGAGGGGCACCGAGGCGGGCGCGCCCTGCGTCCTGCTCCGCCGGGGCTCCAGATCGCGTTTCCTGGGGCCTGCGTTCCGCGCGGCCGACCGGGCCGACCTGACGCGTCTGGCGGACGCCGCCGGCGGCACGGTCGCCGACCTGCCCGGCCACCTCGGCGGGCAGACCGTGGACCTGACGGATCCGAGCGGCCTGCGGGTCCGGGTCGTCGCGGGCACGCACGACCTGGCGGCGCTGGAGTCCCCTGCTCCGCCGGTCCACAACTTCGGAGAGGAGGCACCGCGGATCAACGCGACCCAGCGTCCGCCCAGGGCTCCGGCGACGGTGCAGCGGGCCGGCCACGTGGTGCTGCAGACCACCCGTTTCCGGCGCACGCTCGACTGGTACCTGGAGCACCTCGGCCTGATCGTCAGCGACTTCCTCTACTACGCCGGGCAGCGGGAGCGGGGCCCGGTCATGGCGTTCATCCGCTGCGACCGCGGCCGCACCCCGACCGACCACCACACGCTCGCGATGGCGCTCGGGCCGTCCGAGCGGTACGTGCACTCCGCCTACCAGGTCGCCGACCTGGACGTCCTCGCGGCGGGCGGCGAGTACCTGCTCGACCGCGGCTACCGGCGCTCGTGGGGAATCGGCAGGCACATCCAGGGCAGCCAGATCTTCGACTACTGGCGCGACCCCGACGGCTTCCTGGTCGAGCACTTCACCGACGGGGACCTGTTCGACTGCACCCTGGAGCCGGGCTGGGCTCCGATGACCGCGTCGGGGCTGGCCCAGTGGGGGCCGCCCGCCACCAAGGACTTCCTGGGGGTCAAGCCCGGTCGGCAGTCCATCACCGAGTTGCGCGCGATCGCGGGTGCGCTCCGCGACGACAACGAGTTCGACCTGCACCGCCTGCGCGGTCTACTCAAGGTCGCCTCGTCATGAGCGCCATCGCGCCGCACGCGGCCGCCGCCTGCCGCGCGGTCGTCAACAGGCCGGGCCCAGCCGGCGACGGGGAGACCGGCCTCCGTGGGCGGCGCACGACCGGGCGAGGCGCGCGGTGAGCGCGGTCACCGGCGTGGCCCCGGTACTGATCATCGGGGCGGGACCGACCGGGTCGGCCGCCGCGATCCTGCTGGCCCGGTACGGCGTCCCCTGCGTCGTCCTGGACCGGTGGGAGGCGGTCTATCCGCAGCCGCGCGCCGTCCACCTCGACGACGAGGTCCACCGGATCCTCAACCGTCTCGGCGTGGCCGAGGAGTTCGCCGCGATCTCCCGGCCGGCGCTCGGCCTGCGGCTCCTGGACGGCGACCTGCGGGTGCTGGCGGAGTTCGAGCGGAGCGCCGCGACCGGACGGCACGGGTGCCCCGAGGCGAACATGTTCGACCAGCCGGAACTGGAACGGCTGCTGCGCGCGCGGATGGCCGAGCAACCCGAGATCACCTTTCTGGGCGGGGCCGAGGTCACCGGCGTGCGTCAGGACGACGTCGGCGTGCACATCGAGTACACCGAGCCGGGCTCCGGGGCCACCGTGACGTGCCGCGCCCGGTACGTGCTGGGGTGCGACGGCGCCAACAGCCTCGTCCGCCGATCCATCGGCGCGGTCATGCGCGATCTGAAGTTCGACCAGCGATGGCTCGTGGTCGACGTCGCCACCGATAGCGACCTCGGGCAGTGGGAGGGCGTCCACCAGGTCTGCGACCCGAAGCGCGCGGCCACCTACATGCGGATCGGGTCGAGCCGCTACCGGTGGGAGTTCCGGCTGCTGCCCGGAGAGACCGCCGCCGATTTCCAGGCCCTGGCCCGCCTCCGGCCGCTCCTCGCCCCCTGGACGGCGGACGTCCCGGACGGCGCGCTGGAACTGGTCCGCGTCGCCGAGTACACCTTCCGCGCGCAGATCGCCGACCGGTGGCGGGACCGCCGCGTCCTCCTGCTCGGCGACGCCGCCCATCTCACCCCGCCCTTCATCGGCCAGGGCATGGGGGCCGGTCTCCGCGACGCCGCGAACCTCGCCTGGAAGCTCGCAGCGGTCCTGCACGGGACGCTCCCCGAAAGCGTCCTGGACACCTACGAGACCGAGCGCGAACCGCACGCCCGCACCATGATCCGCCGCGCCAAGCTGATCGGCGTCGCGATGACCCGGGGCGGACGGACCGGCACCCTCCTCCGGCGCCTGATCGCCCCGCGGCTGCACCGGATCCCCGGCGCGACCCGCCGCATCCTGGACGGCCGGTCGCCCGCGCTGCGCCGCTCCGGCCTGGTGCTCTGGTCATGGCAGGACCGGCGCCTGCCCGGAACCCTCTGCCCCAACGCCGCCCTCCCCGACGGCAGCCGCTTCGACCAGGCCGCCGGGGGCCGCTTCGCGATCGTCAGCGGTATCGCTCCGTCCCGAGTGCAGCGCGCGGAGATCGAGCGCCGCCGCGGAGTCGTCGTCCTCGCCGAACCAGGGGGCGACCTGGACCGGTGGCTCCGCGGCGGCCGGGCCGCGGCGGCCGTGGTCCGGCCGGACGGCACCGTCCTGCGGACCGGCCGCAACTTGGAGCGGCTCTGCTCGACTCTGCCCGGTTCAGGCCGTGCTGCGCCGTCCACCCCTACTCCCTGACCAGCACCGACATCCCAAGGAGAAGACCATGCGCCTAGCCAATCTCGCCGGACGGGCCGTCCTGCTCACCGAGAGCGGAGCCCTCGACGTGCACAAGGCCAGCGGCGGCGCCCTGGGGCCCGAACCCCAGGCGCTGTTCGACCAGTGGGACCAGGCCCGTCCCGTCCTGGAAACGCTGACCGGCGAAGCCCTCCCGTACGCCGAGGAGGACCTGCGGGCCCCGGTCCCCCGGCCCGGGCAGATCTTCGCGATCGGCGTCAACTACCGCGACCACGCGGACGAGGCGGACCTCCAGGCGGCCTCGACGGACGCGCCCCCGGTCACCTTCACCAAGTTCGCCGCCAGCCTCACCGGCCCCGCCGCGCGGGTGGACCTGCCCGAAGGCTGGGTCGACTGGGAGGTGGAGCTCGTCGTGGTGATCGGACGCGGCGGCCACCGCATCGACCCCGCCGCCGCATGGGACCACGTGGCGGGACTGACCGTCGGCCAGGACCTCTCGGAGCGCCTCACCCAGTGGGCGGGCCCGGCGCCCCAGCAGTTCTCGCTGGGCAAGTCCTACCCGGGCTTCTCGCCGACGGGACCCGCCGTGGTCACCCTCGACGAGATCCCCGACCCCGCCGACCTGCGCATCGGCTGCACCCTCAACGGCGAGACGATGCAGGACTCCCGCACCGCAGAGATGATCTTCGATGTCCCCGCCCTGATCACCCGGCTGTCGGCGATCACCCCCCTGCTCCCGGGCGACCTCGTCTTCACCGGCACGCCGGCCGGCATCGGCGCCACCCGTACCCCGCCCCGCTTCCTCGCGCCCGGGGACGAACTCGTCAGCACGATCGAGCACCTCGGCGCCCTGCGCACGACCTTCTCCTGAGCCACTCCCCCACCCGCGAGGAGACACCGTTGGAACCCGCCGCGCACACCCAGGGCGACCGCCCTCTCGTCCTGCTCCCCGAGGACGTCCCCGCCATCGAGGCCGTCCCGCTTGCCGCACGGAACCTGCCCGGCAGCACCTACGAGCTGCTGCACCGCTCGGCCGCCGCCCACCCCGACCGGCCCGCGCTGCACCTGCTCGGCGAGGACGGCCTGCCGTGGCGGGACGCGACGAGCTGGACATACGAGACTCTGCTGCGGCGCGTGCACCAGGCCGCCAACGCCTACCTGACACTCGGCCTGCCCGAGGGCGGCGTCGCCGCGCTGATGCTGCCCAACCTCGGCGACACCTACGCGGCACTGCTGGGCGCGCAGGCCGTCGGCATCGCCAACCCCGTCAACCCGATGCTGGCCGACGACCACCTGGTGGAGATCCTCTCGCTGACCGGCGCCCGCGTCCTGCTGGCCCCCGGCCCCGGACTCGCCCCGGACCTCTGGGCCAAGGCCCAGCGGATCGCCTCCCGGCTGCCCGGTCTCCGCGCCCTCCTGGCGGTCGGATCACCGCCAGATCCGCAGCGCAGGTCAGCCCTCGAAGAAGCCGACTTCGACGAGCTCACCCGGGAGCAGCCGGCCGACCGGCTGCTCACCGCACGCCGTCCCGGCCCGCGGGATCTGGCCGCCTACTTCCACACCGGCGGGACGACCGGCGTGCCCAAGGTCGCGCCGCACACCCACGCCATGGAGGTGTACATGGCCTGGGCACTGGGCTGCTCCGGCGCCTATCTCGACGACGCCGTCTGCCTGTCCGGCCTGCCGCTGTTCCACGTCAACGCCCTCCACGTGACGGGCCTCGGCCCGTTCCTGCACGGCCGCCCCGTCGTCTCGCTCGGCCCCCTCGGCTACCGGGACAGGACGCTGATGGCCGACTTCTGGCAGATCATCGAGCACTACAGGGTGACCAGCTTCTCCGGCGTCCCCACCGTCTACGCCTCACTGCCGCCGATCCCCGACGGCGTCGACATCTCCAGCCTGCGCGCCGGAGCCGTCGGTGCCGCTCCCCTGCCCGGCAAGGTCCGCACCGCCTTCGAAGGCACCGCGAAGGTTCCGCTGCTGGAGGGCTACGGCCTCACCGAGGCGACCTGCGCGACCGCGACGACGCCCGCCTTCGCCCCCAGACCCGGATCGGTCGGCCTACGCCTCCCCTACCAGCACGTCAAGGCCGTCACCCTCGACTCCGACGAGCGACCGCTCGCCGACTGCCCGCCCGGACAGACCGGCGTCCTGGCCATCAAGGGCCCCAGCGTCTTCCCCGGCTACCTGCGTCCGGGCCCGGACGGCCCCTCCCCCGACGCCGAAGGCAAGATCTTCGACGGCTGGCTCCTCACCGGCGACCTGGGCAAGGTCGACGGTGACGGCTACGTCTACCTCACCGGCCGCGCCAAGGACCTCATCATCCGCGGCGGCCACAACATCGACCCCTCCCTCGTCGAGGAATCACTGCTCGCCCACCCCGAGGTGAGCGCCGCCGCCGTCATCGGCGCCCCCGATCCGCACTCCGGCGAAGTGCCCGTCGCCTACCTCGTCCTGGCCGCAGGCGCCCAGGTCAGCGAGGAGGACCTGCTGGCCTGGGCCCGCGCCCACGCACCCGAACCGGCCGCCGCCCCCAAGGCCGTGCACGTGCTGGACGCCCTGCCGGCCACCGCCGTCGGCAAGATCTACAAGCCCGCCCTGCTCCAGGACGCCGTCCAGCGCCTCGTCCTGGCCGAACTCTCCCGTGCCGGGCTGGCCGGTCAGGTACAGGTCGACCTGCGCGACGGACGCCCCCACGCGCACATCCACCTGGCCACCGGTGAGGGCCGCGACCGCCTGGCAAGCGAACTCGACCGCCACTCCTTCACCCACGAGATCACCTCATAGCCCCGGCCGTCGACACGCGCGTCCGCGTTGGCGGCTCGGCGCACCCACCGCAGCAGCGTTCCGCAGGTCAGGACCGGTGCTTGTGGTCAGGGCAGGCCGTCCTCGCCGAGCAGGTGCAGAGCGGGCTGGTCGGGATGCGCTGTCGCGGCGCGCAGAAGCAGTCCGTAGGTGCTGGCGGGCAGATCGTTGTCGTGCAGCGGGCCATTCGGACGGGTGCTGGTGGTCCAGGTCACATGGACGTGCTGTCACGGGGGGCGGATCGGCGGCATCTCGTGTTCGTCAGGGCGCCACGCGGACGACCCGCGCGGCGCCTCCCCTCAAGGAGTCAGGACGATGTCATGGAGCCTCGTTTCAACCTGTTCGCCAACGAGCTCGGCGCCAAGATCGGTAAGCGGATCGCCAACGTCAGCCTGGCGATCCAGGAGTCGCCGCTGCCCAAGGGCCTCATGGAACTGGTGGAGTTGCGCGCCAGCCAGATCAACGGCTGCGGCTTCTGCGTCGACGCCCACGCCAAGGAGGCCGCGGCCGCCGGCGAGACCGCCGTCCGGATCAACCTGGTGGCCGCCTGGCGAGAGTCGACGGTGTTCACCGAGGCCGAGCGGGCCGCGCTCGCGCTGGCCGAGGAGGGCACCCGGCTCGCCGACGCCCACCAGGGCGTCTCGGACGAGACCTGGGACCAGGTCCGCAAGCACTACGACGACGACGAGACCGTCGCGCTGGTGTCCCTGGTGGCGATGATCAACGCGGCCAACCGGCTCGGTGTGATCCTGCACCAGAAGGGCGGATCGTACGAGACCGGAGCGTTCGCCGACATGGCGAACTAGCCGGACAAGGGAACATCGGCCCGGACCGGATCTTCCGATCCGGGCCGGGCCCGCGCGTCCGCAGTACAGCGACCCCGATCGAGATCGCCGAGGGCAGGATCAGCGACTTCTCGGCATCTCCCCGACAAGCACCCCGCCCTTGAGGTTCTACGGCCCCTCGCCTGCGGCGGCGCGCAAGCGCGGTGATCTTCCTCTCCGGAGGCACGACAGGCCCGAGGGGCGGCAGCACCTTCCAACCACCTCATTTCCTCAAGGATTCACGAACATGACAGATCTCAGCGAGCTGACCGGCGACTACGTCCTCGACACCGCCCAGACCCGGATCGGATTCGTCGCCCGGCACACGATGGCCACCAGGGTGCGCGGGCGATTCGAGGAGTTCGAGGGCGCGGTGTACCTGGACGGCGACCACCCGTCGAAGTCCGATGTTCGGCTCACGATCCGGACGCGGAGCATCCAGACCCGCAACTCGCAGCGCGACGACCTCCTGCGCGCCAAGTTCCTGGGGGTGACCGACCATCCGACCACCACCTTCACCTCGACGAAGGTGGAGACCGATGGCACGAAATTCAAGGTCACCGGCGACCTCGGCATGCGGGGCGTGATCAGACCGGTCACCGTGGACGTCGAGTTGACGGGCACCGACGAAGTCGAGCGAGTCGGTTTCAAAGGCAGCGTCACCATCGACCGCACTGACTGGGGCGTGAACTGGAACGCCGCCACCAAGATCATGATCAGCCCGAGCGTGACGGTGGAGTTCGAGGCCACGGCGATCCGGCGGCCCTGACAAGATCCACCTTCACGCGACCGGCCCTTCCGAGGACTCTGAGGACGTCCAGCTTCGACGGCTCCAAGCGCACAGCATCGATGTCGGTGACGACCACGGTGACGGAGTCGTCGAGCTCGACCGCCTTCCCGGGCCTGTTGACAGGCGAGTCGGCGAGTTCGCTGAGATGGATCAGGCCTTCGTTGCCGGCTCTCAGCCCGGCATGCGCCGCTACATCCCCAAGTCTGCTCGCGGGATCAGTCCGGCGAGACAGGCACAGACCCCTTGCCTCCCGGCCAGATCAGGTGCCGCCGTGAGGCTGATCAGGACGTTCGACACCGCGGCTCAACGGCGGGTCAGCCGGGCGGTGAGCCGGGTGAGCAGGGACACGCAGTTCCGCAGTTCCCGTTGCTCGTCGACAGTGAGCGTGTCGTGAATGGCGTTGTGCAATGAGGTGGCGCGGCGGTCGCGGTCCTGCCGCAGGCGTTCTCGCCCGGCGTCGCCGATGCGCAGGAGCACCTTGCGGCGGTCATCGGGGTGCGGTTCGGCGGCCACCAGGCCGGCGCTCAGCAGTTCTTTGACCGTCTTCGCGGCCGACTGGTGGCTCACCATCCGCCGCTGTGCCAGGTCAGCGGTGGTCTGGGGGCCGTCCCGGTCGAGGTAGCCGAGGATGGCGGCCGCGCCGCCAGGCATGGTGTCGACGGCCCGCACCGCGCGCACCAGCGCACCGATCGCCTGCCGCAAATCTTCGGCCAGAGTGTCGTCCACCTCTTCACCCTACCCTTGCTCTCACAACCAGGTTGTATAGTTTGATTGTACAGCTTAGTTGTATATTTGGGAGCGAACCTTGCAGCTCACGAAGTTCGGGCACGCCTGTGTCCGCGTCGAATCCGCCGGCCGGCGCCTGGTCATCGACCCCGGCGGCCTGACCGATCCGCGCGCTCTCGACGGCGCCGACGCGGTCCTGGTCACCCACGAGCACTTCGACCACTTCTCCGAAGACACCCTGCGTGAGGCCTTCGCGGCGAACCCGCGCCTGCTCCTGTGGACCAACACCGCCGTCGGCAGCAAGCTCGCCGACCTCGGCAACCGCGTGACCGTCGTCGGCGACGGCGAGGCATTCACCGCGGCCGGCTTCGACGTGCAGGTCTTCGGCACCTGGCACGCGGTCATCCACCCCGACATCCCGCGCGTGGCCAACATCGGCTTCCTGGTCGACGGCAGCCTCTTTCACCCCGGCGACGCGCTGACCGTGCCGGACACGGCCGTCGGCACCCTGCTGCTGCCGGTCCACGGCCCTTGGTCCACCACCGGGGAGCTGATCGACTACGTGCGCGAAGTGGCGCCGCGGCAGGTCGTCGGCGTCCACGACGGCGCCCTCAACGACGTCGGCGGCGCGATGGTCGCCGGCCTGCTGGGCGGCAACGGCCCCGGCACCGGCAGCCCCTACCAGCGGCTGGCCCCCGGCGCGTCCGCGGAGATCGCCTGAACACGCGTCGCCACGATCCGGCACGAGGCACCCGTGGCGGTCACGCGCGTCCACGGCGACCGGCCGGCCGTCCTCGACGCCGTGGCGGCGATGACTGCCGCGAACCGGTCAAGGCCGTGTCCGGAGAACCGGGGAAAGATCAAGGTGTCCGTGGAACCGGGGGGAGGCTCGCGAACGAGCCCGACCCGAACGCTTGAGTCTCGTCGGTCACCGGGCTCTGACACCGTTCACCCCTCGTACGGGCGTTCGCGGGTATGAGAAATGGGGCCGTCGAGGACCGTGTCGGGGTAGCCACTGGCCTTCGAGCCGACCTCCAGCTCGATCTGCTCGTGGCTCCCGTCAGCGTAGACGAGGGAAACCGGAAACTTGATGAAGGTGCCTTCGGTGTTCCAACTCGTCGAGCGCGCGCCTCCAACGTCGAAGGACACGAGGGGTGCCCCGCTCGACAGATATCCCTCGCAGTCTTCCGTCGCCAAATCGGAGGTGTCGTCCTGCATGTCGCAGGCCTTTATCCATTTGCGCTGACGAACGAGATCCAGATAGGTGACCAGGGTCGCGCGCGCTCGGTCCTCGTCCCGTTTCTTCATGGCATTGCCCTCGGAGATGAAGGTCCACACTCCGATGACGCAGCCGGTCACGAGTATGGCGAATGCGAATATGGCGATCCAGGCCGACGAACGCGGGCGTGTCATGGGCGGAAATGCTACGCGCTACGGCAAGGTTTCGAATGTAGAAGTTGTGGTGAAATGTGGAGAGCATGTGAAGATTCGCACCCCCGACTTCCGGCCCCAGACGCAGCAACCCCGCATTCTGCGGACACAGGTGCCTGAGACGTGGCCTCAGCAGCCGCCGAACAGGCCGCGGGAGCACCGCTTGGCGGAGATCGGCTTGATCTCCGCCTCGGCCAAGGCCACCGGCCCCTTGGGCAGAGCGTGCGGGTGTTCAAGGACGCCGGACCAGCTCACCATCTCGGCGGTGGCCCGGTGCTGATTCTGGACGTAGGCCGTCTCTTCCGGATCACCTCTTTTTCGGAGATCCGCAGTGCGTCAGCCAGTCGGCGCCGGTCCCGAGGTGGTTTGTCACCAGGTAGTCGGCACCGGCCGCTATCTGCAGGTTCCACCAGTCGTGCCGCTGATCGTTGTTGCAGGCCACGATGGCGCACTGGAAGAACTTTCCGGGACCTTGCACCTCTCGCCGTTCTCACAGCCCCGCTCGGCGGTCGACGTGCACGCCGTGAACCCCTGCGAGAACGTGATGTGCGGCGGCGGATTCTCCACCGGGTTCTGGCCGGGAAGACCCACGATGAGACTCACCGGAAGAACGACCTCCACGCTGTCGGGAAGGTCCTTCACCGCCTTGACGATCTTCTCGTAGGCTTCTTCGCGCTTCTTCGCGCTGCTTCACGCCATCCTTGGACTTGACCTCCACAAAGAGCTGGAACTTCCCGTTCTGCCCCGGATAGATCTGCCCGCCGTTCTTCTTCGCCCGGTCGATGAACGGCTTGACGTACGTGGCGCGGAACTCCCTCCCCTCAAGATCGCCGATCACCTCATGGGTCACCATGAGACGGCCGGAGGGATCGAACGCCAGATCCACCTCCACACTCGTGGCCCCGTTGCTCAGCGCACCCTTGAGCGGCCGGCGGTTCTGGTAGTCGTTGTGCGCGTTGAGCCCGTCGACCCACTTCGCGCCAGGGTTCGGCGCGCACACCCGCGGCGGGATCGGAGCCTTGGCCGTCAGCGGCATCCCCGGCACCGCACCCCGCGCCGCCCCGGCCCTCGGAGCACGGGGCGCCATCAAAGGACGCGGGGACGCTCCACCGGCGCTCCGGCTCACGGTCCGCGCCCTCCCGCAGTCCCCGCCGAACATCCGGCACAGCGCCGCCTGGCATGCCCGGGCGGGCCTCACGCCGACCGTTTCGACAAGGCCGGTGACGACCACGGCGGCAACCAGGAGAAGCGCGCCGTACTCGATCGCCGACGCCCCCGAATCCCCGAGAGATCATGCTTCTGAGGATGAGACCGCCCGCTCCCGGCATCCAGGGCCCACCGGCGCAACCTCCCGCCCGCCCGAGAGCCCGGCCCCAGTGCCGGGGAGCCGGGCCCAGGGTTCGCGGATCCACTCCGCCCAAGCTTTCCGTGGTCATCCCATGGAGCCGGCGCGCTGCGTTGTTCGGCCGACCTGGCTGGTACTTGCCTTCGCCGGTCACTTCGGGCACTGACTGAGGGACGGCGAGCGGACCGCGTGCCGCCAGCGGCCAGTCGGCAGACCGCAAGCCCCAGCATCGAGATCACACCGTCCAGCGGCGCCCGAAGCGGGAACGCACCTACGGCTACCCGTCATCGGGGAAGTTCCTGGAGCTGTGAGGCGGCGCCAGGCAGTCGCACGCGGGGCGGACCGCCTGATCTGTCGCTGCGACCAGCTCAGAGCCGACCTGCCCCCTCGTCGATCGTAGCCTCGTAGAACGCGTCGGCGAGCGCCACGATGACTCCGGGAATCGCGGGTCCGGCGGTGAAGAAGGAGTCGGCCATGGTGTTGTACGCCAAGGCCGCGCCGGTGCCGGGGTTGATCTCCATGGGGTCCTTCCGTGCCCGGGGCGCCGCCGTCCGGACGGCTGTGGCGACCGTCCTTCCGGACGTCCCGCCCGGCGTGTACTCTTCGCGCGAAGGCGCCGACGTGATCGCATTCCCAACGCCCCCGGGAGACGGTATGAGCGCGTCCACAGGCGAGGAACGGTGGCAGGCGGTCCGCCGCTCGCTGGAGGAGATCACCGAGCGGTTCGCGGACCTGGCGTCGTCCGCCCGCTCCCCCGGCGCGACGGCCGTGGGACGCTGGTCGGTCGGCGAGGTGGTGGCGCACGTCGCCGGGGTCGCCTGGCTGAACGCCGCGCTCCTCGGCGCGGACGTCCCCGCGCTGCCGGTGCCCGGTCTGCTCGACCGGCTGCGGGCCGCCAACGTGGACGGCATCAACGAGCTGAACGACCTCGTGCTCGCCGCGCTCCCGGAACGCGACCCCAAGGTGCTCGCGGGAATGCTGCGCGACCAGGTCGCGGCGATGACGGCCGCGAGCGCGGACGGCGCCGCCGACGACACGGTGACCTGGGTGGGCGGATCCAGCCTGCCCGTCCCGGGCCTGTTCGCGCACCTGCAGAACGAGCTGCTGCTGCACGGCCACGACCTGGGCGCCGCCGTCGGGCGGGACTGGCGGCCGGACGCGGCGGAGGCGGCGCCGTTCTTCGAGATGTTCATCTTCGGGCTGGCCCGGCACGGCACGGCGCGGCTGCTGGACGGCGGCGGACGGCCGCGACCGCGGCGGATCGCGGTGGAGTTCCGTCCCGACGGCGTCGCTCCGGCCACGCTGGTGCTCCAGGACGGCCGCGTGAGCCTCGAACCGCCAGGGTCGGCGCCCGACGTCCGGCTCACCTTCGATCCGCTCGCCATGTCGATGATGATGTTCGGGCGGGCGAGCCGGCTCGGGACGGTGGCGAGCGGACGGCTGAAGGTCGGCGGGCGCCGTCCCTGGCTGCTCCCGGTCTTCCTCCGGACGTTCCGCGTGCCGAGCTGAACGGCCCGGACGGGCGGTGCCGGCGCGCCGGCCCGGACGGGCGCGCGGCGGGCTCCCGGGGCGCGGGCCGTCGCGGCGGCCGCTGAGAGCACGCTGCGAGAAGACATCGCCGGGCGCGCTGCCGAGTATGGGTCCCATGAATCGACCGCCCGGATCGTGGCCCGCCGTCCGCTTCGAGGCGCCGTGACGGAGCCGTTCGTCCTCGCGCTCGGCCCGTCGCTGAGCCGCGGCGACGTTCCCGGGCTGTGCGCTTCGCTGGCCGCCGCGCTGGACCCGGACGAGCCGCGCCCCGCCTACTGCGACGTCGTGACCGTCACGGACCCGGACATGGTCACCGTCGACGCGCTGCTGCGGCTGCATCTGACCGCGCGGCGGCGGGGGCACCGGCTCCGGTTCCGCGGCGCCGGCCCGGATCTGCTGTCGCTGCTGTCCCTGACCGGCCTCCTCTCCGTGCTGGCCCTGGACGGCGCGGACGGCGCCTGAGCGTCCGGCCGCGGCACGCGCAACGGCGGCCGGGACGTCCCGGCCGCCGTCGTACGCCGCGGTGTCAGGGGTTGCAGCCCTCCAGGGACGGGTCGGTGGACGTGGCGCCGGAACCGAAGAACAGGTTCGCGCACTGGTTCAGGAAGGCCGGGTTCTCCTCGGGGATCCAGTGGCCGGAGTCGGGGGCGACCACCTGGCGGACGTCGGTCGCGACGGCGCCGAACGACTGCGCGACCGCCGGGCCGAAGGTGTACTGCGCGCCCATGGCCAGGACGGGAAGGGTGATCTTCTCCGCGGCCAGCTTCTGGTTGTCCGCGGCGTTGGTCGGGAACGCCCGGTAGTAGTCGAAGCCGGCGCCGCGGTGGTCGGCGTCGCTGTAGGCGTAGACGTACGCGCTCTGGGCGATGGCGCCGGGGTGGCGGGCGGAGCTGAACAGCCACCCGAGGTAGGTCTTCAGGTGCGCCGTGTCGTTGATGAGGTTCTCCGGGACCGGCGCGGCCGTCTGGTTGAACAGCAGGTGCCAGCTGACGCCGTAGGCGTTCTCCAGCCCGAAGCCGTTCAGCGGCGTCTCCAGCACGGCCATGCGATCGACGTCGGCGGCGAAGTTGCGGGCGTAGGGGTAGGCGACGAGCGCGCCGAGGTCGTGGGCGAGGATGGACACCTTCGAGTAGCCGAGCTTGGCGGCGCCCTCGTGGATCCGGGCGGCGGTGCGGACCGCGTCGTAGCCGCCGTCCGGCACGCTGGAGCCGCCCAGGCCCGGCAGGTCGAAGGCGATGACCGTGTGCGTGCGGGCCAGGTCGGGCATCACCTGGCGCCACTCGAACCACGTCTCCGGCCAGCCGTGCAGGAGCACCAGGGCCGGGCCCGACCCGCCCTTCACGTAGTGCAGGGAGCCGCCGTCCACGCTGACGGTGCCCTCGCGGAAGCCCGTCAGGCCGCCGGGCGAGGAGGCGGTGTCCGCGCCGGCCGTGGCGGCGGACCCGGTCCCCAGCGCCATCACCAGCGCGGTGCCGGCGGCGCAGAGGCGCCACCAGCGGGTCCATTCCGCCTTGAGCTGTCTCCGGTTCGGCATGCCATTTCCTTTCGCTTTCGTGCGAAGCGCGATTCCAGGCCGATCGAGCCGGGTATTCGCGGCGCGGTCCGATGCTCGAATCACTTTCTCACCATCGGCATCTCGCGTGATCGTATGTGCGCCCGCGCCCCGCAGAAAGCCCTGGAAAGGAGGAGAGCAATATGGAATAAGAGGCGCCGGCGGAGGCTCCGAACACGGACCGCGGAGCCCGGCAAGGCCGGACTCCGCGGTGCGCCCCCCCGGGCGCGGCTCGGGGGCGTCGTGCTCAGGTCGTCATGCTCAGGTCGTCGCCGCGGCGGTCTCCCCGACGGCGGAGACGGCGGCGACCCGGCGCTCCCTGCGCTTGCGCAGCAGGTGGGCGCCCCACCAGCCGAGCCCGCGCAGCGCGCACAGGATCGTGGTGGCGTAGAAGAGCGTGTAGACGACGTTGGCGACCATCAGGATCGCGTAGATGACGGCCAGCGAGGCGCCGAAGACGAACTGGGCGCGCCCCCGGGACGGCGTCGTGCCCGGGTCGCTGATCATGTAGTTGGTGAACAGGATGAACGCGACGCCGGTCATGACGCCGAGGGCGCTGAACAGGGCGACGTCCCAGATCCAGTGCCGGACCAGCGCCTGGATGGCGAAGCCGCCGGCCCAGCCCATGATGAGCATGATCCGCTTGGTCAGCACCGCGTTGATGACGGTGCCGGCCGTCGCGATGACCACCGGGATCAGCACCCGGAAGACGCTGTTGGCGTACTCGGTGAACTGGTACGGCGGGGCGATGCTGACCCAGGTGCCGAACAGCAGCAGGGTCACGGTGATGCCGGTGTTCGACGGGTTGAGGAAGTGCCGCATGCGGCCGTACACGGGGGCCTTGAACACGTGCTTCTGCGCGACGGCGACGACCACGGCGAACATGATCGGCCACCACTGGTCGTTGGCGTACAGCAGCATGTTGCAGGCGGTCGCGGTGATGTGCGCGGGCAGCAGGAACTCGTAGAGCCCGCGCAGCCCGCCGGCGAGGAACCGCGGCGCGCGCTGCTCCGCCCGCGCGCTGATCACCTCGAAGACCAGCTCGGTTGTGTACCCGGTGAGGACGGCCAGCGGGAACCAGGCCCATGGCTGCTCGAAGCCGAGCACGGTGTAGCCGAGGATGTTGAAGACGGTGATCGAGATGGCGAAGTTGCGCAGGGCGAGGTAGCGCGGGTCGGGTTGCGGTCGCGCCGCGGCGGCGACCGCCGCGGGCGGGGCGGCGACGGGGGTGCCGTCGGCCGCCTGGGTGATGGCGGTCATGAGCTCGGAGCCTCCTCAACCGCGTTGCCGAGCAGGAGGGTGTGGTCGCCGGGGGTCAGCCGGACGGTCTGGTCGTGCGGGGCGCCCGACTGGTCCGCCCACCGGATGCGGGCGGTGACGGGGCCGGAGTAGGAGCCCAGCCCGAACCTGACCTCGAAGCTGCGCCGGCCGCTGTGCCCGCCGCCGCCGTCGAGCTGGGAGATCTGCGTGCCGGCGGGGGTCTGGATCTGCACCGTCGCACCGTAGGCCGGCGTGCCGGGGCCCTGCAGGTTCGCGCCGGCCTTGGCGCCCGGGACCGGACGGTAGAGGTGCAGGCCGAGCCGGTTGCCGAGGTTCGGGGAGGTGTTGGCGTAGAAGGCGGGCGGCCCCCACTGCCGGGCCACGGCGAAGTCGAGGGCGCCGTTCGCGCGGGTGTCGGCGGTGGCGACGCCGCGGGTGGGGATCGGCACGTCCAGGCCGAGCCGCTTCCCGACGTTGACGAAGCTCCCGCCGGGCTTCTGGGCGTAGAAGGCGAGGGTGTCGGAGCCGGCGACGTCATCGCCGGGCTGCACGTGCGGCCACATCGCGGGGTTGGTGTACTGCTCGTCGTTGTTCATGGCCATCTCCTGCAGCCACGGCCAGCGGTTGATCTTCCCCTTGACGAACCCGTCGGCCTGGACGACGTCCAGCCGCCCGCTGTTCAGGAAGTCGCCGCTCTTGACGTCCCAGCCCCAGCCGGTCCAGGCCATCCCGAGCTTCCGCGCGCGCTGGTCGAACGGCGCGTCGCCGCGGGCGAGGGCGCGCCGCATCGCGGCCTCGGAGCGGGCCCGGTTGACGAAGACGAGGTTGCTCTCCTCCAGGCCCCACGCCTCGGTGATGTTGCTGACCACGATGTCGAACCGGCCGGTGCGGCCGAGGTCGCCGAAGTCGACGCCCATCCCCTTGAACGAGTCGTGGCCGAGCACGAAGGACTTCGCGGTCCCGGGCGTCCGCCGGCCGGTCGCCTCGGTGAAGCTGATGCGGCCCTTCGTGGAGGTGTTGTAGAAGAGGTGGTCCTTGCCGAAGTCGTTGGCGACGTAGACCTCGGGCCTCCCGTCACCGGTGAGGTCGGCGCTGGAGATGGCGAGCGTCCAGCCCGTCGAGGCGTCGAACGGCACGGCGCCGCGCTGCTCGACGTAGGAGACCGTGGGGTCCTTCCCAGCCGTGCCGCCCGACCAGCGCAGGACGTGGGTGCCGCCGCCGTTCTTGGCGTCGGACATCGAGGAGTTCATCACCACGTTGGCCTGGCCGTGCGGGTCCAACACGTCGGAGTCGGGGAAGTAGTTGGCGAGGTGGACGTCGGGGCGCCCGTCGCCGTCCAGGTCGGCGACGTTGACGGCGTCGGTGTTCCACCGCGGGCCGTGGTAGCGGCCGTCGGGGGACGCGGTGGGCACCGGTTCCACCGGGCGGTAGGACGCGGCGGACGGCGACCCGGCGTCGGCCCGGGCGAGGAACATGATCGGCGTCCGGCCCCAGTAGTAGACGAGCAGGTCGGTGCGCCCGTCCTGGTTGTAGTCGCCGGGCGTGCAGCCCATCGGCGCCATCGCGGCGTCCATCGGCAGCGGCGCCGGGTCCAGGGTGAACGGGGTGAACCGGTCGGCGGCCGGCGCGGTCGGCGCGTAGGTCACCACGACCTGGTCGGTGCGCGGGTCGACCAGGCACAGGCCGTCGTCGCGGCCGTGCCCGGTGAGGTCGTTGAGGGCGATCGCGGCGCCGACCGAGGAGATCCACGAACGGATGTGGTGGTAGGCGGGGTTCACCGTCCGGACCGTCCGGACCGGGCGGTAGCCGGGCGGCATCGCGATCGGCATGGCGGTGAACCGGTACTTTCCGGCGGTGGCGTCGCCGTCTCCGGCGGCAGCCCCCGGCGTCCGTGCGACGAGGTACAGCACGAGGAACAGCACGAGTGCCGTGGCGGCGGGAACGGATCTTCGCATGCGCACGCTCGAAAAGAACATCGCTTCCTTTCTCGGGTCCTTTCCCGGCACGGTCCCCGTGCGGGCCATGGAGCTGGCGTTCTGCGGGGCGCGGCGGTTCGGCGTTTTCCCGTGCACCGGCCGGCCATGACCCGTCCAGCGTCACTTTCCGGAAGAAAAGCCGCATCTCCGGAATTGCTATCAGACCCCCACAAAACCGGCGCGAATTACTCGGCCGGCGACCGGTTCCGCCCCCGCCGGCGGCTGCGCACACCGGAAGATGCGCCCCGGCCGGCCCGCGGCCGACGCTCGTCCTCATGACCGAGGTTCTGCACAACGCCGACTTCCTGCTGTCCGGCGCGGCTCGGCGGCACGCCGGGTACGCGCTGCTGCGCGGGCACGGCGCGGTGACCCCGATCACTCTGCGGTCCGGCGAGACCGGCTACATGGTGGTCGGCTTCACCGCCGCGCGGCAGGCGCTCACCGACCCGCGGCTGCGCGGCCGGACCGCGACGCTCGGCAACCGCCGCGGCATGTCCGAGGACCTGCGCCGCGCCATGAACAGCCACATGCTCAACGCCGGAGCGGACGACCACGCGCGGCTGCGCCGGCTGGTGGCGCCCGCGTTCACCCGCCGCCGCATGGCGGCGATGCGCCCGCGCGTGCAGGCCATCGCCGACGGCCTGCTGGACGCGGTCGCCGCGGCCGCCGCGGCCGGCACGGCCGGCGCCGGTACCGCCGACCTGCTCGCCGCGTACGCGCTGCCGCTGCCCGTCCGGGTGCTGATCGAGCTGTTCGGCATCCCGGAGGAGGACTCCGACGACTTCCACCGCTGGACCGACGCCCTCACCACCGACGCGCTCCCGATCGACCGGCTCGACGCCACGGCGGCCGAGATGCTCGGCTACATCCGCGGGCTGCTGGACCGCAAGCGCCGGGAGCCGCGCCCCGACCTGCTGTCGGCGCTGGTCGCGGCGCACGACGGCGGCGACCGGCTCAGCGCGGACGAGCTGACCTCAATGGTGTTCCTGCTGCTCACCGCAGGCCACGAGACCACCGTCAACCTGATCGGCAACGGGCTGCTGGCGCTGCTGTCCCACCCGGACCGGCTGCGCGCCGTCCGCGACGACCCGGAGCTGCTGCCCGCCGCCGTGGAGGAGGCGCTGCGGTACGAGAGCCCCGTCCAGATCGCGCTGCGGCACTGCGTGGAGCCCATGGAGCTCGCCGGAACGCCGATCCCCGAAGGGGGGACCGTGCTGGTGTCGCTGCTCGGCGCCAACCGCGACCCGGACCGCTTCCCCGACCCGGACCTGCTGGACCTCGCCCGCGCCGACAATCCGCAGCTCGGCTTCGGCTACGGCGTCCACCACTGCATCGGCGCGCCCCTGGCCCGCCTCGAAGGCCAGGTGGCGATCGGGTCCGTGCTCGCCCGCTTCCCCGAGCTGCGCCTCGCCGAGCCGCCCGACGGCCTGGAATGGCGCCCCAGCGTCATCATGCACGGGCTCACCGCCCTGCCGGTCGTGCTCGGCCCCGAGGCGGCGCCGCACCGCCCGGCCGGCGCCGCCCGTCCCGTCGGATCCGCAGAGAAAGCAGGGCCGCGCCCATGACCACTCCAGCCTCGGCACCGGTGGACGACGGCTTCGTCCCCTGGCCGGACGACGTCGCGGACCGCTACACCGCCGCCGGGCTCTGGCGCGGCGTCCCGCTCGGCCATCGGCTCCGCGCCGCCGCCGACGCGCGGCCCGACGCGACCGCGCTGGTCGAAGGCCCCATCTGGTTCACCCACCGGGAGCTGTGGGCGCGCGCCGACGGCGCCGCGCGGCGGCTGGACGGACTCGGCCTGCGGCCCGGCGACCGGATCGTGGTGCAGCTCCCCAACCGGTGGGAGTTCGTCGTGCTCACCCTGGCCTGCCTGCGGCTCGGGGTCGTCCCCGTGATGGCGCTGCCGTCGCACCGCGAGCACGAGCTGTTCGGCGTCGCCGAGCTCGCCGGCGCCGCCGCGATCGCCGTCCCGCGCGTCCTCAGGGGCTTCGACCACGAGACGATGGCGCACACGATCGCGGCGCGGAGCGGCACGCTCCGGCACGTGCTGGTCGCGGGCGGCGGTACCCGGCCGGGCAGCTCGGACCTCGGCGACCTGTGCGCGCCCGCCGCCGACCCGGACGCGGCGCGCGCGGCCCTCGACGCGAACCCGCCCGGCTCCCGGTCCCCGGCGCTGTTCCTGCTGTCCGGCGGGACGACCGGGACGCCGAAGCTGATCCCGCGGACCCACGACGACTACGGCTGCGGCATGGACCACGCGATCGCGGCCTGCCGGTTCGGCCCCGGCACCGTCTTCCTCGCGGCGATGCCGGTGGCGCACAACTTCACCCTCGGCGGGCCCGGCGTGCTCGGCGCCCTGCTCTGCGGGGGACGCGCCGTCCTCGCCCCCTCCCCCGACCCCGCCGCCGTCTTCCCGCTGATCGAGCGGGAGCGCGTCACCGACACCGGCGCGGTCCCCGCGGTCGCGCAGCGCTGGGTGGACCACCGGGCCGCGGACGACCGGCGCGACCTGTCCAGCCTGCGCGCCCTGCAGATCGGCGGGGCCCGGCCGCCCGCCGCGCTCGTCCGGCGGATCCGCCCGGTCCTCGGCTGCGCCCCGCAGCAGGGGTACGGGATGGCCGAAGGGCTGATCTGCTTCACCCGCCCCGGCGACCCCGACGAGGTCGTGCTCGGGACGCAGGGCCGCCCGATCTGCCCCGCCGACGAGCTGCGGGTCGTCGGCGCGGACGGCCGCCCGGTGCCGCCCGGCGAGCCGGGCGTCCTGCAGACCCGCGGCCCGTACACGCTGCGCGGCTACTACCGCGCGCCCGAGCACAACGCGCGGGCCTTCACGCCGGACGGCTGGTACGTGACCGGCGACATCGTCCGGCTGCGCCCCGACGGCAACCTGGTCGTGGAGGGCCGCGACAAGGACATGATCAACCGGGGCGGGGAGAAGATCTCCGCCGAGGAGGTCGAGGACCTCGCCCACCGCCTGCCCGGGATCGCGCAGGCGGCCGCCGTCGCCATGCCCGACCCGGTGCTGGGCGAGCGGGTCTGCCTCTACGCGGTGCCGCGGCCGGGCGCCGCGCCGCGGCTGGCGGACGTCGTCGCGGAGATGGACCGGGCCGGCGCGGCGCGCTACAAGCGGCCGGAGCGGCTCGTCCTGGTGGACGCACTGCCGTTCACGCCCGTCGGCAAGGTCGACAAGAAGGCGCTGCGGGAGGACGTCCGCCGCCGGATCTCCGAGGAGTCCTGACCCCGCCGGGGCGCGCCGTCCCGCCGGGTCACCGCTGCTGGGACGTCTCCGCCAGGCGGCGGGTGAGGTAGCGGCGCTCGGCGTCCGTCGGAGCGAGCGCGAGCGCCGCCCGGTAGGCGTCGGCCGCCGCGCCGCCGTCGCCGAGACGGCGCAGCAGGTCGGCACGGGTGGCGGGCAGCAGGTGGTAGCCGGCGAGGTCGCCGTCGTCCTCCAGCCGCCGGACGAGCGCGAGCCCTGCCGCTGGCCCCTCGGCCATCCCCACCGCCACCGCCCGGTTCAGCTCCACCACCGGCGACGGGACCAGCTCGACGAGCCGCCCGTACAGCGCGGCGATGCGCGCCCATTCGGTGTCGGCGGCGTCGCGGGCCGTGGCATGGCAGGCGGCGATCGCGGCCTGCAGCCGGTAGGGGCCGGGCTCGCCGGCGCGCGACGCCGCCGCCAGCACCGCCACCCCCTCGGCGATCTCGTCGCGGTCCCAGCGGGCGCGGTCCTGCTCCTCCAGGGGCACCAGGCCGCCGCCGGCGTCCACCCGGGTGCCGCTGCGGGCGTCGTGCAGCAGCATCAGCGCGAGCAGCCCGCCCGCCTCCGCCTCCTCCGGCATGAGCCGGGCGAGGACCCGGGCCAGCCGGATGGCCTCCGCGCACAGCTCCCGGCGGATCAGCTCCGCGCCGGCCGTCGCCGAGTAGCCCTCGGTGAACAGCAGGTAGAGGACCCCGAGGACGGCCGTGGTGCGCTCGGGCAGCTCGGCGGCCTCCGGCACCCGGTACGGGATCCCGGCGTCGCGGATCTTCCGCTTGGCGCGCTGCAGCCGCTTGGCCATCGTCGCCTCCGGGACGAGGAAGGCGCGGGCGATCTCCGGGACGGTCAACCCGGCGAGGGTCCGCAGCGTCAGCGCGACCCGCCCGTCCAGCGGCAGCGCGGGATGGCAACAGGTGAACATCAGCCGGAGCCGGTCGTCGCGGACGCCGCTGACCGCCGCCTCGTCGTCGGTCTCCGCGCCGGCGGCCGCGTGGTCGGCCCGCACGGCGAGCTGGCGGAGCTTCGCGCTGCCGGTCGCCTCCCGGCGCAGCCGGTCCGTCGCGCGGTTGCGGGCGGCCGTGGTGAGCCAGGCTCCGGGCCGCCGCGGCACGCCGTCGCGCGGCCAGCTCTCCAGCGCGCGGGCGAACGCGTCCTGCGCGCACTCCTCCGCGAGGTCCCAGTCGCCGGTCAGCCCGATCAGGTAGGCCACGATCTGGCCCCACTCGTCGCGGAACGCGCCGTCGACGGCCGACTCCACCCCCGGCGGCGTCACGGGGTCTCGAACGGGTGTCTCACGAACCCTCCCTGCCGGTCCTGCGGCACGCCCATCGTAGCCGCCCTCCGGCTCCCGTCGGCAGCATCGCGGTCACGCACCGACACGGGACGGGTCCGCGCGCCGCCCCGGCGGTGCCCGCGCACTCCGCACGTTGGAATACTCGCCGGCCGGCCGGCTTGGCTAGTCTCGGAAGCGCATGATCGAAAGATGCTGGCCGCGGGATCCGGCCACGTGCGGTGCGACGAGGGACGCGAACGTGACACTCCCCATTCCGACCGGCGCGGGCGCGACGCCCGCGCGGCCACGCCGATGAGTCCCCGCCGGCACGACCCGCGGATGCGGCCGACGCTCGTCGACATCGCGGCGCGGCTGCTGCGCGAGGAGGGCCCCCAGGCGCTCACGGCGCGCCGGCTCGCCGCGGAGGCCGGCTGCTCGACGATGGTGGTCTACACCTACTTCGGCGGGATGAGCGGGCTGGTACGCGAGGTCGTCCACGAGGGGTTCGCGCGGCTGCAGTCGCACTTCAACCGGGTGGCGATCACCGAGGACCCGGTCGCCGACATGGCGCTGCTCGGCCGGGCGTACCGGCTGAACGCCCACGCCAACCCGCACCTGTACGCGGTGATGTTCGGCGCGGCCTCGCTGGCCGGGTTCTCTCTGTCGGAGACCGACCGCCAGCACGGCCGCTACACCCTCATGAACGTCGTGCACTGCGCGCACCGGTGCGTGCGCGCGCGACGGTTCACCGCCGACGACGCCGAGCTCGTCGCGCACCAGATGTGGACCGCCATCCACGGACTCGTCACACTGGAGCTCGGCGCGTACCTGGTCCCGCCGTACGACGCGGACGTGTGCTTCGAGGCGCAGCTCGTCGCGCTGATGGTGAGCGTGGGCGACACGCGGGAGGCCGCGGCGCGGTCGGTCGCCACGTCGCTCGAGCGGCAGGGCACCGAGGTGCGGGGGGCGCCCGGCCAGACGGTCCGCTGATCCGGTCCCGCGGCCGCCGCGCCACCGGCCCGCCGCCGGCACCGGCGCGGCACGGCCGTGGACTAGCATGCGGGCGTGAATTACATGCTCATCTTCTGCAGCGACGTGTCGACCGGCATGAGCGCCGCCGAGGTCGAAAAGGCCGCCGTGGCGATGGACGGCTGCGACGAGTGGACGCGGGACATGGAGCGCCGCGGCTACCTGCGCGGCGGGGCGGGCCTGCGGCCGAGCGAGGAGGCGCGGACGCTGCGGGTCCGCGACGAGCAGGTGCTGCTGTCGGACGGCCCGTTCGCCGAGACCCGCGACCAGATCGGCGGGTTCAACCTGCTGGAGTGCCCGACGATGGACGCGGCGCTGGAGGCCGCGGCCGGGCACCCGTGGGCCCGGATCGGCCAGATCGAGGTCCGGCCGGTCTGGGAGCCCTGAGCCGGCGCCCGGCCGCGGCCCGCCCGCCGAGCCCCGCCCGCCGAGCGGCGGCGGGGTCCCGGGGCGTCAGGACGCCGCGGCGAACTGCCCAGGGGCGCGTCCCTGCCCGGCGGGCCCGCGGTAGGCCTGCGCGATGTCCAGCCACCGGTCGGCCTCCGGCCCCGACGCGGTCACGGCGAGGTCGGCACGGTGCCGCCGCCGCGTCACCAGCAGGCAGAAGTCCTCGGCCGGGCCGCTGATCCGGTCCGGGGCGTCGGCCGGGCCGAACGTCCACCGGGCGCCGGACGGGGCGGTGATCTCGTACCGGAACTCGTGCGCGGGCGGGGTGAGCCCGCGGGTCTGGTAGCCGAAGTCGCGAGTGAGGATCGCGAACCCGACCAGGTGCAGCAGCCGGTCGGTGCGCTCCGGGCGGATCCCGAGCGCGTCGGCGATGTCCTGGCCGTGCGCGAACGTCTCCATGATGCCCGCGCAGGCGAGGATCGCCGGGGGCAGCGGGTTCACCAGCCACGGCACCGTCTGATCCTCCGGGAACGCGGCGAGCGCCGCGATGCCGTCGGCGCGCTCGCGCTCCCAGACGGCCAGCAGCTTGTCCGGTGATCCGGTGGGGTACTCGCGCAGCGCGGCGTTCACCGCGCCGTTGAAGTCGTCCTTCGCACGCGCGGTCAGCGCCTGGAACGCCGCGGCGTCGGAGGCCGCGGTCCCGGCGAGCCGGAAGATGAAGGCCAGGTGCGCGACCTGGTCGGCGACCGTCCAGCCGGCGGCGGGGGTGGGCCGCGCCCACCCCGCGCCGTCCAGGCCGGCGACCATCCGGCCGACCTGGGCGCTCTCGGCGTCCAGGTCGGCGATCACGGTTTTCAGATCCGTCACGAGCCGGTCCTTTCCCGATGCGGAGACCCCGCGGGCAGCGGGCACGACCAGCGTCTCCCGCCGCCGCGCGGGCGTCTCGTTCGATCGTGCGGACCTGGGCCCGGACGTCCGTCAGTCGGCCACCGGAGCGGACTCCGCCGCGGACTCCGCCGCGGGCGCGGCTTCGTCCGCCCGCTCGCCGCGCCGGAAGATCTCGCCGGGCCACCACATCCACCGGCCGAGGTCGAGCGCCACGGCCGACACCAGCACGGACCGGACCACGAACGTGTCCAGCAGCACGCCGAGCGCCACCGCGATGCCGATCTCGGCCATGAACGCCAGCGGCAGGACGCCGAGGGCGCCGAACGTCCCGGCGACCACGACGCCCGCCGAGGTGATGACGCCGCCGGTCGCGGCGAGGGAGCGCAGCACGCCAGGCCTGGGCCCGTGCAGCAGCGCCTCCTCCCGCATCCGGGTGGCGAGGAAGATGTTGTAGTCGACGCCGAGGGCGACCATGAAGACGAACGCCCACAGCGGGAAGGACGGGTCGGCGGCGGGCAGGCCGGCGAGGTGGTCGAACACCAGGGCGCTGAGGCCGAGCGCGGCGCCGAAGGCGAGCAGCACCGTGCCGACGAGGACGAGCGGCGCGACGACGGCCCGCAGCACGAGCAGCAGCAGGACGAGCACGCCCAGCGTCACCAGGGGGATCACCACCGCGCGGTCGTGCCGGGAGGCGCGCAGCACGTCCAGGTTGACCGCGTCGCCGCCGCCCACCTTCGCCTGGGCGCCCGGCACCGCGTGCGCCGCGGAGCGGACCCGGTCGACCGTCCGGTACGCGGCGGACGACCCGGGCCGCGCCGTCAGCGTGGCCTCCAGATACACGGCGTCACCGGAGGTGCGGGGCGCGCCGACGCCCGCGACCCCGGGGGTGCGGGACACGGCGGCGGCGAGCGCGTCGCCCGCCCCGGCCCGCCCGACCACCTGGAGCGGCTGCCCGGCCCCGGCGGGGAAGTGCCGGTCGCTGATCTGCTGGCCGACGACCGAGTCGGGCTTGTCGCGGAAGGAGTTCGCACCGCTGAAACCGTTGGCGTTGAGGCCGAGGACGCCGAACGACAGCGCGCCCAGCACCACGACGGTGCCGATCCAGATCGCCCGCGGCCGCGCGGCGATGACGCCGCCCGCCCGCGCCCACAGACCCGCGCGGTCCGGCTCCGCGGACCCGGCGGTGGGACGCGCCGGCCAGAACATCCAGCGGCCGAACACGACGAGAAGGGCGGGCAGGAACGTCAGCATCACCGCGAGGCTGACCGCGACGCCGATCGCGGCGACGGGCCCGAGGCTCCGGGTGGAGTTCAGGTCCGCGGCCGTCAGGCACAGCATCGCCAGCACGACGATGCCGGCGCTCGCGGCCAGGCTCAGCGAGGCGCGGCGCAGCGCCGCCGCCATCGCCGCGTGCCGGTCGGCGTGCCGGCGCAGCTCCTCCCGGTACCGGGAGACGATCAGCAGGGTGTAGTCGGTGGCGACGCCGAAGACCAGGACGATGAGGACGAAAGAGCTCTCCCCGCTGACGGTGAGGCCGCCGTGTCGGGCGAGCCCGTAGATGATCGCCTGTGCCACGTTCAGCGACAGGAACGCGCCGATCAGCGGCAGGACCCACAGGATCGGACTGCGGTAGGTCAGCACCAGGATCGCGATGACGACGAGCACGGTCACGCCGAGCAGGGTCGAGTCGAGCCCGGTGAACGCCTTGCTGGAGTCGGCCTGGAACCCGGCCTGGCCCGCCACGTGCGCCTGGAGGCCGCCGCCTCCGGCGCGGGCGGTGGCGCGCAGCCGGTCGACCATCGGACCGAGGGCCGGCCAGCCCTTCGCGCCGACCTTGATCTGGACGACCGTCTCCAGCACCTGGCCGTCCTTGGACGGCATCGGGCCCGCCACGCCGACCACGCGGCTGTCGACCGCGCCGCCGGACCCCTCGGTGAGGGCGGCGAAGCGGCGGGCGTCGGCGGCGGCCTTGGCGCGGTCGGCGGCGGTGACCGCCGTCCCGTCCCGGTTGTAGACGACCAGCGCCGGATAGGTGTCGCGCGAGTGGAACCGCTGCGCCACCTGCAGGGCCCTCGCCGACTCGGCGTTGCCCGGAAGCCACTGGGACGCGTCGTTCTTCTGCGCGTCGGCGAGTTTGGCGGACAGCGATCCGGTGGCGAGGAAGACGACTATCCAGAACAGCACGACCAGCCATTTGGTCAGCCGTCCGACGGGGAGCCCGGACAGTCTGTGCACTGCGGACATGGGACCTGCAACCTCCCGCTCGTTCGGTTCAGTCGCCCTACCGACGAACGCGCGGCGGCGGAAAGGACACCCGGCGCCGGACGGACACCGCACGAGCCGAGAAGACCGCGCCGGCCGGGAGCCGCGCGCCGGGCGAGCCGAGAACGGCGCCCGCCCGGTCCCGGCGGGATGCCGGTGACCGGGCGGGCGCCGGGGCGGTGCGGGCGGTCAGCCCGCGAAGAACGCGGTGAGGGCCGGGGCCAGCGCGCCGGGCGCGGCGTCGTGGGACTGCCCCGCCAGCTCGGCGTGCCCGCCGGCCGGCAGCAGCTCCGCGAGCCGCCGCGCGACCTCCTTCATCGGGTCGGGGCTCGCGCCGCCGTAGGCGACGAGCGCGGGCACCGCGACCCCCGCGGCGAGGTCGGCCGGGATGGACCCGCCGGCGTCCGCCGCGATCACCTCGTGGTCGTAGACGAGGGTGTGCGCGATGGCCTCCAGCGCCGGGAACATCGGGGCGTGCCGCATCCCCTGCGCCATCTCCGGCGGCATCCCGATGCCGGTCATGAACTCCACCACCGCGTCGGCGCGGCGTCCCTCGTCCAGTAGCGCCCGCAACGCGTCGCCCCGCCGCCGGGCGTGCTCGCGGGCACCCTCGTCGTCCGGGACGAACGGCACCTCGTACACCGCGACCCGCGACACCGGCACGCCGGCCGCGGCCGCGCGCAGCGCCAGCGCCCCGCCCGACGAGAGCCCGAACAGCGCCGGCCGGCCGCCGATCTCGGCGACCAGCGCGGCCAGGTCCTCGATCTCGCGGGCGACGTCGTAGGGCGGGGTGTCGCCGCTGTCGCCGCGCCCCCGCCGGTCGTAGCGGACGGCGGTGAGGCCCGGCGCCAGCAGCTCGGCGAGCGGCGCCGCCGAGCCGCGGTCGTTGAACGCGCCGCCCACCAGGATCACCGCCGGCCCCTCCCCCGATCGCTCGAACGCGATCGGGGTGCCGTCGGCCGAGATCACCTTCTCCATGGCAGTCCCCTTCCGGTAGTTCGTGTCCTGCCCCTTCGCCCTACCGACGAACGGGGCGTCCCGGAGAGGACACGTCCGGAGCGTCACTCGCCCCAGCGGAAGTAGATGACGGGCGGCTCCCGGCCGGGCACCGAGATCTGCCGCAGGGACACCTGGTCGAGCCCGATGACCTCCTGCAGCGCAGTCGTCTCCCCCGGCCACTTGGGGTGCGCGAACTCGTCGAACGCGACGATGCTGCCGCGGGTCAGGTGCGGCAGGATCGCGCGCAGCGTGTCGCGGGTGGGCTCGTACAGGTCGAGGTCGAAGTAGGCGAGGGCGATGACCGTCTCGGGATGGTCGGCCAGGTACTGCGGCACGGTCTCGCGGACGTCGCCCTTGACCACGAAGCTGCGGCGGGTGTGCCCGAACGGCTCGCCCACCTCGTGCGCGGCGAGGACCTCGCGCAGGTGCTCCACCTCGTCGGGCGGGACGGCGAACCGGCCGTCCACCGCGCTCGGGCTGGCCCGGTCGATGTCGGCGATGCCGGTGAGGCCCTCGAAGGTGTCGAACCCGACGACCCGGCGCAGCGAGTTGTACGGCTCGTACACATGCCGCAGCGCGGTCAGCGCGGCCAGGTGCCGGCCGTGCAGCACCCCGAACTCCATGATCACGCCGGGCAGGTCCGGGATCATGCGGTACAGCGCGTCCATCGACAGCAGGTCGCTGAGCTCGAACCGGCGCAGGTACACCGTCAGGTTGTCGATCAGGTACTGCGGCGGGATCGGGGTCTCGGCCAGCAGCTTGGCGAGCCGCTCGCGCGACTCGCGCTCCAGCTCACCCTCGTGCGGGACGGTCCGCGGGTCGCGGTACTGGGCCTCGGTCATCTGCGACGTCCTTTCGGGAGGGCCGCGGCGGGACGGGAGGTCATCCCTCCGCCCCGGTGCGGGCGGAGTCCACAGCCCGGTAGAGCGCCCGGATGTTGCCGGAGCCGAACGAGCGCGCCCCCAGCCGTTCGATCACTTCGAAGAAGAGGGTGGCGCGCGGGTGCGCCGAGCGGGTGAAGATCTGGAAGAGCTGGCCGTCGTGGTCCGCGTCGACCAGGACGTTCAGCTCCCGCAGCTCGGGAACGGTGTGCCGGGCGACGGTCAGCCGCTCGGGCAGCAGCCGGTAGTAGCCGTCGGGGGTGGTGAGGAAGTCGACGCCGCCGGCGGCCATGGCGCGCACCGTACCGGCGATGTCGCGGGTGGCGAACGCGATGTGCTGCACGCCGGGCCCGTCGTGCGTCTTGAGGAAGTCGTTGATCTGGCCGGCGGTGCGCGACGGGTCCGGTTCGATCAGGGTGAGGGTGACCTCGCCGGACGTGCTCTGCACCACCGTCGTGATCATGGCCTGGGCGCCCACCGCGATGTGCTCGGTGAAGATCGTCTCGAAGCCGAGGACGCGCCGGTAGAACCGCTCCGTCGCCTCCAGCTCGCCCGCCTCGACGCACACCGCGAGGTGGTCGACCGCGAACAGCCCGGTGCCGTCGCCGCCGTCCGCCGCCCCGGCCGCGGGCCGGGCCGGCAGGCCGGGCAGCGAGCGCTCGTCCGCGCCCGCGGGCCGCTGCACGAACGTGTGGACGGTGTCGCCGAACCCGCCGATCGTCGCGGTCACGAACCCGTCCCGCTCGCGCGGCTCGGCGACCGGGCGGGCGCCGGCCGCGACGGCCGCCGCGTAGGCGGCGCGGGCGTCGGCGACACCGAGCGCGATGTCGGCGACGCCGTCCGCGTGCCGGGAGAGGTAGGCCGCGCCCGGGTGGTCGCCCTCCGGCGGCGCGGTGAGCACCAGCCGGATCCGGCCCGCGCCGAGCCCCGCCGAGCGCCCCTCCGCCGCGGACTCGGCGTCCGCGTACGGACGGAATCCGTACCCGCCGGTGAAACGCCGGACCTCCTCGTCGAGATCGGTGACGTAGAAACGCAGGTGGTCGACCGTCATATCGGAGAACGGCGACCGTTGTGCCGGTGACATCATTGCCTTCCCATGGAGTTCCACTTTCACCATTGTCGGTTCCGCGGCCGCGCTCCGGCATCTCCCGGGTTGCGCTCAGACATCGCGGAATTTACGCAGTTCCCGGAAGGAGTCGAGGTCCGGCGCGGTCCAGCCGTCCAGGTCGTACTCGGCCATGCAGCGCTCGGCGAACGCCTTGTAGCCGTCGATCTCGCCGCTGGCGAGCTGCGCGGTGAGCAGGTCGACCCGCGTGGTCTCGTGGTTGCCGAAATGGTTGAGCTCGTACAGTTCGTGCCGGCTGCCGAACTCCGTTCCCACGGCGTCCCACAGCAGTTTCATCAGTTTCACGCGGTCCTGCGCCTCCACCCCGCCGGAGCCGCGCAGGTAACGGTCGAGATAGCCGCGGAGGTCGGGATTGGCGAAGTCGTCGGCGGACGAATTGACGTAGATGAGCCCGCTGGCGACGTCCTTCAGGATGTTCTGCCGGATCGCCGGGTACGCCTGCTGCATGAACCACCGGTAGGCGAGCCCGTAGCGCGGGTTCGGCAGGACGGCGCCGTTGCGCCACGGCACCGGGTTGCGGGCCGCCGCGTCCGACAGCGCCCAGAACAGGTTCCGCCACGCCAGCACCTCGCCGACCCGGGCCTGCACACCGCGGAACCCGTCGGTGCCGTTCACCTCCAGCGCCTTGACCAGCAGCCCGGCGATGAACTCCAGCTTCACCGCGAGGCGCGTGCAGCTGTGGAACGTGCCGCGCTCCAGGAAGCCCGACTGCCCGGTGAACAGCTGGGAGCGCCCGACGTCGCCGTAGACGAACACGTTCTCCCACGGGACCAGCACCTCGTCGAACACCAGGATCGTGTCGTTCTCGTCCAGCCGCGACGAGAGCGGGTAGTCGAACGGGCCGCCCATGACCGCGGAGGACGCGGTGTAGGACGTCCGGCAGATCAGCTTCACCCCCGGCGCGGCCATCGGCACCGCGGCGACCAGCGCGAACTCCTTCTTCCTGATGGGGAGCCCGTAGTGGGCGATGAAGCTGAAGTGGGTGAGCACCGACCCGGTCGCGACGACCTTCGCCCCGCTGATGACCACGCCGGCGTCGGTCTCCCGCACCACGTGCACGAAGACGTCCGCGACCTCGTCGGGCGGGCGTGTGCGGTCCACCGGCGGATGGACGATCGCGTGGTTGAGGTAGAGGACCTTCTCCTGCGCCTCCGCGTACCAGCGGCGGGCGTTCCCCTCGAACGGGCGGTAGAAGTCGGCGTTGGCGCCGAGCGTGCTGAGGAACGCCGCCTTGTAGTCGGGGCTGCGGCCCATCCAGCCGTAGCTGAGCCGCGCCCACTCCGCGATCGCGCCCTGCGCGGCGACCAGGTCGTCCGCCGACCGCGGCGTGGTGAAGAACGGATGGGTGTAGCCGCCGCTCCCGGTGTCGGTGGGGCGGGTCAGGACGTCGCGCCGGGCGGGGTCGTGCAGCGCGTCGTAGAGCCGGGCGGTCATCGCGACCGGGTTGCGGAAGGCCGGGTGGCCGGTCGGGTCCTCGACCCGTTCGCCGTACAGGTAGACCTCCCGCCCGTCGCGCAGGCTCTCCACGTACTCGTCGCCGGTCAGCGGCCGGGACCCGGTCATCAGTCGACGACCGTGCCGCAGGAGACGTTCACCACGGTGCCCGTCATGGCCCCGGCGCGGTCGGACGCCAGGAACGCCGCGACGTCCGCGACCTCCTGGACGGACGGGCGGCGCCGCAGCAGCGCCTCCTGCTCCACCACGTTCGTGATCGTCGCGCGGTGCGAGTCGGGGTCCGGGTCGGCGAACGGTTCGGCGATCCCCTCGGGCCGCAGGCACACCACGCGGACCCCGGACGTGCCGAGCTCCCCGGCGAGCGCGCGGGTCAGGCCCTCGATCGCGGCGCACGCCACGCCGAAGCCGCCCATGGGGATGGGGGTGCGCAGCGCGACCTTGCTCAGCGTGCCGGTCGCGCTGAGCGTGATGATCACGCCGGAGCCCTGCGCGGCCATCCGCCGCGCCGCCGCCCGCGCGGTGAGGAAGTGGGCGGTCGTCGCGATCTCGACGGGCCGCAGGTAGTCGGCCAGGCCCAGTTCGACCATCGGGGTGGCCTGGACGTCTCCCCAGGTCCCGACCGCGTTGAAGGAGACGTCGAGGCTCCCGGCCGCGGCGGCGACCGCGGCGGCGTGCTCCTCCACGGCCCGCTCGTCCAGCGCGTCCACCACGGCGGTCTCGACGGCGCCGCCGGCCTCGGCGATGGCGGCGGCCGTCTTCTCCAGCGGGCCCGGGGTGCGGCCGGCGAGGAACACGCGGGCGCCCTCCCGGGCGAACGCGCGCGCCACGGCGCCCCCGATCCGGCCTCCGCCGCCGTGGACGACGGCGTTCTTGTTCTGCAGCAGCATCGGCTCCTCCGCGGGTCGTCAATTCTCCCCGCAACTTCATCCCAGCCCTGCTCACCGCGCATCTTCACGAATGCCGAACGGGCCGGGCGGGGCGCGGCGGCCTACGCATTTCCGGAGATGCGGGCGGCGGCCGCCGGTGATGACGATGACCTGAGACGCCCGGCCGGAGAAAGGACAGCCCGCCGTGGAGGAGACATCTGTTCCGCGCCCCGCCGGCACGGAAACGGGAACGGGGACGGCGACCCTCGACATCGTCATTCCCGTGCTCAACGAGGAACGGTCGCTGCCAGGCTGCGTCCGGACTCTGCACTCCTTCCTGGACGGTTCCTTTCCGCTTTCCTGGCGCATCACCATCCTGGACAACGACAGCACGGACGGGACCTGGCGCGTCGCCCACGACCTCGCCGAACAGTTCCCGGAGGTGCGGCCGGTGCGGCTGCCCGTCCGCGGCAAGGGCGCGGCGCTCAAGGCCGCCTGGTGCGACAGCACGGCGGAAATCGTCGCGTATATGGACGCGGATCTTTCCACCGGGCTGGACGCGCTTCTCCCGCTGGTCGCCCCGCTCATCAGCGGGCAGTCGGAAATTGCGATCGGCAGCAGGCTCAACCCGCATTCCCGGATTCACCGCGGTCTGAAACGCGAGCTGGTCTCGCGGGCTTACAACGGGCTGCTGCGGTACGGGTTCGGCGTCAGTTTCTCCGACGCCCAGTGCGGGTTCAAGGCGGCCCGGACCGAGGCCGTCCGGCCGCTGCTGGAGCGGGTCCGCAGCCAGGGCTGGTTCTTCGACACCGAGTTCCTGCTGCTCGCCGAGTACAACGGGCTGCGCGTCCACGAGGTCCCCGTCGACTGGGTCGAGGACGTCGACTCGCGGGTGCGGATCGCGCGGGCGTCCTGGGAGAACCTCAAGGGGCTCGCCCGGCTCGCCGGGACGATGGCGACCGGCCGCGCCGACCTGCGCCTGCCGCGCCCGCGGGAGCTGCGGACCGCGCACCCCGACGCCGTCCTCGCCCGGCCGCGCTCCGCCCGGCTGCCGAAGGTCGCCGCGTTCGGCGTCATCGGCGCGATCTCCACGCTCCTCTACGTGCCGCTCTACGTGGCGCTGCGCTCGGTGTGGCCGGCGCTGGCGGCCAACTTCGGCGCCCTGGTGCTGGCGGGGCTGTTCAACACGGAGGCCAACCGGCGCTGGACGTTCAACCGCGCGGGCGGCCCGCTGGTCGTGCTGCACCTGAAGGCCGCGACGCTGTTCGCCGCCAGCTTCGCCGTCACCACGGCCGAGGTCTTGGTCCTCCACCTGACCGCGCCGCACGCCGGAAAGATCGTCGAGGTGGTCCTGCTCGGCCTCGGACAGCTCTGCATCACCGTCCTGCGCTACATCGGCTTCGACCGGTGGGTGTTCCGCAGAAAGGACTGAACCCGATGGACGCGACGGAGATCCGCCGGCTCGCCGAGCAGGAGGACCGGCACTGGTGGTTCCGGGAGCGCCGCGCCCGGCTCGCGCGGGAGCTGCGGCGCCTGCCCCGCCCGCGCGACGGGGACCGGGCCCTGGACGTCGGCGCCGCCGGCGGCGGCAACACCCGGATCCTCGCGGCGCACGGCTGGCGGGCGCTCGCCGCCGACATCTCCCCCGAGGCCGTCGCGATCGCGCGGTCGCGGGGGCTGGCGGCGGTGCACGCCGACGCGCGCGCCCTGCCGCTGCCGTCCGGCGCGTTCGGCGTGGTCACCGCGCTGGACGTGCTCGAGCACGTGGACGACGACGAGCGGGCCGTCCGGGAGATCGCGCGGGTGCTGCGGCCCGGCGGCACCGCGCTGATCACCGTGCCGTGCGACATGGCGCTCTGGTCGGCGCACGACGAGGCGCTGTCGCACGTGCGCCGCTACGACCGCGCCGGCCTCGCCGCCGTGGTCGCCCGCGCCGGGCTGGTCGTCGACCGGCTGTGGAGCTGGAACGTGCTGCTGCGTCCCGTGGTGCGGTGGCGGCGCGGCCGGGGCGGCGACGACCTGCGCCCGCCGCATCCGCTGCTGAACGCCGCGCTCGGCGCGGTCGTCGGCGGCGAGCGGTTCCTGCCGGTGGCGTCGCTGCCCGGGGTGTCGCTGATGCTGCGCGCCCACCGCCCGCACCGCGGCAATCCGGGAGATGCACCCGCCTCCGGCACCGGGTGATTCTGCGGAGGGTGACGCGTCCGGGCGCTCCCTCCCGCCGCCGCTCACCGCCACCACCGCTCCAGGGGAAGGACTCCGCATGGCCATTTCCGCAACGTCGCCGACACCGGTGAGCCGGGGTCCGCTCTCCTTCAACCAGGAATTCCTCTGCATGTTCGACCAGGGGAACGGCGCCGGGCCGTTCGGGCCGCGGTACACGCTGGCGGACGGCTGGCGGCTGCGCGGCGACCTCGACGTCGGCGCGCTCCGCGCGGCGCTGACCGACCTGGTGGACCGGCACGAGGCGCTGCGCACCTCGCTGGTGCGCGGCGACCGGGACCGCTACCAGGCCGTGCAGCCGACGTCCCCGCCGGAACTGGAGGTCCGCGACCTGGCCGGCGCCGCCGACCGGGACCGCGCCGCGCAGGAGCTGATCAACGACGTCGAGGCCGGCACCCACGACATCGGCGACCTGCCGCTGCTGCGCGCCGTGCTCGGCCGGTTCGACGGCGCCGACGCCGCGCTGGTGGTCAACACGCACCACACCGCCACCGACGGCTGGTCGATGCAGCTGATCATCCGGGATCTGGCGGAGCTGTACGCGGCGCGCCGCGAGGGCCGTCCGCCCCGGCTGCCGGAGGCGCCGTCGTACGTCGAGTTCGCGGAATGGGAGCGGGAGAACCTGACCGGCGACGCCGTCGCCGCCTCCCGGGAGCACTGGGAGAAGACGCTGCCGGGCGCGGAGATCCTCGCGCTGCCCGCCGACCGCCCGCGGCCGGAGGGCGAGGAGATGGTGGCGGCCGTCGAGCGGTTCGTCCTGGACGGCCCCGTGGCCGCCGCCGCACTCGACTACGCCAAGGCGATGCGGTGCTCGCCGTTCATGGTGCTGCTCGCCGCCTACAACACCGCGCTGCTGCGCATGACCGGCGTCACCGACCTGGTGGTGCCGACGATCACCTCCAACCGGCGGCAGCCGCGCTTCCAGGAGACGGTCGGATCATTCTTCAACTTCGTGCCGCTGCGCACGGACCTCGGCGACTGCGCCACCTTCCGCGACGTCACCGTCCGCACCCGCGCGACCTGCCTGGACACCTACGCCAACGACATCCCGTTCGAGTACATCGCCACGCCCGAGCTGATGCGGCAGTTCGCCGACCCGGACCGCGCCGTGTTCGGGTTCCAGGTCGCGCAGTTCCCGCCGACGCTGGACGACGCCGCGCACGCGGGCGTGCGGATCGAGCGGATCCGGCGGACCCTGCGGCAGGACATCAGCTCCCACATCCCCGACGGCGCCCTGTGGGACCTGGAGGTCGAGCCGGACGGCACCGTCCTCGGCTCGCTGAAGTACAACAGCCGGGTCTTCGACGCGGCGACCATCACGGCGACCGTCCGGCGGTTCACCGAGGCACTGCGCTCCGGCGTCGCCGACCCCGACGCGCCCCTGCAGTGAAGGCCATCGCGATGAACCACACCATTCCCGAGCGCTTCGCCGCGCAGGCCGCGCGGCGGCCGGACGCGTGCGCGCTGCGCGCCGCCGGCGCGTCCGTCACCTACGGCGAGCTGGACCGCCGGGCGAACCGGCTCGCGCACCGGCTGCTCGGCCTCGGCCTCCGGCCCGAGCAGCCGGTCGCGGTCCTGCTGGAACGCTCGCCCGACCTCGTCGTCGCGCTGCTCGCCGTCGCCAAGGCGGGCGGCTGCTACCTGCCGCTGCACAGCGCCGACCCGATCGAGCGGATGCAGGGCATCGTCGACGACACCGCCGCGCCGGTCCTGCTGGCCGACACCGCCTCCCGCCGCGGCGGGCTGCCGCACACCGACCACGTCCTGATCGTCGACCGGGGCGACGCGACCCGCGGCCTGCCCGAGACGGCGCCCGCCGTGGACGTGCCGACGGACGCGCTCGCGTACGTCATCCACACCTCCGGGTCCACCGGGCGGCCGAAGGGCGTCGCCGTCACCCACCGGCACGTCACCGAGCTGGTGGACGACCCGTGCTGGGCTACCGGGCGGCACGAGCGGGTCCTCATGGTCGCCCCGTACGCCTTCAACGTCTCCACCTACGAGCTGTGGGTGCCGCTGCTCCGCGGCGGGACGGTCGTGCTCGCCCCGCCCGGCCGCCCGGACGTGGCGATGCTGCGGCGGCTGGTCGCCGCGGAGGGCGTCACCGCCGCGCACCTCACCGCGGGCCTGTTCCGAGTGATCGCGGAGGAGGACCCCGGCGCGCTCGCGGGACTGTCCGAGGTGCTGACCGGCGGCGACGTCATCGCCCCCGCGGCCGTCCGCCGGGTCCTGGACGCCTGCCCGGACATCACCGTCCGCGCCATGTACGGCGCGACCGAGGCCACGCTGTTCAGCACGTCCAACCCGATGTCGGGCACGGCGCGCCCCGGCACGGCCGTCCCGGTGGGGCGGCCCATGCAGGGGGTGGCGGTCCGCGTCCTGGACGAGGCGCTCGCCCCGGTGGCGGCGGGCGGGACCGGCGAGGTCTACCTCTCGGGACGGCTCGCTCGCGGCTACCACGGCCGCCCGGCCCTGACCGCCGAGCGGTTCGTCGCCGACCCGTACGGGGAGCCGGGCGCGCGGATGTACCGCACCGGGGACCTGGCCCGCTGGACCGGCGACGGCCTCCTGGAGTTCGTCGGGCGCGCGGACGGCCAGGTGAAGGTCCGCGGGTTCCGGGTCGAGCTCGGCGAGGTCGAGGCGGCGCTGGCGGAGCACCCGCAGGTCCGGCACGTCGCCGCGGCCGGGTACCGCGACGACGACGGCGGGCTGCGGCTCGCCGCGTACTACGTCCCCGTCCACGGCCGGCTCGACGCCGCGGACCTGCGCGCGCACGCCCGCGCCACGCTGCCGGACTACATGGTCCCGAACGCGCTGCTCCCGATGGAGGCGCTGCCGCTGACGCCCAACGGCAAGGTCGACCGCCGGGCGCTGCCCGCGCCCGAGACGGGCGTCGCCGCCGACGACGACCCGCCCGACCCGCTGCAGGCGGTGCTGTGCGCCGTGTTCGCCGAGGTGCTCGGCTGCGGGACGGTCGGCGTGCACGCCAGCTTCTTCGACCTCGGCGGCCAGTCGCTGCTGGCGATGCGGCTCATCGCCCGCATCCAGGCCCGGCTGGGCGTGGAGCTGTCGATGGCCGACCTGTTCGACTCCCCCACCGTCGCCGAGCTCGCCGCCGTGGTCGGCGAGCGGCAGGCGCCGGCCGCGGGCCGACCCCGGGAGACCCCATGACCAACGGTACGGCCACGCCCGCGCCCGCGCGGGCCGGGCGGCGCGAATGGCTCGGCGTCGTGGTCCTCGCGCTGCCGACGCTGCTGGTATCGGTCGACCTCAGCGTGCTGTTCCTCGCCCTGCCGCGGATGAGCGCGGACCTGCGGCCGAGCGCTACCGACCAGCTCTGGATCCTGGACGTGTACGGGCTGATGCTCGCGTCCTTCCTGATCCCGATGGGCGTCCTCGGGGACCGCACCGGGCGGCGCCGGCTGCTGCTCGCCGGCGCCGCGGTGTTCGGCGCGGCGTCGGTGTGGGCGGCGTGGGCCGGCGGCCCCGGCGCCCTCATCGCGGCCCGCACCGTGATGGGCGTCGCCGCCGCGACGCTCGCGCCGTCGTCGCTCGCGCTGATCAACGGCATGTTCCCCGACCCGAAGCAGCGGTCGGCCGCGGTCGCGGTCTGGATGAGCTGCTTCATGGGCGGCTCGATCGTCGGCCCGATCGTCGGTGGGACGATGCTCGCGGCGTTCTGGTGGGGGTCGATCTTCCTGCTCGCCGTTCCCGTCATCGGCCTGCTGCTCGTCACCGGGCCGCTGCTGCTGCCGGAGTCGCGCGGCGCCACCGAGGGCCGGCTCGACCCGGTGAGCGCGGCGCTCGCGCCCGCCGCGCTGCTGCCCGTCATGTACGCGGTCACGGAGGGCGCCCGGGACGGATGGGACCCGGGCCCGGTGTTCGCCGGGCTCACCGGGCTCGTCCTCGGCGTGGTGTTCTGGCGCCGGCAGTCCCGCTCGCCCCACCCGGTCCTCGACCCGGCGCTGTTCCGGAACCGCACCTACCGGCCCGCGCTCGTGCTGTCGGTCTCCGGCGGCGCGATCCAGGGCGGGGCGCTGCTCATGGCGAACCTGTACCTGCAGTCGGTGGCGGGCCTGTCGCCGCTGTCGGCGGGCCTGTGGATGATCCCGGCGACGCTGGCGATGGTGGCCGGCATCATGGCCGGCACGGGCGCCGGGCGGGCGCTGCGTCCCGCGCACGTCACCGCGGCCGGGCTGCTGCTGTCGGCCGCCGGCTACCTGATGGTGACGGGGGTCGGCACCGGCACCGGCGTGCCCGTCCTCCTGATCGCCGGGTTCGCGGTCGCGATGGCGGGCATCGGCCCGGGGATCGGGCTCGGCTACGGCATGATGCTCGGCTCCGTCCCGCCGGAGAAGGCCGGGGCGGGCTCGGCGACCGTGGAGGCGGGCGGCCAGTTCGGCGTCGCCACCGGCATCGCCGTCCTCGGCAGCGTCGGCGCCGCCGCCTACCGCGACCACCTGCGCGTGCCCGCGGGCACCCCCGCCCTGGCGGCGGACGCCGCCCGCGACGGCATCACCGGCGCCGTCGCGGTGACCCGGCACTCGTCCGCCGCGTGGGCGGACGGGCTGTCCGAGAGCGCCCGGCACGCGTTCACGGCGGGGCTGCACTCCGTCGCCGCGGTGGGCGCCGTCCTGTTCCTCGTCCTCGCCGGATTCGTGCTCGTCGCGCTCCGGCACGTCCCCCCGGTCGGCGCCGCCGACCCCGCGGAGAGCGGAGGGGACCACCGCAATGACCACGACCGGAAGGAGCGCCATGCGCACGGTGACGTCCAAGGACGGCACGGAGATCGCCTACGACCGGCTCGGTGACGGCCCGCCGGTCGTCCTCATGGGCGGCGCGCTGAACGACCGGGCCACCTGCGCACCGATCGCCGAACTGCTCGCGCCGCGGTTCACCACCTACAACTACGACCGGCGTGGCCGGGGCGCCAGCGGCGACACCCCGCCCTACTCCCTGGACCGCGAGGTCGAGGACCTGAGCCGGATCGTGGACGAGGCGGGCGGCGAGGCGTTCCTGTTCGCCAACTGCACCGGCGGGATGCTGGCGCTGGAGGCGGTGGCGCGCGGCCTGCCGATCACCCGGCTCGCCCTGTACGAGCCGCCGTACATCGTGGACGACAGCCATCCGCGGCTCGACGACGCCTACGTCCGGGACCTGGACGCGATGATCGCCGAGGGGCGGAACGGCGACGCCGTCGCGCACTTCCTGGTGAAGGCGGTCGGGTTCCCGCCGGAGGCGGTGGCGCACTTCCGGACCATCCCGGCGTGGCCGGCGCTGGAGGCGCTCGCGCCGTCGCTGCGGTACGAGGCCGCCATCGCCGGGGACAACTCCCTGCCCACCGAGCGGGTCAGGGCCGTCGCCGTCCCGACCCTCGTGATGGACGGGACGGAGAGCCCGCCGTTCCAGCGCACCGCGATGCGGGAGCTGGCCGCCACGCTGCCGGACGTGACCTACCGGTCCCTCGAGGGCCAGAACCACCGGCTCGCCCCCGAGCTGGTCGCCCCCCTGCTGGAGGAGTTCTTCACCGTCTGAGCGGCCTGAGCAGCGCCCGCGCCGAGCGTCCCGGCGCGGGCGCTCCGCGCTGCGTTCCGGTTCGCGCCCTTCCTGCGTTTCGGCGGTCCGCAAGGCCCCTCCGGAGCGGTTCCGCCTCGCGCACGGGAGAAGATGAGCGGTTCCGCGGCCGCGCTCATGCTGAGTCGCATGAGAACCGAGCCAGCAGACCACGGGGCGCCCGTCCGGGCGGCGGCCTCCGACCAGACGCCGGGCCGCCCGGGCCGCGCCGCCTTCTCGTGGTGGTGGGCGGGGATGACCGCCTGCCTCGCGATCGCGACCGTCCTGCGCGTCTGGCACCACGCGGCCGACACCGGGACCGGCAACGCCTACTACACGGCGACCGCGCTGAGCATGTCCGGGGACTGGACGTCGTTCCTGTCCGGCAGCCTGGACACCGGCCACTTCATCACCATGGACAAGCCGGCACCCGCGCTGTGGCCGTCGGCGATCCTCATCGGCATCTTCGGCGTGCACTGGGCTACGGTCTTCCTGCCCACCGCGCTGGCGGGCGTGGCGTCCGTGCTCATGCTGGGGCTCGCGGTGCGTGAGGCCGGCGGCGACTCCCCCGCCGCGCGGGCCGCCGCGCTGCCGGCCGCGCTGGGCCTGGCGCTGAGCCCGGTCAACGTCGCGATCGAGCGCGACAACAACCCGGACGCGCTGCTGCTGCTGACGATGCTGACCGGCGCCTGGCTGCTGCTGCGGGCGCTGCGCCGGGACCGCATCCGGCCGCTGCTCGGCGCCGCCGCCGTCATCGGGCTCGGCTTCGACATCAAGTACCTGGAGGCGTTCGTCGTCGTCCCGGCGATGACGCTGACCTGGCTGCTGTTCGCCGCGGGCCCGGTGCGGCGGCGGCTCGTCCGGCTGGCGGCCGCCGGGGCGGCCCTCGCCGCGGTCAGCGCCGTCTGGCCGCTCGTCTTCCGGCTCCTGCCCGACCGCCCGTGGGTCGGCAACAGCACCGACGGGACCGTGGGGAACCGGATCGGGCAGATCCTCTCCCAGCACCTGTCCGAGCCCGACACCCAGGTCCAAGGGCCCGGAGCGGTCATCATCCACGCGTTCCAGACCGGGCAGGCGTTCCACGCGGGCGAGGCGGGGCCCGGCCGGCTGCTGTCCGGGGTGCTCGCCGACCAGATCTCCTGGTGGCTGCCGCTCGCCCTGGTCGGCGCCGTGACCATGGCCTACGACCTTCGCCGCCGCGGGGACGGCTCCCCCGCCGGGCTCGTGCTCTGGACGGGCTGGGCCGTGTGCTGCTGGGCTGTGTTCAGCTTCATGCAGGGCGTCCTGCACCCGTACTACACGAGCCTCATGGCCCCGGCTCTGGCGGCCCTCGCCGCGGGCGGCCTGGTGACGGCCTGGCGGGCGTGGCGGCGCGGAAGCGCCTTCGGCGCCGTCGCCCTCATCGCGCAGATCGCCGTGGCCGGCGGCTGGTCGGCGTGGGTGCTGCACGACACCACGGCGCACCGTCCCGGCTGGCTGATGCCGCTGGTGCTGGCCGCGGCCGCGCTGGCGCTGCTGTCCGTCCCGCTGTCGCGGCCGCTGACGTGGGCGGGCCCTGCGCTCGCGGCGCTGACCGCCGTCGCCGTCCTCGCCGCCCCGGCGGTCTGGTCGGCGAAGACCACCGAGCAGCGGCTGCTCGGCATCAACCCGCTCGCCAACCAGGACGGGCGGTACGGCCTCGCCGTGGTCCCGCCGCAGATCGGCAACGCGATCATGGGCGTCATCTCCGGCTCGCAGCGCGTCGACCCCGCGCTGCTGGGGTTCCTCCAGGCGAACCGGGGCTCGGCGCGCTGGCTGGTGGCCGTCCCCAGCGGGCTGCAGTCCGCGCCGATGGCCATCGCCGCCGGCGGCGCGCCGATCATGGCGATGGGCGGCTTCGACGGGTCGAACCCGACGCCGACGCTGCCGCAGTTCCGCAGGCTCGTCGCCAAGGGCGAGATCCGCTTCATCCTGACCGCCCCGCCCGGCCGCGGCTTCACCGGCTTCGGCTCGGGTCCGTCGATCGCGGTGTCGATGTGGGCGCTGAAGGCGTGTCGCATGGTGCGGCCCACGGCGACCGGGCTGCTGCTGCTCGACTGCCAGGGCGCCGGCTCGCGATGACCCCGCCCCCGCAGGAGTTGTCCGCGGTGCGGCACTCGTGGATCGTGGACGACTCCGGCGTCCGCTACACCGCCTTCCGCCGCACCCTCGCCCCGCGCTGGCCGTCCGTCTGGGGCAAGCTGCTCGGCGGGCACCTGGCGCTGGCCGGCTGCGGCGCGGCGATCGCGCTGCTGGAGCGGGCCGTCCCCGGAACCCTCCCGGGGGCGGCCGCCGGCGCGGTGCTCGCCGTCGCCGGCGGCGCCGTGCTCGGCTTCTGGCTGCACTACCTGCTGCTGTTCCAGCATGAGGCGGCGCACTACAACCTGGCGCCGGGCCGGAGGCTGAACGACCTCGCCGCCAACGCCTGCATCGGGGTGATCCTGGGGTCGGACGTGCGCGCCTACCGCCGGATCCACTTCGTGCACCACCGCAACCTCGGCACCACCGCCGACACCGAGACCAGCTACTTCGACCCGCTCGACCGCCGGTTCCTGCTCGAGAGCCTGACCGGCGTGCGGCTCGTGCGGTCCCTGGCCGGCTACCAGCGGGCGTCCGCCGGGGCCACGGAGGGCGCGGCATCGCGCACGCCGTCCGCCGAAACCGCCGGACCGCCCTTCCTGGGCGCGGTCTTCCTCGCCGCGGGGGCCGTGAACGCGTCCGTCGTGGTGGGCGCGCTGCTGCTCGGCCTGCCCGCGCTCGCGGCCGCGTGGGTGCTCGGCATGCTCACCTTCCTGCCGCTGTTCAACAGCGTCCGGCAGGTGCTGGAGCATCGCGGCGACTCCGCCGACGACCGCGCCGACTACCGGCGGACGCCGCACGGCGCCGTCAACCGGCTGTTCGGCGACGGCATGCTCGCGGCCACGCTCGGCGGCGCGGGCTTCAACCGGCACCTGCTCCACCACTGGGACCCGAGCGTCTCGTTCACCCGGCTGCGCGAGGTGGAGCGGTTCCTGCTGCGCACCGACGTCGCGCCGCTGCTGCTGCGGCGGACGACGACCTACCGCGAGGCATGGCGGGAGCTGAACCGCGTATGACCGGCTGCCCCCTCTGCCGCGCCCCGCGGACCCTCCCGTGGGCCCGCGCCCGCGACCTGGAGTACTTCACCAGCGGCGACGAGTTCGCCTACCGCCGCTGCCCCGACTGCCGCCTGGTGTTCATCGACCCCGTCCCGGCCGACCGGCTGGCCGAGATCTACCCGCCCTCCTACTACTCCTACGGGCCGCCGGACCGGTCGTTCGCCGCGCGGGTCAAGCTCCGCCTGGACGCCGCCCTGTTCCGCCGCGTCCTGGCGGGGGTGCCGGGCGAGGCGGTGAGCGTGCTGGACGTCGGCGGCGGCGACGGCGCCCACCTGTCCCTGATCCGGGAGCTGGAGCCGCGGACCGCGCTCACCCAGGTCGTCGACCTGGACGAGCGGGCGGGCCGGCTGGCGCGCGCCCGCGGCCACCGCTACCACCAGGGCCGGATCGAGGACTTCGAACCCGGCGAGCGCTTCGGCCTCATCCTGCTGCTCAACCTGATCGAGCACGTCGCCGACCCGGCCGCGGTGCTCGCCGCGCTCCGCCGCTGCCTCGCGCCCGGCGGGGTGATCCTGGTGAAGACGCCGAACGCCGACAGCCTCGACGCCCGCCTGTTCCGGCACCGCAACTGGGGCGGGCTGCACTGCCCGCGGCACTGGCGGCTGTTCGACCGCGGAAACCTCACCCGGCTGGCCGGGGCGGCCGGGCTGCGGGTCCGCCGGTTCCGCTACACCCAGGGCGCCCCGTTCTGGACGGCGAGCGTCCTCGCCTGGCTCGCCGGGCGCGGACTGGTCCGGCTGTCGGCCGGCCGGCCCGTCGTCCGCCATCCCCTCTACCCCGTTCTCACCCCGCTGTTCGCCGGTTTCGACTTCGTCCGGGCGCGATTCGGCGGGCGGCCCTCGCAAATGTTCCTGGAATTGGAGTCCGACGGCCGGCCGGGAAACTCACCCGGCAATCTTTGAGAAGCAAGTGACTGCTCTGACCACTAGCGTTGCCGGTAAGAACGCCGCGCGTCCGGCACGGCGAACGGCGGTCGGAAAGGCCATGTGGAGGACACCGATGCGGGACCCGGGCGGATTTCTATGAAAGCCCTGATACTGTCCGGCGGAATGGGAATGCGGCTCCGGCCGCTCAGTCACGCGATGCCGAAGCAGCTCGTTCCGGTGGCGAACCGCCCGGTGCTGGAACACGTCGTGGGGGGCGTCCGGGAGCTCGGCGCCACCGAGATCGGCGTCGTCGTCGGCGCCGGCGGCGACCAGATCGCCGCCGCGCTCGGCGACGGGTCCCGGTTCGGCGCGCGGATCACCTACCTGCCCCAGGAGAGGCCGCTCGGCCTGGCGCACTGCCTGATCGTCGCCCGCGCGTTCCTCGGCGACGACGACTTCGTCGTGTGGCTCGGCGACAACATGCTGCTGGACGGCGTCGCCGGGCTCGCCGCGGGGTTCCGCGAGCACCGCCCGGCCGCGCACATCGTCGTCGGCAAGGTCGCCGACCCGCGCCGGTTCGGCGTCGTCGAACTGGACGGCGCCGGCGCCGTCCGCGCGATCACCGAGAAGCCGCGGCGGCCGCGCAGCGACCTCGCCGTCATCGGGGTCTACTTCTTCACCGCCGCCGTGCACGAGGCCGTCGCCGCGATCAGCCCCGGGGAGCGCGGCGAGCTGGAGCTCACCGACGCGCTGCGCTGGCTGGTGGAGCACGGGCGCCCGGTCACAGCGCACCAGTACGACGGGCACTGGCAGGACACCGGCCGCCCCGACGACGTCCTCGCCGCGAACCGGCGCGTCCTGGCGGGCCTGTCCCGCGACGTCGCCGGGCACGTCGACGAGCACAGCCGGCTGCTCGGCCCGGTGGTCGTCGAGCCCGGCGCCAGGGTGCTGCGCTCCACCCTGCACGGCCCGGTGGTCGTCGGCGCGGGCAGCCGCGTCGAGGACAGCCGGATCGGCCCGGACGTCTCCGTCGGCCGCGGCTGCACGCTGCTCGGCGCCCGGGTCGCCGACTCGATCCTGATGGACGGGGCGGAGGTGCGGGCACCCCACCCGCTGCGCGGCTCGCTGCTGGGCCGCGGCGCGACCGTCCGCCCCGCGCCCCGCGCCGGTGCCGGGCACCGGTTCGTGCTCAGCGACCACGCCGACGTCGGGCTGGACGGCCCCGCGGCCCCCGCCCCGGAAGGAGACCCGCGGCCATGAGGATCCTCGTCACCGGCGGCGCCGGGTTCATCGGCTCCGAGTACGTGCGGTCGGCGCTGCGCGGCGACCTGCCCGGGTCCGCCGGCGTCCACGTCACCGTGCTGGACCTGCTCACCTACTCCGGCAACCCGGCGAACCTGGAGGAGGTCCGCGACCATCCCCGGTTCCGGTTCGTCCAGGGCGACACCAGCGACCCCGTCGTGGTGGACGAGGTCGTCGCGGGCCACGACGTCATCGTGCACTTCGCCGCCGAGACCCACGTCGACCGGTCCATCGCCAGCGCGGCCCGCTTCGTGCAGACGAACGTGCTCGGCACGCAGGTGCTGCTGGAGGCCGCCGACCGGCACCGCGTCAGCCGGTTCGTGCACGTGTCCACCGACGAGGTCTACGGCTCCATCCCCGAGGGGACGTGGACGGAGCGGTCCCCGGTCGCGCCGAACGTCCCGTACGCGGCGGCCAAGGCCGGGTCGGACCTGCTGGCGCTCGCCTGGCACCGCACCCGCGACCTCGACGTCGTCGTCACCCGGTGCACCAACAACTACGGCCCCCATCAGTACCCGGAGAAGGTCATCCCGCTCTTCGTGACGAACCTGCTCGACGGGCTGCGCGTCCCGCTGTACGGCGACGGCCGCAACGTGCGGGACTGGCTGCACGTCTCCGACCACTGCCGCGCCATCCAGCTCGTGCTGCTCGGCGGCCGCGCCGGCGAGGTGTACCACGTCGGCGGCGGCACCGAGCTGACCAACCGGGAGCTGACCGACCGGCTGCTGCGGGCGTGCGGCGCCGGCTGGGACATGGTCGATCACGTCCCGGACCGGCCGAACCACGACCTGCGGTACTCCCTCGACATCACCAAGATCCGCGAGGAGCTGGGGTACGCGCCGCGCGTCCCGCTCGAGCGGGGGCTCGCGGAGACCGTCGCGTGGTACCGCGACAACCGGGCCTGGTGGGAGCCGCTGAAGAACGCCGCGCCCGCCGTCGCGGGCCGGGGCCTGCCCCGCCGCGCGGCCCGCCGCGTCACCGCCTGACCGCGCGGCCCACACCGACAGGAGGAGCGATGCAGGAGATCGTGCGGAAGGTCGACGGCTGCCGGGTGTGCGGGCGGGACGACTGGCTGGACGTCGTGTCGTTCGGCGAGACCCCGCTCGCCGGCGACTTCCTCGACCCGGACGCCCCGATCGGCGCGGAGCGGCCGGTGCCGCTGGAGGTCGTGGTGTGCCGCGGCTGCCGGCTGATGAGCCTGCGCCACGTCGTCGACCCGGAGGCGATGTTCGGGCACTACCGGTACGTCTCGTCCGAGTCTGAGACGATCATGAGCCACATGCGGCGGCTGGTCGCCGACGCGGACCTGGCCGAGGGCGACCTCGTCGTCGAGTTCGGCAGCAACACCGGCGTCCACCTGGACCTGTTCCGGCGGGCGGGGATGCGGGTGGCGGGCGTCGACCCGGCCCGCAACCTCGCCGAGATCGCCAACGCGCGCGGCGTGGAGACAGTGCCGGAGCCGTTCACCGGACGCGTCGGCGCCCGGCTGGCCGAGCGGCACGGCCGGGCCCGGCTGGTGCTGGGCCGGCAGTGCTTCGCCCACATCAACGGCGTGCACGAGGTCCTGGACGGGGTGACGGCCGTCCTCGACCCGGGCGGCGTGCTCACCATCGAGGTCCCGTACCTGGTGGAGCTGCTCGCCAACGACGAGTTCGACACCATCTTCCACGAGCACCTGTCGTACTTCTCGCTCGGCACGCTGCGCACCCTGTTCGGCATGCACGGGCTCGACCTCGTGGACGTGCGGACGGCGCCCGTGCACGGCGGCTCCATCGTCGTGTCCGCCGCGCCGCGCGGCGCGGGCCGCCCGGAGCGTCCGGCGGTCGCGCGGATGCTGGCCCGCGAGGACGCGCTCGGCCTGTCCGGCGACGGCCCGTACCTGGAATTCGCGCGCCGCACCGAGGCCGCCCGCGCGGAGATCGGCGACCTCGTCCGCTCGCTCGCCGCCGAGGGCCGCACGGTCGCCGGGTACGGCGCGCCCGCCAAGGGCGCCACGCTGCTCAACGCGTGCGGGCTCACGCGGGAGGAGGTGCTGTTCTGCACCGACACCACCCAGCTCAAGCAGGGCCGGCTGATGCCCGGCTCGCGGGTCCCGATCGTCTCGCCGGAGGAGGGGCTGGCCCGCCGGCCGGACTACTTCCTGCTGCTGGCCTGGAACTACGCCGACGAGATCATCGCCCGCGAGAGCGCGTACCTGGAGGCGGGCGGCCGGTTCATCGTGCCGGTCCCGCGGCCCCGGTTCGTGACCGCGCCGTCCGCCGTCGCGGCGCCCTGACGCCGCCGCGACGCCGCCTCGTCCCCTCCCGGCCCGAGCGCCGCGCTACCGCGGGTGTCCTGTCGCCGCCGCGGCGTTCGTCGGGTAGACGAGACCCGACGACGCACGGCCGCCCGTGCCCGACGCCCGAGAGGCCCTTCATGACCGACGCATCCTTTCGGCCCGACGCCGCCCTGTCCCGCGACCCGGGGACGGGGCGGCCCGTGCTGCGGCTCGACCACCACTACCCCCGTCCGGCCGAGCGGATCTGGCGCGCGCTGACCGACGGCGCCGAGCTGTCCCGGTGGACGCCCTGGGAGGTGGCCGTCGACCCCGTCCCCGGCGGCGCGATCCGGCTCTCGTTCGCGGGCGGCGCCCCGGAGGCGGGGACGGTCACCGCGGCCGAGCCGCCCCGGCTGCTGGAGTTCCACTGGCCCGGCATCCCCGGCAGCCCGTACGACGAGAACCTGCGCTGGACGGTCTCGCCCGACGCCGGCGGAAGCGTCCTCGTCCTCGACGTGACGCTGCAGGACCTCGCGCACGCGCCGCAGAGCGCCGCCGGCTACCACCTCTCCCTCGCCCATCTGGACGACCTGCTAGCCGGGCGGCCGGTGCGGCGCGCGCAGATCCCGCCGGCCGACCCGCGGTTCCAGCCGCTCGTGGACCACTACACCGCCGTCCTGCCCGGCGAGGTGTGACCGGCGGCGTTTCGGCTACGCGTCCAGGTCCAGGTGCGGGAACGCGGCTTCCAGTGCCGCGCGCCAGTGCTGGATCGGGGCGAGCCCGGCGCGCGCCCACGCCGCGTGCCCGAGGACGGTGTACCGGGGACGCAGGTGCGCGCCCGGGAAGCGGTCGGCGGGCACCGGCGCCACCCGGCCGGGGTCGGCGCCGAGCAGCCGGAACACCTCGCCGGCGAGGTCCCAGCGGGACGCCGCGCCGCCGCTGGTCGCGTGGAACACCCCGGCGGCGCCCGTCCGGGCGAGCGCGACGATCTGGCGGGCCGCGTCGGCGGCCCACGTGGGCTGGCCCCACTCGTCGTCCACCGCCTCGGCGCGGCCGCCGGCCCGCTCGACCCGGGCCATGGCGCGGACGAAGTCGGTCCCGTGCCGGCTGTAGAGCCACGCCGTCCGGACGATCGCCGCGCCCCCGGCGGCGACCAGGCCGGCGGCGGCGCGCTCCCCCGCGAGCTTGGTGCGGCCGTAGGCGCTGAGCGGGCGCACCGGCGCGTCCTCGGCGTAGGGGCGGCGGGCCGTCCCGTCGAAGACGTAGTCGGTGGACACGTGCACGAGCCGGACCGACGCGTCCGCGCACGCGCGGGCGAGCGCGCCGACCGCGGCGCCGTTGATCCGCAGCGCCTCCGCCTCGCGCTCCTCGGCGCTGTGGAAGTCCGTCCAGGCCGCGCAGTTCACCAGCACGGACGGCCGGTGCCGGCGGACGGCGGCGCGCACCGCCCGCCCGTCGGTGAGGTCGAGGTCGCGCCGCGTCAGGGCGACGGTCTCGGCTCCGCGATCGCGGAGCACGTCCTGCAGCTCGCGGCCGAGCACGCCGCCCGCGCCGGTGATCAGCCAGCGGGTCATGCGGGCGGCCGCACCGACAGGCCGTGCCGGAACACCCCGAGCGGGTCGTAGCGTTCCTTCACCCGCTGCAGGCGCGGATAGTTGCCGCCGTAGTACAGGTCGTGCCACGGCACGCCCGAGGTGTTCCACTCCGGGTCGGCCAGGTCCACGTCCGGGTAGCCGATGTAGGAGCCGTCGCTGACGGCGTCGGGGACCGGCACTCCCCCAGTGTGCGCGTAGACGTCGCGGTAGAAGCGGCGGATCCAGTCGATGCGGGGTCCGTCCTCGTCCGGGGACGTCCACTGGCCGCCGCAGAACATCGCCTTGAGCACGGGCGTCCGGTGCGCCGCGGCCGTGTCGCCGGACGGGACCTCCGCGATCCGGCAGCCGTACCCCGACAGCACGAGGCAGGCGAAGGGGTTGCCGCCGTCCCCGCCGAGGTAGGAGCAGACGACCTCCAGCTGTCGGTCGTCGAACCCCCGGCGCAGGTAGGCGGCCTTGTTCTTGTAGCGGCCCAGCGGCTCGGGAGGCCAGTTGTAGGACGGCATCCAGCCGCTCATCCACGGCTGGACGGCCCGGTCGTCCACGGCCGGGACGACGCCGACCCCGCCGGTGAGCCGCGCGTACTGCTCGTCGAGCAGCTCCGCGGCGCCCGGCGCGGCCTCGTCGACGACCGAGGTCAGCGTGATCGCGCCGGCCGACCGGTGGCCGAGGATGAGGTTGCTCCACAGCGGCGCGGCGGGCGAGCCGGGGGCGGAGTTGTCCTCGTGCCAGTCGCAGAAGTTGCGGACGAGGCGGGTCAGGGCCTTGTCGTCCACCGGTTCCCACGGCCACACCACCGTGCGCCGCAGGACGCGTCCGGGTGCGGCGGGCAGGAGCCGCGCCGGGTCCGCCGAGTCCGCGTCCGGGCTGCGGAACCAGTAGCGGGTCACCACGCCGAAGTTGCCCCCGCCGCCGCCGGTGTGCGCCCACCACAGGTCGCGGTGCGGGTCGTCCGGTTCGCGGGTCGCGGTGACGACGCGCGGCTCCCCGCCGGCGTCCACCACGACGGCCTCGACGGCGTACAGGTGGTCGACGACCAGCCCGTCCCGCCGCGACAGGTGGCCGTAGCCGCCGGCGGCGACGTGGCCGCCCATCCCGACGTCGAAGCAGGTCCCGGCCGGGATCGTCACCCCCCACCGGGCGTGCAGGGCCCGGTACACCGGGCCGAGCCGGGCGCCCGCGCCGACGGCGAACGCGCGGCGGGCCGGGTCGTAGGCCACGCCGTCCAGCTGCGAGACGTCGAGCAGGACCGCGAGGTCGGCGGCGGACGCGAAGCCCTCGAAGCAGTGGCCGCCGCTGCGCGCGGCGATCCGGGCCCCCGAGCCGGCCGCGTCGCGCAGCGCGGCGGCGACGTCCGCCGCCGACACCGCCACCCGGATCTCGCGGGGGCGGGCGGAGAACCGGTGGTTGTAGGCGTCGAGCAGATCCTCGTAGCGCGGGTCGCGCGGTGTCACCACCGCCGTGCGGGCCGCCGGGTCCGTTGCGGTCATGTCGCTCTCCGATCGCCGGTTCAGTTGTGGTACTGGCCCCCGTTGACGTCGAGGCAGTGTCCGGTGACCGCGCGCGCGAGGTCGGAGACCAGGAACACGATCGCGTCGGCGGCCTCGTCCGGCTCGGTGAGCCGGCGCCGGTCGATGGTGGCGGCGGTCTCGTCGTAGACCTGCCGGAGGGGGACGCCGCGCTGCTCGGCGACGGCGGCGAAGTGCGCCTTCACGGCGTCCGCCCACAGCGGCCCGGGCGCGACCGTGTTCACCCGGACGCCGCCGGGTCCGAGCTCGGCCGACAGCGTCTGCGCCACCGCCACCAGCGCGCTCTTCACCGTCTTGTAGACGCCCAGGCCGGGCGGCGACTCGCGGATCACGCTGGAGGCGACCATCACCACGGCGCCGCCGCGCTCGGCGAGCGCGGGCGCCAGCAGCCGGGTCAGCCGAAGCGCCGCGACGACGTCCACGCCCATGCCCGCCGCGAACGCGCCGAGGTCGACGGTCGCCAGGTCGGCCGGGGGGATGCCCGCGGTGGCGTTGTTGACCAGCGCGTCCAGGCGCCCGAACGCGTCCACGGCGCGGGCGGCGAGCGCCGCGGCCGACTCCTCGTCGGTGATGTCGGCCGGCACCGCGACCGCACGGCGGCCGAGCGCCGCCACCTCCGCGGCCACCGCGTCGAGCCGCTCGCCGTCCCGGGCGGCGAGGACGACGTCCGCGCCGGCGCGAGCGCAGCGCAGCGCCGTCGTGCGGCCGAGCCCCGGTCCCACGCCGGAGACCAGGACCGCCTTGTCCCGCAGCAGTCCGTCCATGCCCGTCCCTCCGTCCCCGGGACGGGGGCGGCGACGCCCCGCCGCCCCCGTCCCGTCATCGGCCGCCCGTCACCGGGCGTCGTAAGCGGCGACCACCCTCTTGGGGGCCTTGTTGCGCCAGGCGTTCTCGACCAGTTCCCGGACGCGCTCCTCGTCGACCTTCGCCAGGTCGACCCGCAGGCCGACGAAGATCTTGGTGGCGGCGGTGCGCCACACCTCCTCGTAGACCTCGGAGTCGGCGGCGACGGCCCGCGCCGCCTCCTCCTCCGACACCGAGAAGACCGCGGTCGCCTCCCCCTTCTCCACGCCGGCGAAGGGCTTCTTGCGGACCTTGAAGCTCGGCAGCCGGAAGTGCGTGACCTCCTCCACCTCGGGCAGGGCGAGCGCGAACCGGCGGATGTCGTCGAGGGTGATCACAGCGGGACTCCTTCGGACTCGATGGCGGGGGCGCGCGGCCCTGACCGTCCGGCCGCCGGCCCCTCCAGGGCGGCGGCCACCGCGCCGGGGGCCGGCTCGCTCAGCGTCTCGCGGCGCAGCCGCTCCGCCGCCTCACCGAATCCGGGCTCCGCCAGCAGCCGGGCGACCGCGTCGCGCACGGTGTCCGGGGTGGCCTCGTCGTGGGAGATTACCAATCCGGCCCCGGTCGCCCGCAGAAGATCGGCGCGCACCGTCGAATCGCCGAGCTTGGGCAGCGTGAGCTGCGGGACGCCGTGCCGCATGGCCGTGGACATCACCCCGAACCCGCCCATGTGCACCACGGCCGAGCAGGTCTCCAGGAGCGGGTCCATGGGGACGAAGTCCACGAGCCGCACGTTGTCCGGCACCGCGGGCCGCTCCCCGTCGCCCGCCGCGACGGTCGCGACCACCTCGACGTCGAGGGCGGCGAGCCGGTCCAGCAGGGCCGGGCCGAGCAGGTCGGCGCCGTACAGGCCGCGCGCGGTGAGCCCGCCGGTGACGCACACCCGCGGCCGCCGCGGCGGCTCGCGGAGCCAGTCCGGGATCTCGGCGGGCCCGTTGTAGGGGACGTACCGGGCCGGGATCGTCCGCACCCCGGACTCCAGCCGCATGCTCGGCGGCGACTGGTCGATCGTCCACTGGCCGGTGAACAGCTCCTCGTCGAAGTCCGCGCCGAACCGCGCCGCCTCGGCGCCGAGCCAGTCGCGCAGCGGGTCCGAGCGCAGCCCGGGCGAGCGCTCGGCCAGCAGTTCGGTGAACCGGCGGCGGGCGCGCACCCACACGTCCGCGCCCCAGGTCACGCGGGCGTGCGGGATGCCGAGAGCGCGGGCGGCGACCGCCGCGGCGAACGTGAACGGCTCCCAGAGGATCATGTCGGGGCGCCATTCGCGCGCATAGCCGGCCAGCCCGTCGACCAGGCCGTGGTTGAAGTGCTTCCAGGCGTGCTCGACCTGCTCCTCGAAGTAGGCGTGCAGGTCATCCCAGCCCATCCGGTGGCCGGTGCGGGCCACGTCCGTGACCCGCTGCACCCAGCCCTCCCAGTCGCCCTTCGCCGAGCTGGCCGCCACCACCCGGCGCTGCCAGTCGTGGTCGCCCGCCACGGCGACGGCCGGCAGGCCGCTCTCCAGCACGGCCGGGACCAGCGGACGCTGCGTCGCCACCCGCACCTCGTGCCCGGCGGCGCGCAGCGCCCAGGCGATCGGCACCATCGGAAAGAAGTGCGTCCGCTCGGCGTAGGACGCGAACAGGAACCGCATCGGAACCCCTCCCCGCCGGCCCTAGAGCGGGCGGCCCTCGATGATCGGCAGGCCCCCGGTGCGCACCACCTCGGCGAGCCGCAGGCCCGCCGCCTCCATCAGCTCCGCCAGCCGGGCCGGGCTGCGGCTGCCGCCGCCGCGCATCGCGAGCAGCAGCAGGTCGTACAGCTTCCCCCAGCTGAACGCGTCGCCCGGCTCCGACAGCGGCTCGATCACCAGCAGCCGCGAGTCCGGGCCCATCGCGGCGCGCACCGACCGCAGCACGTCCACCGCGCGGTCGTCGTCCCCGACGTCGTACAGGGCCCGCTTGAGGATGTACGCGTCGGCGCCGGACGGCACCGTCTCGAAGAAGCTGCCGCCCACCACCGTGCACCGGTCGGCCACGCCCGCGGCGGCCAGCACGGGCCCGGCCGCCGCCACGACGCGCGGCTGGTCGAACAGGATGCCGCGCATGCCGGGGTTGGCCTGCAGCAGCGCCGCGAGGAACGCGCCGTTGCCGCCGCCGACGTCGGCGATCGTGGAGAACCGCGACCACGGGTAGGCGGGCAGCAGCGCCCGCACCTCGCGCCGGGTCACGCCGCGCTGCGTCGCGTCGAAGCGGGCGCCCTCGTCCGGGTGCTCCGCCATGTACGTCCAGTAGTCCGTGCCGTGCGCGTGGTCGAAGGCGGGCTCGCCGGTCCGCAGGCTGTGCGGCAGCGACGCCCAAGCCCGGACGTCCGCGGCGAGGAACCGGTAGGCGTCCCGCAGCGACCGCGGGTGGTCGCTGCGCAGCGGCTGCCCCAGCTCCGTCAGCCCGAACACCTCCGGCTCCGGCTCGCTGAACACGCCCCGTCCCGCGAGCGCCCGCAGAGCCTTCAGCAGCGCCCGGGGGTCCGTTCCCGTGCCGCGCGCCAGCTCGTCCACCGGGCGCGGCCCGTCCGCGAGCAGGTCGGCGACGCCGAGGTCGCAGACCGCGCGCAGCGTGAAGGGCACGATGTAGTCGGCCATCTCGGTGAGCCGCGCCACGGACTGCGCGTCCCGGCTCGGCGCGGGGGCCGCTGGGCTGGGCGGGGTCATACGGGTCTCCCTCTGGAGCGTGCCTGGCTGGGTGCGTCCGTGGTGGGCGCCGTGCCCAGGCTCGCCGACCGGCCTACCGGCCCGCATCTCCCGGAATGCCGCGCCGACGCGCAGCCCCGGAGATGCGCCGCACCGCCGCCCCCGGACCGGCCGAACCGGCAATACCGAAGATGCGCGCGCACCCGCCGAATGGGACGGTCGGCTCACGGATCCGAGCGGGAAAGGGACCACCACCGGTGAATCCATTCGACGACGAGAACCTCTCCTTCCGCGTCCTGACCAATTCCGGCGGGCAATTCTCGCTCTGGCCCGGGACGCTCGACGTACCGGCCGGATGGAATGTGCGCCACGGCCCCGCCGCACGAGCGGAGTGCCTGGAATTCATCGCGGCGAACTGGACGGACATGCGGCCCCGCGCCGCGGCCGGACCGGCCGCCCCCTGACCCCCGGCGTCACCCGACGCACCGGCAGCCACCACAGCAGATGGGACAGTCATGCGTTCCTTCCGGATCGACATCCCGCAGGCGGAGCTGGACGACCTGCACCGCCGGATCGCCGCCACCCGGTGGCCCGACGACCTCGGCGGCCCCGGCTGGGACCGCGGCGTGCCGCTCGGCTACCTGCGCGACCTGGCCGAGTACTGGCGGACCGGCTTCGACTGGCGCGCCGCCGAGGCGGAGCTGAACCGGTACCCGCAGTTCACCACCGAGATCGACGGCGCGACCGTCCACTTCCTGCACGTCCGCTCGCCGGAGCCGGACGCCCGTCCGCTGCTGCTGACGCACGGCTGGCCCGGGTCCGTCGCGGAGTTCCTCGACGTCATCGGCCCGCTCAGCGATCCTCGGGCGCACGGCGGGGACCCCGCCGACGCGTTCCACCTGGTGATCCCGTCGCTGCCCGGCTACGGGTTCTCGGCGCCGCTGCGCGACACCGGCTGGGACGTGCCGCGGATCGCCGCCGCGTGGGCGGAGCTGATGCGCAGGCTCGGCTACACCTCCTACGCCGCGCAGGGCGGGGACGCCGGCTCGCCGATCTCCCTGCAGGTCGGCCGCTGCGACCCCGACCACGTCATCGGCGTGCACGTCAACATGCTGATGGCCTTCCCGTCCGGCGACCCGGCGGAGCTGGCCGGCCTCGGCCCGGACGACCAGGCGCGCCTCGGCAGGCTGGCCCGGTTCGACGCGGAGCTGTCGGCGTACATGAAGGTGATGGCCACGCGGCCGCGGACCCTGTCGTACGCGCTGGACGACTCCCCGGTCGGGCACCTGGCGTGGATCGTGGAGAAGTTCGCCGAGTGGACGGACCCGGGCGGGCGCCCGGAGGACGCCGTCGACCGCGACCGGATCCTCACCAACGTGGCGATCTACTGGTTCACCCGCACCGCGCACTCGGCGGCGAACTTCTACTACGAGGGCGCCGCGGCGGTCGCCCAGGCGGCGTCCGGAGTGCAGCCGCCGCCGGTCCCCGTCCCGGTCGGCGTCGCGGTGTTCCCGCACGACATCTTCGTCCCGGTCCGCCGGCTCGCCGAGCGGGACCTGCCGACGATCACGCACTGGACGGAGTTCGACCGCGGCGGGCACTTCGCCGCGCTGGAGCAGCCGGGGCTGCTCGTCGAGGACGTCCGCGCCTTCCTGCGCACGCTCAAGTGAGGAGAGATCCCATGCACGACGGCTGCCCCTTCAAGCTGGACACCACAGGCCGGGACATCCACGGCGAGGCCGCCCTGCTGCGCGCGCAGGGGGAGGCGGTGCAGATCGAGCTGCCCGGCGGGGTGCTCGCCTGGTCCGTCAACCGGCACTCGGTGATCAAGAGGCTGCTGGCCGACCCGCGGGTGACCAAGAGCGCCCGCAACCACTGGCCCGCGTTCATCAACGGCGAGATCCCCCCGGACTGGGAGATGATCAGCTGGATCGCCATGGACAACATGGTGACCGCCTACGGCAAGGACCACGTCCGGCTGCGGCGCCTGGTCGGCAAGGCGTTCACGCCGCGCCGCACCGAGGCGATCCGGCCGCGCGTGGTCGAGCTGACCGGCCAGCTGCTCGACGGGCTCGCCCAGGCGGGCCCCGGCGAGGTCGTCGACCTGCGGGAGCGGTTCGCCTACCCGCTGCCGGCCCGGCTGGTCGCGGACCTGATCGGGATGTCGGAGGAGGCCCGCGCGAAGACCGCGACGGTCATCGACATGATGGTGGACACCACCGTCACGCCCGAGCAGGCGCAGGCGGTGCTGGCCGGATGGCGCGGCGCGATGGCCGAGCTGATCGAGGCGAAGCGCCGCGAGCCCGGCGAGGACATCACCAGCGACCTCATCGCCGCCCGGGACGAGGACGGGTCGCGGCTCAGCGAGGCGGAGCTGACCGACACGATCTTCGCGATCCTCGGCGCCGGCTCGGAGACCACGATCAACTTCTTCGACAACGCGATCACCGCGCTGCTGACCCATCCGGAGCAGCGCGCGCTGGTGACGTCGGGCCGGGCGTCCTGGGCGGACGTCATCGACGAGACGCTGCGGGTCGAGTCGCCGCTGGCGCACCTGCCGCTGCGGTACGCGGTCGAGGACATCGAGCTGGACGGGGTCACGATCCCGAAGGGCGACCCGATCCTGGTCAACTACAGCGCGGTGGGCCGCGACCCGGCCCTGCACGGCGGCGACGCGGACGTCTTCGACGTCACCCGGGCGGACAAGGAGCACCTGTCGTTCGGGCACGGCCCGCACTACTGCCTGGGCGCCGGGGTGGCCCGGATGGTCGCCGAGGTCGGCCTGTCGACGCTGTTCCGCCGCTTCCCCGACCTGGAGCTGGCGGTGCCCTCCGAGGAGCTGACCCCGCTGCCGACGTTCATCATGAACGGGCACCGGACGCTCCCGGTGCGGCTGACCGTCCCGGCCGGCTCGGGACGGCGCTGACCGGCGCGTCCCGCCGCGCACCGCGCGCCGGCCGCCCCACCCGGAGCGGCCGGCGCTTTCCCGTGCCCCGCTCCAGTCCGTGCCCTGTTCCGGCCCGCGCCCCGCCACGACGACGAGGACCGCCGCCGGCGGAGGCCACCGGCGACGGTCCAGGAAGGGGGCGCGGTCAGAAGTACAGGGTGTTGGGCTCCAGGCCGCACAGCACCCGGCCGTACAGCTCGTCGTTGGTGTCGGGGTTCATCAGCGCGTGCGTCGTGATCGCCTGGACGTCGCGCAGGATCCGCTGGATCGGCACGGAGCTGTAGATGGAAGACCCGCCGCTCGCGCCCGCCAGCAGGTCCACGGCCTGCTTGGCGAGCCGGACGGCGCGGCCCATGTCGGCGCGGGCGACCGCGCGCTCCTCGGCGTTCCACGGGGCCCCCGAAGCGCCCTTGGAGTCGACCAGGTCGGCGAGCCGGTGCGCGTGGAAGAACGCCTCGTCGATCCGCATCGCCGCGTCCGCGAGCTGCAGGTGCGTGACCGGCGCCTCGCTCTGCTCCTCGTACGACGTGTAGGTGATCTTGCGGGTGGGCAGCCGGTCGAGGAACTCGGCCTTCGCCGCCGCGGCGAGTCCGACGGCCGTGCCGACCGACAGGACCGACGCGGTCGGCAGCAGCGGCGCCCGCCACACCGGCGACGCGGCGTTGGCCCGCGACGCGTACTGGCCGGCGAGGACCAGCGGCAGCGGCAGGATCCGCCGCTCGGGCACGAAGACGTTCTCCGCGACGGTGCTCACCGAGCCCGTCCCGCGCAGCCCGGAGGTGTCCCAGTCGTCGACCGTCGTGAGGTCGCTCATCGGGACGACCGCCATCACCGGCCAGAAGTCGCCGCCGGGCGCGGGCGCGACCGCGATGACGACCTGCCAGTGGCTGTGCGGGGCGCCGCTGATGAACCCCCACTTGCCGTTCAGGACGAGGCCGCCGTCCGCGGGGACGCCCATGCCGGTCGGGCTGAGCGTGCCGCACAGCCGCACGTCCGGGGTCGCGAACACCTCGTCCTGGACCTCGTCGGGCAGCAGCGCGGCCATCCAGGTGGTGATGGCGTTGACCCCGACGACCCAGGCGGCGGAGCCGTCGCCGGCGGCCAGCTCGGCGACCGCGTCCACGACGGTGCGGGCGTCGCTCTCGAACCCGCCGTAGCGCGCCGGGAGCCGGAGCCGGAACATCCCCGCCTCCGCCAGCGCCGCGACCGCGTCGTCGTGCAGCCGTCCGTTCCGCTCGCTCCACGGCGCGTGCTCGCGCAGCGCCGGCACCGTGTTCCGCGCGGCGGCCACCAGCTCCGCGCGCGATGGCGCTTCGGTGATTGTCACCCTTTCCTCCCAACGCTCGGATTCCCGCATTGCATTCCTTCGGATCCTCACATCGCGCACGCCCGCCCGCCATCTTCTGGAATGCTTCCGAGGAATTGCGGAGAAAGAGCCATGGCGCAAGCCGGAAGATGGCCGCCGGACGGTCGCGGTGGGATTGTCGGAATGCGAGCACGGGACCGTGCTCAGGGAATTGACCGGGCACCGGCAGAAAAGGACCGCACATGACCACGAGCACGTCATCCAGTTCCACCGAGCAGGCCGCCCTGGCGGCCGTCCCGGCGCGCGTCGTCGAGGCCTGGGCGGCGCACGACGCCGGCGCGTTCGCCGAGGTGTTCACCGAGGACGGCACCATGATCCTTCCGGGTGTGTTCCGGGAAGGGCGCGCGGAGATCGCCGGGTTCATGGCGGCCGCGTTCGAGAACGACCTGAAGGGCACCCGGGTGACCGGGACGCCGCTGCACGTCCGGCTGCTCAGCGACACGGTGGGGCTGCTCATCACGCACGGCGGCGTCCTCGCGCCGGGCGAGACCGAGCCCTCGGACGAGCGCGCCATCCGCGCGTCCTGGCTGCTGGTGAAGCAGGAGGGGACGTGGCGGCTCGCCGCCTACCAGAACACCCCGCGCGACGCGCGGTGAGCGACGGCTTCCTACCTTCCGGGAGATGACGGTGAGCGCAAGTGACGGGTCCGTGGGCAGGCGGGCCGTGGTACTCGGCGGGAGCATGGCGGGGCTGCTGGCGGCCCGGGTGCTCGCGGACGCCTTCGACGAGGTGGTGGTGGTCGACCGGGACCGGCTCACGGGGGTGACGGAGGCCCGGCGCGGCGTCCCGCAGGGGAGGCACGTGCACGGGCTGCTCGCCCGCGGGCAGCAGATCCTCGAGGAGCTGTTCCCCGGTTTCACCGAGCGGGCCGTGGCGGCGGGCATCCCGACCGGGGACCTCGGCGAGCTGCGCTGGTTCTTCAACGGCAAGCGGCTCCGCCCGGCCGCGACCGGGTGCATCTGCGTGTCGACCGACCGGCCCGTCCTGGAGGCCCACGTCCGGGACGGCGTGCAGGAGCGGCCGAACGTCCGGTTCATGGAGGAGTACGACATCCTCGGGCCGACGGCGACGGCGGACGGCCGGCGGGTCACCGGGGTGCGGGTCCAGCACGGCGACGCCGAGCCGGAGGTCGTCGAGGCCGACCTGGTGGTGGACGCCACCGGGCGCGGTTCCCGCACGCCGGCCTGGCTCGAGGAGATGGGCCACGCCCGGCCGCGCGAGGAGCGCATCAAGATCGACCTGAGCTACACCACCCGGCACTACCGGCTGCCGGACGAGTCGATCCTGAACGGGGACCTGTCCATCAACCCCGTCTCCACGCCCGCGACGCCGCGGGGGGCGTTCTTCTCCCGGGTCGGGCACGGCCGGTCGATCGTGTCGCTCACCGGGGTGCTGGGCGACAGCGCGCCGACCGACGACGAGGGCTTCGACGCGTGGCTGCGGTCGCTGCCCGTCCCGGACGTCCACGACGCCGTCAAGGACGCCGAGCCGCTGGACGAGCCCGTCGCCTTCCGCTACCCGGCGAGCGTGCGGCGCCGCTACGAGGAGCTGGAGAGCTTCCCGGACCGGTTCATCGTCCTCGGGGACGCGGCGTGCAGCTTCAACCCGGTCTACGGGCAGGGCATGACGGTCGCGGCGCTGGAGGCGCTGACGCTCCGCTCGCACCTGGAGCGCGGTATCCCCGAGCCGCTGCCCTTCCTGAAGGACATCGCCGGGGTCATCGAGGCGCCGTGGCAGATCTCGGCGGGCGGCGACCTCGCCTTCCCCGAGGTGGAGGGCCCGCGGCCGCCCGAGCTGCAGATGGCGAACGCCTACATGGCGCTGCTGCAGTCGGCGGCGACCAAGGACGGGCAGGTCACCCGGGCGTTCATGCGGGTGGCGGGCCTGGTGGACCCGGCGGACGCGCTGATGAGCCCGGAGATGATCTACCGGGTGCTGAAGAGCGGCACCCCGCCGCAGCCGACGCCCGCCGGGTGACGACGGAGTCACCGGACGGGGGAAGGGGAGCGAGGCCGAGGGCCTCGCTCCCCTTTCGCTCGCCTGGATTCTCGTTCGCCTGGTCCTTCGTCCGCCTGGTCGCGGGCCGGGCGGTGCCGCCGCCGGTCAGCGGGGCGCGAACCGCGCCGGGAGGGACTTCACGCCGTTGACGAAGTTCGACTCCAGCCGCACCGCCGGCCCCACCGGCTCGAACCGGCGGAGGTGCGGGCGCAGCGCGGTGAGCAGCTCGGCCAGCTCCAGCCGGGCGAGATGGGCGCCCAGGCAGAAGTGCGGCCCGACGCCGAACGCCAGGTGCGGGTTGGGCCGGCGGGACAGGTCGAGCCGGTCCGGGGCGGTGAAGACCGCCTCGTCCCGGTTCGCGGACGCGTAGTACAGGACGACCTTGTCGCCGCCGCGGATCCGCGCCCCGGCCAGCTCGGTGTCCCGGGTGGCGGTGCGCCGGAACTGCATGATGGGCGTCACCCACCGGATCAGCTCCTCCACGGCGTCCGCCATCGGCACCTCCCCGGCCGCCAGGGCGTCCCGCTGCTCGGGGAAGGCGGCCAGGGCCTGCAGCGAGCCCGAGATCAGGTGCCGGGTGGTCTCGTTCCCCGCGACCACCAGCAGCAGCCAGAAGTTGCAGAACTCGCGGTCGGACAGGTCCGCCGCGGCGAGCCGGCCGATCAGGTCGCCGGCCGGCTCCGCGCGCCGCCGCGCCCGGAGCCGCAGGGCGTACCCGAACGCCTCCGCGAACGTCGCCCGGTAGACGTCGATGTCGCCGCCGCCGTACTCGGGGTCGTCGAAGCCGACGAGGTTGTTGCTCCACCGGTAGAGCAGGTGCCGGTCGGCCTCGTCCACGCCGAGCAGGCCCGCGAGCACCAGCAGCGGCAGCTCGGCGGCGAGGTCGGCGACCGCGTCGAACCGCTCCGCCGCCGCCGCCCGCTCGGCCAGCGCCGCGGCGTGCGCGCGGACCGACCCGGCGAGCGCCCGCACGGCCCGCGGCGTGAACACCGCGGTGATGAGCCGGCGCAGCCGCAGATGCTCCGGCGCGTCCATGTTCACCAGCAGCTGCCGGGCCTGGACGAGGTCGGCGCGGCTGCGCGGGTCGGTGAGGAAGGCGCCCTTCGCGGCCGAGGAGAACACCTCGGGCCGCCGCGACGCCTCCTGCACCGCCGCGTGGGACATGACGGCCCAGTACCCGGTGCCGCGCTGGGCGATCCGCCCGGCGCTGCTGTGCCGGACGAGCAGCGGCTCCTCCACCCGGCCGACGGGCTCCTCCCGGCGCCGCCGCGCGAACTCCGCGTACGGGACGCCGGCGGCGTAGGTGGCGGGATGGGCGATGTCCCGGGCGCTCATGCGGCCGTCCCGGGCAGGTCGCCGAGGCGCAGCGCGTCCCGGCGGAGCTTCCCGGTGGGCTCGCGCGGCAGCGTATCGACGAAGTGGTAGGTGCGGGGGGCCTTGAACCCGGCGAGCCGGGTGCGGCAGTGCCGGTCCAGCCGGACTGCGAGGTCGGAGCCGGTGCCCGGGGCGGGCTCCACGACCGCGACGACCCGCTCGCCGAACTCCGGGTCGGGCAGCCCGACCACGGCGACGTCGCGGACGCCCGGGTGGGCGATCAGCGCCGCCTCCACCTCGGCGGGATAGACGTTGACCCCGCCGGTGACGATCATGTCCTGCTCCCGGCCGGTGAGGTAGAGGTGGCCGTCCTCGTCGAGGCGGCCGAGCTCGCCGAACGTGAAGGTGTCGGGCGCGAGGTGCGCCTTGCGGGTCTTGTCCGGGTCGTTGTGGTAGCTGAAGCTCCGGCCGACCTTGCGGCGGACGAAGACGCGCCCCTCCCGGCCGGGCGGCAGCGGCGCGCCGTCCGGGCCGACGACCAGCAGTTCGTAGGCGGGCACGGCGCGGCCCACGCTGCCGGGACGGCGCAGCCACTCGTCGGAGTCGATGAGGGTGACGGCGCCGCCCTCGGTGGCGCCGTAGTACTCCACGAGCACCGGCCCCCACCAGTCGATCATCGCGCGCTTCACCTCGGCCGGGCAGGGCCCGCCGCCGTGCCACACCCGCCGCAGGCTCGCGCCGGAGAACGCCCGGCGCGTCTCCTCGTCCAGCCGTAGCAGCCGGACGAACTGGGTCGGCACCAGGTGGACGGCGGTGATCTGCTCCCGGTCGATGGTGCGCAGCGTGGCGGCCGGGTCGAAGCGGCGCCGGACCACCAGCCGGGACCCCTGCAGCAGCGAGAGCAGCGAGAAGAACAGTTGCGCCGAGTGGTACCAGGGGCCGTCGAGCATCACCCGCTCCCCCGCGGGGACGCCGAGGACCGTCCGGGCGTAGCGGGTGAGCCGGTCGACCTTCTCGAACGGGGCCCCGACCGTGAAGAGGTTGTTGACGACGCCCTTGGGCTTGCCGGTGGTACCGGAGGTGTAGAGCATCGTCGATCCGCACGACTGCCGTCCGGGACCGGCGGGATCGGCGGCGGCCAGCAGCGGCTCGGCGGCCGCGAACCCGTCCCGGTCCCGGTCGCCGAGGACGATCCCCAGCGCGCAGCCCTCGGTGCGCGCCTCGGCCGCCGTCGCCGCGTAGGCGGGTTCGGCGACCAGGGCGCGGCTGCCGGAGTCGGCGAGGATGTGGCGGATCTCCGGGGCGGTCAGGTGCCAGTTCACCGGCACCAGCACGAGGCCGCCGTGCAGGCACGCCAGCAGCAGCTCGAACGCCTCGGGCCGGTTGCCGACGACGGCGGCGACCCGGTCGCCCTCGCCGAGGCCGGCGCGGGCGAGCACGTCCCTCCAGCGGTCGACCCGCTCGCCGAGCCCGCTCCAGGTGAGCGCCGCGCCGCCCTCGCCGGCGAGCGCGATCCCGGAGCCGTCCCGGTCGATGTGTCGGTTCAGCAGCGTGGGCATGGGCGAAGGTCTCCTACTCCAGCAGGCCGGGCTCTGCCCGGACGATGTCGGCGTACAGCGGCCGGAAATTGAGCCGCCCCATCGCGGGAGAGCCCATGTGCGCGCGGGTCTCCCGGGCCGTCTCGGGGGGGATCGGGACGGGGACGCCCGCCGCCTCGGCCAGCAGCTGGATCTGGCAGCACCGCTCCATGGACACGAACCACCAGGCGGCCTCCTGGACCGTTCCGCCGACGGTCAGCAGCCCGTGGTTGGCCAGGACGACGGCCTTCCCGGTGCCGAGGCTCGCGGCGACCCGGTCGCCCTCCTCGGCGTCCAGGACGACCCCGCCGAACTCGCGGTACACCGCGTGGTCCTCGAAGAAGGCGCACGCGTCCTGGGTGAGCGGGTCCAGGAGGCGGCCCAGCGCGGACCAGGCCCGGCCGTGCACCGAGTGGGAGTGCGCGGCGGCCACCACGTCCGGGCGGGCCGCGTGCACGCGCGAGTGGATCGCGTACCCGGCCGGGTTCACGCTCCCCTCGCCGTGCAGGACCGTCCCGTCGGCGTCGACCAGCAGCAGGTCGCTGACCCGCACGTGACCGAAGTCGACGCCGAACGGGTTGATCCAGAACCGGTCGGGGTGCTCCGGGTCGCGGACGGTGATGTGGCCGCCCGCGCCCTCGGCGAACCCGAACCGGGCGAACAGCCGCAGCGCGGCGGCGAGCCGCTGCTTGCGGTACAGCCGCTCCTCGTCCGGGCTCCGCTCGGGCCGGCGCGGGGCGCGCCGCTCCCCCGCGGGCGGGGCGGTCCTCATCCGCAGCCCCCCGCGGTGTCGACGTCGTAGGCGCGGCCGCCGTCCAGCAGTTCGGCGGGGATGCCCTCCCACGGGTCCGGCTCGTCCGGCCCGGCCTCAGGCATGGTCCGGGGCGCGTCATGCGGCGTGTCGTGCGGCGCGGTGCCGGTCCGGGGCCGGACGTGCGCGGGCGTCTCGGTCATGTGGTGCTCCCTTCGAGCGCCGGTCTCCAGGTCTCCAGAAAGGCGTCCAGGCGGTCGTAGCCCCAGAACCGGTGCCGGCCCCACTTCAGGTAGGGGATGCCGAACACGTCGTCGAGGTACGCCTGGTAGAGGCAGTCGGCGGCCTCGGCCCGGATGGACGGGTCGTCGGGCGCGGCCGCGGCGTCGTCCGGGTCGAGGCCCGCCTCGGCGGCGGCGGCGCGGACGACGGACGGGTCGCAGATGTCGTCGCCGCGTCCCCACCGGGCCCGGACGACCGCCTCGTAGAACGGGCGGGCCAGGCCGCGGCGGCGGGCCAGCAGCCAGGCCAGGTGCGGCGGCTCCCACCACGGGTCGACGTCGACGGGCCACGCCATGGCCAGCCCGGCGCGCTCGGCCGTCCGCTTGGTGTCGAGCAGCATGTACAGGTGCTTCGCGCGGCTCATCTGCACGTAGTGGAACTCGCCGCCGCGCTCGCGCAGCAGCTCGCAGGTCCGCTCGTCCGGGTCCCAGTAGGGGAACAGGTCGAACGTCTCGAAGGCGTCGGGCGCCTCTTCCAGGAGGCGGTGGACCGTCAGCCAGCTGTAGGGGCTGCGGAAGGAGAAGTAGAGCCGGGGCCGCCGGGTCCGTGCCGGCTTCCCCGTCCGCGCCGCCGGCCGCGTCATCGTCCGCCCCCGGTCAGCGCCGCGACGGTGGCGTCGTCCAGCTCGGCGAGGCCGCCCGCGCCCTCGCCCGCGGCGATCGCGTAGCCGTGCAGGATGCTCGCCGTGGCGACGGGGACGAGCCGGTCGCCGCGCTGGACGTAGCAGTCCATCCGGGCGTCGAACATCACGCCGCGCAGGATGTCCACGACCGTGAAGACGGTGTGCACGGTCTCCTCCATGCGCGCCGGGGCGAGCAGGCCGATCCGGGCGCGCGACACGACGGGGATCCAGGACCTCTCCTCCAGCAGCCGTCCCACGGAGATGCCGCGGTCGGCGAGGAAGCGGTCCACGACCTCCTCCAGCGCGCGGACGAACCCGGAGTGCTGCACGCGGTCGGTGTAGTGGCAGTAGAAGTAGGGCGCCCGCCACGACCACAGGAACGCGTCGGCGCCGACCGCGCTCCGGACGGAGCGTCCCGGCGGGAGCGGGATGGGGGCGGGGCCGCCCGGACGCGCCAGTTCGGCGGTCTCCAGGGCGGCGAGCGCCGGCGGCGCGGGGCGGTGCCGGTCGGCCTTGCGCTCGCGGACCAGCGCCACCGTCACCTTGCCGCGCAGCACGGTCACCTCGGCGCCGTCGCGGACCACGGTGAGCCGCACGTCGAGGCGGCCGTCGGGGCGGGCGGCGACCCGGGCGGTCACCTCGTCGTCGATCTCCAGGACGGCGGGCAGCTGCACGGAGCACTCGACGATCTCCGCGCCGAGCCCGTGCTCGAGGAACAGGGTGCGGGCGCCCGCGCCCTGGTCGGCCAGCCACTGCAGGACGGCCTGCTCGACCAGGTAGATGAAGTGCTTGAAGCCGATCCAGGTGCGGATGTTGGCGCCCTCGTAGCCGGGGCGGGCGCGCACGACCGTCGGCGCGGCGGTCGTCGGTGCTACCGGGGTTGCGGTCATCGGGGGTTGCCTGCCGTTCTCGTCGGGGACGGGTGGACCGCGCGGGCCAGCCGGGCGATCCGGCCGGCGATGGCGGGGGCGTGGCGCAGATGGCAGAAGTGGTCGTAGCCGGGGCCGATGACGGCCTCGGCTCCGGGCATGCCGGCGGCGAGCTCGCGGGCCGCCTCGCCCGAGGTGGCGGGGTCCTGGTCGCCGGCGATGACGAGGGCGGGCCGCGCCGCCGACGCCAGCGGCAGGTCGGCGGTGGCCGCGTACTGCTCGAACACCGTCAGGAAGCCGGCCGGGCCGACCCGGTCCACGGCGAGGTCCATCATCGTGTCGAGCAGCGCCGGGTTCAGCGTCGCGGCCCGGGGCCCGAGGCGGGCCCGCACGCCGTCGCGGATGTGCTGCGTGAACGTACTGCGCGACCGGTCGAGCATCCGCCAGGTCAACCGGTGCCGGGGCGGCCGGTACAGCGGGCACAGCAGCGCCGAGGCGCGCCCGGCCCGGGGGTCGTCCGCGCACAGCAGCTCCAGCGCCGCGTTGGCGCCGAAGGAGTGCGCGACGAGGACGTCGGGGACGGCGCCGACGAGGTCGAGGCCGTCGCCGAGCCACTCGCCGGGCCGCCGGTGCCGCCAGCGGTAGTCGTTGCCGGCGCGCCACGGCAACTCCAGCGCGACCATCCGCCAGCCGCGGTCGAGCCGGCGGGCCAGGGGCGCCCAGCTCGTCCAGGCGTCCTCCAGGCCGTGCGCGAAGACGATCAGCGGGGCGCCGGGCCGGCCGGGCGACAGGACGTGCAGCGGCACGGTCATCGCGCCCTCCGCACCCGGGCCGCGCCGTGCACGTCCGCCGCGCAGGCCCCCTCGTCGGCGACGAGGTGGGCGGCGAGCGCCAGCCCGACCACCGTCTCGGCTCCGTGGTGGTCGCCCCATTCCGCCGCCGTGTCGAACCCGCCGGGCCCGATCGCGACCGCGTCCCCGCCGCCTGGGTCGCACAGTTCGAGACGCGCGCCGTCCGGCGGCGCCGTCTCCGGCACGGCTTCGAGGACGACGCAGGCGGCTCCGGCGGCGAGGGGCGACGCGGGGTCGCCCGCCGCGTGCAGGGCGGTTGCGACCTCGTCGCCGGGTTCCGCGCCGACGAGGACGACCCGGTCGGCGCGGCGGGCGCGCAGCAGGGTGAGCGCGAGCCGCAGGCCGTGCGCGCCGGAGCCCGGGCCGGACGACACCATCAGGTTGGGACCGCCGAGGCGGAAGCGGATCGCGACCGTGGCGGCGACCACGTTCCCGGACACGTTGGGCGCGTCCAGGATGCTGGCGGCCGCCGCCCCCTCCGTCGCGACGGCGCGCGCGACCCGGGCGACGGCCTCGGCGTTGCCGAGGTCGCCGCAGGCGACGACGGCCGCGCGCGGATCGGCGGGGCCGTCCGGACGGTGCTTCGGCGGCAGGTCCAGCGCCCGGTGCACCGCGCACAGCGCGAGCCGCGCCGCGGGCTCCATGCCCAGCAGCCCCTTCCGGCCGAGGACGTCCGCCGCGCGATCCGCCGGAACCGCATCGGCACGCGCCCAGGCGCCCGGCGGCGTCCCGAAACGGGCGGCCAGCGCATCGGCCGGGCGCACGCCCGGCAGGTGCAGGCTCCACCCGGTCATCGCGACGTTCATGAGGGGGCCTCCAAAAGCGTGACGGCGTTGACGCCGCCGAAGCCGAAGGCGTTCAACTGGACGAGCCCGGACGGCAGTGCGGCCGGCCCGTCCTGGACGAACCGCACGTCCGCGCCCTCGTCCAGGACGGTCCGCAGGCCGACGACCGGCGGGACGGCGCCCTCCTCCAGGCAGCGGACCGCGACGTCCAGGTTGACCAACGCGGCGGCGCCCGAGGTGTGCCCGACCGCCCCCTTCACGGCGGTGACCAGCGGCGCGCAGCCGAGGTCGCGCAGGGCCCGGCACTCGGCGGGGTCGTTCAGCGCCGTCCCGGTCCCGTGCGCGACCACCAGGCCGACCTCGGCGGGGCGGCGTCCGGCGCGGTCGAACGCGTCCCGCATCGCGCGGCCGATGCCGGCGACGTCCGGGGCGGTCGGATGGGCCGCGTCGCACGACAGACCGGTCGCGAGCAGCCGGGCGAGCGGCCGGACGCGCCGCCGGCCGGACGGGCGCCGCTCCGGGACGACGACCACCGCAGCGGCGCCCTCGCCCAGCAGGACGCCCTCGCGTCCGGCGTCGAACGGGCGGACCGCCGACGCGGGCACGGGCGACACGCGGCCGATCATGGCGAGCATCGACCGGGTCGCGGTGTCGGCCGCCGCGGCGACGACGGCGTCCGCGGCGCCGAGCTCCACGAGGTCCTGGGCGAGCGCGAGGGCGTGGCCGCCCGCGCTGCACGCGCCCGACAGCGTCGTCACCTCGGCGGCGCCGGGCAGCGCCGCCCGGACGGCCGCCTCGAAGTCCAGGGCGCGCGGCGGGACGTCCGTCCCGTCGACCGCCCACCGCTCGACCGCCGACAGCTCCCCGAGCCCGGTGCCCACGAGGACGGCGATCCGCTCGCGCGCGGGGTCGAGCCCGGCGCTCCGGACCGCCTCCGCGACGACGTCGGTGAGCAGGCGGCTCGCCTTGAACGCCGAGCCGCCGCCGTCGACGAGGTGGTAGCCGGTCGTCACGCCCGGCACGCCGGGCCCGCCGTCCCGCAGCGGCCCGGCCCCGGTGCGCCCGGCGAGCAGCGCGGCGAACGTGTCGGCGCCGGTCCCGAAGCAGGTCCGGACCGCGCTAGCCGTGATCAGCGCCGGCACCGGCGGCCCCCCTCCGGTCCGGCCCGCCGCGGACGACCGCGACCCCCGCGGCCCCGTCCGCGCCGCGGGCGGTGAGCAGCGCGACGCCGCCGCCGTCCAGCCGGCCGGACGCCAGCAGGGCGCCGAGGCCGAGCGCGGACGTCGCGGCGCCGCAGTCCCCGGCGTCCCGGCCGGCCGGGACCCGGTCCGGGCTCCGGCCGAGCACCCGCGCGACCGGCGCGTACTCGCCGCGGTCGGCGTCGGCGCCCTCCCCGGTGACCACGGCGGCCACGTCGGCGGGGGCGATCCGCGCGCGGGCGAGGGCCCGCTCCGCGCACCCGGCCAGGGCGCGGCCGTCCGGATCGCCGCCGGGGCCGTACCCGGTCGCGACCGCGAGGATCTCGGCGGCGCGGTGCGCCCCCGCCCAGGACGGGGCGCGCGGGCCGGTCAGCACGAACACCCCGGCGCCCTCCCCCGCCTCGAACGCGCCGGGCGGGGCGGTCAGGTGCGACGCCCAGGCGCGGTGCGGGGTGAACTCCTCGGCCGCTCCGGTGAGCATCACGTCGGCGTAGCCCCGCTCGATCGCGTTGCCCGCGTACCGGACCGCGTTCAGGAACGCGACCGGCCCGCCGGCGATCGTGGCGTTGACGGCCTTCAGCCCGAACCGGATCGCGACCTGCCCTGCCGCGCAGTTCATCACCGTGTTCGGGAACAGCAGCGGGTTGACGAGGTAGGGCCGCTCCTGGACGAGCGTGTCGCGGCTGTAGTCGCTGGTGGACTTGAAGCTGCCCATCGTCGTGCCGAGGGCGACCCCGGTCCGGGTGCGCGCGGCGCCGTCGACGGCGGTGCCGGCGTCCCGCAGCGCGTCCTGGCAGCAGACGACGGCGAGCCCGGTGACCCGGTCGTAGGAGCCGGTGCCCTTGCGGCCGAGCCGGGCGCGCACGTCGAAGCCGGCGACCGCCCGGCCCGTAGGCGAGGGCAGCGGCTCCTCGTACAGCTCCGCGACCTTCGCCGGGCCGCCGGTGAGCACGCTCCAGCCCGCGATGCCGATGCCCGTCACGCGACCGCTCCCAGCATCACGATGGCGTTGTTGCCGCCGAACGCGAACCCGTCGTTCTGCGCGATCCGGGGCCGGGCCCGGCGGGCGGTGTTCGGCACCGGGTCGATGCCCGGCATGCCGGGGTCGGGGGTCGTCCAGTTGATGGTGGGCGGCAGGAACCCCTGGTCGATGGCCAGGACGGCGGCGATCGCGCCGAACCCGCAGGCCGCGCCCATCGTGTGCCCGATCATGGACTTGATGGAGCTGACCGGCGGCGGGTCGTCCCCGAACACCTCCAGGATGGCCTTGCTCTCCACCAGGTCGTTGGTGGGCGTTCCCGTCCCGTGGGCGCAGATGTAGTCGACGTCGCCCGGCGCCACCCCGGCGTTGCGGTGCGCGAGCCGCATGCACTCGGCGACGCTCGCCGTGTCGGGCGCGACCGGATGCCTGGCGTCGCAGTTCAGCCCGTGGCCGAGCAGCTCGGCGTGGATGCGGGCGCCGCGCGCCCGCGCGTGGTCGAAGGTCTCCAGGAGCAGCACGGCCCCGCCCTCCCCGGTGAGGATGCCGGAACGGTCCCTGTCGAAGGGGGCGCAGGCGTGCTCCGCCAGCGCCCCGAGCCGGTAGAACCCGGCGTGGGCCCACCGGCAGACGGAGTCGGCGCCGCCGGCCAGCACGACGTCGGCCTCGCCGGTGACCAGCAGGTCGTAGGCGTAGCCGAGGGCGTAGTTGCTGGCCGAGCACGCCGTCGCGATCGTGAGCGACTCGCCGAGCAGGCCGAGCTCCTCGCTGACCGCGTTCGCCAGCCGCCCGGCCGGCACCTGCGCCAGCAGCGCCGGGTCCTGCGCGGCGAAGCCGTCCTCGACGATCTGCGCGGTCAGCGCCTCGGCGACCGCCGACTCGCCGCTGGTGGTGCCGATGACGGCGTGCGCCCGGCCCGGGTCGAGGGACCCGGGGTCCAGGCCGCCGTCGGCGGCGGCCAGCCGCGCCGCGCTCGCGGCGAACAGGCTGGACCGCCCCCAGCGTCGCGGGTCCAGCCGGCGCAGCCGGCCGTCCGGCCGGAAGCCGCGGACCTCGCCGGCGTTCTGGTGCGGGAACCCGGACGGATCGAAGCTCGTGATCCGCGAGATCCCGGACCGTCCCGCCCGCAGCGCCCCGGCGAACGCCCGGCGCCCCACGCCGATGCTGGACACCGGGCCGAGCCCGGTCACCGCGACGCGCGCCATCGGTCAGCCCCGCCGGTCCGCGTGCCGCAGGAGCGCGGCGTGCACGGCCTTGAGGTTGCGCAGCTCCGGCAGCTCGGCCTGCGGGATCTGCACCTTGTACGCCTTGTCGATGCGGGCCAGGATCTCGATGGCACGCAGTGAGTCGGCCTCGTAGTCCTCCACGAAGTCGCCGGTGTCGGTCAGCTCCTCCGGCTCCACCTCCAGCACCTCGGCGACCATCTCGCGCAGCTCCTCGAGCCGCTGCTCTTCCGGCGTCATCGCGTTCCTTCCTTGGACGACCGTGCGTCGTCGCGGTCGTGGCGGTCCGCGCCCAGGGCGGGCGCGGGATCAGGGGGGCGCACCGGGTCGGCGGGACGCACCGGGCGCCGGGTGGCGATCAGGCTGCGGACGGCGGCGACGCGGCGGTGCCCCACCCACGTCTCGCCGGTGGCGAACGCCGTGCCGGCGACCACGGTGTCCAGCCGGACGCGGTGGCGCAGCACGTCGCCGGGCAGGACGGCGCCGTCGAACGAGAAGTCCCGGGCGCCCGCGAACATCAGGACGGCGCCGTCGCCGGGAAGCGTCGCGCCGTCCAGCCACAGCAGGGCCGCGGCCTGGCCGAGGGACTCGATGATGAGGGACGGCGGGTAGTGGTGCGCGCGCTCGTCCGCGCCGTCGCGGACGCCCGCGTAGCACGGTTCGTTCGCGGTGACCGCCTTCACCGCGACGAGGCCGATGCCGGGGTCGAACTCCAGGACACGGTCGACGAGCAGCAGCGGATGCCGCTGCGGAAGGGCCGCACGGACGGCGGTGTGCTCGCGCACCCCGGCGGGGTCGTGGACGGCCGCGGCCAGGCTGGTGAACGGGACGTCGGGCACGGGCGGCGGCGCGCCGAACAGGGCGGTGAGGCGCGTCACCGGGACGCCGTCGCGGACGCGGCGGCCGGTGCCGGTGGCGTCCCACCCGCCGCCGGGCCGCTCGGTCGCCGTGATCTGCAGGTGCAGCTCGTCGCCGTCCAGCAGCGGGGACAGGAAGCGGACCGAGCGGAGCACCCGCAGGGCGGGGTCGCCGGGAACGGCGAGGGCCACGGCCTGGCAGAGCGTCTCCACCATGAAGATCCCCGGGTAGACGGCCAGGCCGGGGAAGTGGCCGCGCAGGTTCGGGTCGTCGCCGCGGACCCGGACCCGCGCGGCGATCGTCCAGCCGCCGTCGATCGGCTCGGCCCACCAGGCGTCGACGGCCCGGGCGGGCGCCGCGGCCGCCGGCGCGGCGGGCGCGGTCCGCCAGTGCGGTGCGGGGGCGGTGGTCACAGCAGGATCCCCCCGTCGACCTGGAAGACCTGGCCGGTGATGTAGGACGCGCGGTCCGACAGCAGGAACGCGACCAGCTCGGCGACGTCCTCGGGACGCCCGAACCGCCCCACCGGTATCTGGGAAAGGGCCTGCGCCCGCAGTTTCTCGGGCAGTTCCCCGGTCATGTCGGTCTCGATGAATCCGGGGGCGACGACGTTCACCCGAACCCCGTATCCGGCGACCTCTTTCGCGAGCGATTTACTGAATCCGATGATTCCGGCCTTCGTCGCGGAATAGGCGGTCTGCGCCGCGTTCCCGTAGACGCCGGCAACCGACGACATGTTCACCACGGCACCGCCGTGGTTCTTCATGAAGCGGAAGGCCATCGCCCGGCACATGTTCCGGGTGCCGGACAGATTGGTGGCGAGGACGGTGGCCCAGTCCTGGTCGGAGGAGAGCACGAGCGGCGCGTCCCGGGTGATGCCGGCGTTGTTGACCAGCAGGTCGATGGGCCCGATCCGGTCCTCGGCGGCGCTGATGAACGCCTCCGCCGCCTCCGGGTCGGCCACGTCGCATTCGGCGAGATAGCAGCCGTTCCCGAACTGCTGGACGTCCTTTTCCGTCTGCCGGGCCTCGGCGCTGGCCGTCCGATGGCAACCCGCCACCGCATATCCCTCCCGGGCCAGCCGCAAGGCGATCGCGCGGCCGATGCCGCGCGAAGCGCCGGTGACCAGAACACCATGCCTTTCCGACATCGCACCCCTCCCTGCGGACGCTTTCGACACCATGAACACTAAAGAGCCGGCGGCGTTTCGTCGTTATTTACAAGTGCGGCCTTCCCGCGCCCCTTTTCCGGGGCCGCGGGGGCGCGGTCGAGCTCGCCGAGCACCTCGGCGGTGTCGGCGCCCGGCCGGGGCGCGGGGCGGCGGATCGAGGTCGGGGTGGCGGAGAACCGGGCGGGCGGCGCGAGCAGCGGCGCGACGGTCCCGTCGCTGAGCCGCGTCGGGCGCAGCGTCCCGCGCGCCACGACCTGCGGGTCCCGGACGGCCTCGGCGAGGTCGCGGACCGGTGCCACGACCAGCCCCGCCCCCTCCAGGACGGCCAGCGCCTCGGCCACGGTGCGGCGCGCGCACCATTCCGCGACCAGGTCGTTGACCGCGTCGCGGTTGGCCAGCCGCTCGTCGTTCGTGCGGTATCCGGCGGCGCGGCCCAGCTCGGGCCTGCCGATCGCCTCGGCCAGCAGCCGCCAGTGCTTGTTCAGCGCCACCGCGAGGTACAGGTGGCCGTTCGAGCAGGCGTACACGTTGGACGGCGCCACGAAGTCGGTCTCGTTGCCCTGCCGGGACGGGGGCGCCCCCGCGGCGGCGAGGGTCGGCAGCCCGCTGCTGCTGAACAGCAGGCTGTCGAGCATGGAGACCTCGACGTGCTGCCCCTCCCCCGTCCGGTCGCGGTGCGCCAGCGCGGCCAGCGCCCCGATCGCTGCGTGCAGCCCCGCCAGCTCGTCGGCGATGAACGTCGGGGAGCGGACGGGCGGCCCGCCGGGCAGCCCGTTCAGCGCCATCCAGCCCGCGGCGGCCTGCACGACGGGGTCGTAGGCGGGGGCGTGCGCCTTCGGCCCGTCCTGCCCCCACCCGGAGATCGACACGAAGACCAGGTCGGGCCGGACGGCCCGGCACGCCTCGTACCCGACGCCCCAGCCCGCGAGCGTCCCGGGCATGTAGTTCTGCACCACCATGTCGGCGGTGGCGACGAGCCGCAGGAACGTCTCGCGGCCCTCGTCGCTGCGCAGGTCGGCGGCCACGCTGCGCTTGTTGCGGTGCACCGACTCGCGGAACCACGACAGCCGGCTGCCCGGGATCAGCGGCGGCACCTGACCGTCCCGCGACCCGGGCAGCTCCACGTTGACGACGTCGGCGCCCAGGTCGGCCAGCACGCACGCGGCGAGCGGCCCCGACCACGCCTTCGTCACCGCCAGCACCCGCACGCCCGACAGCGGCCCCGCCGCCGCGGTGCTCTCCCCCACGTCCCGGCCCCCCTACAGCCGCCGGAGCAGGGACGCGGTGCCGAGCGAGCCGCCGCAGCACATCGCGACGAGCGCGTGCTCGCGGTCCGTGCGCTCCAGCTCGTGCAGCGCCGTCACCAGCAGCCGGGTCCCGGTGGCGCCGAGCGGATGGCCGAGGGCGATCGCGCCGCCGTTGACGTTGACGCGGTCCAGGTCGGTGCCGAACGCGGACGCCCAGTTCAGCACGACGGACGCGAACGCCTCGTTGATCTCGACCAGGTCCACGTCGCCGATCACCATGCCCGCCCGGCCGAGCAGCCGCCGGGTCGCGGCGACCGGACCGTCGAGCAGGTAGTACGGGTCGGCGCCCGTGACGACCTGGTGGGCGAGCGTCGCGCGGGGCCGCAGGCCGAGCGCCCGCGCGCGTTCCAGCGACATCCACACGACGGCGGCCGCGCCGTCGGAGATCTGCGAGGTGGTCCCGGGCGTGTGCACGCCGCCCTCGACGTTCGGCCGCAGCCGCGCCAGGCCCTCGATGGTGGTGGGCCGCAGCCCCTCGTCGCGGGTCACGCGGCGGTGCTCGCCGGTCGGTGCGCCGTCGCCGTCCAGGACGGGCGCGGTCACCGCGGCGACCTCCGCGTCGAAGCGGCCCTCGTCCCACGCGCGGGCGGCGCGCCGCTGCGACGTCAGCCCGAACGCGTCGGCGTCGGCGCGGCGGACGCCCTGCCGGCGGGCGATCCGCTCGGCACCGCCGAACTGCGCCTTCGGCGGGTCGTCCCAGGGGTAGTCGGTGGTCTTGTAGTGGCCGGGTCCCTGGTACAGGTTCGTCCCGATGGGCACCCGGCTCATCGACTCCACCCCGCAGCCGATCCCGACGTCGATGGCGCCCGCCGCGACGAGCGCGGCGACGAGGTGGTTGGCCTGCTGCGCCGACCCGCACGACACGTCCACGGTGGTGCAGCCGACCGCCGGGTCGTGGCCGGTGCTCAGCCACGCGTTGCGGGTCACGTTGAGGCTCTGCTCCCCGGACTGGGTGACGCAGCCGCCGATGATCTGCTCCACGTCGTCCGGCGCGATCCCGGCCCGGCCGATCGCCTCCAGCAGCACGGCGCGCAGCAGCTCGACGGCCTTCAGCCCCGCCAGCCCGCCGCCGCGCCTGCCGATCGGCGTGCGGGCGGCGGCGACGATGACGGGGGTGCGGGCGCCGAGGGCGGCCGCCACGGCCATCAGGCGTGCTCCGTCAGCGTGATGGCGAGCTTGGGGCAGGCCCGCGCGGCCTCCTCGGCGGCCGGCCACAGCTCCGGCCCGGGCCGCTCCTCGCGGACGCGCAGCACGTCGTCGGCGCCGAGCTCGAAGATCTTCGGCGCGAGCTCGCTGCACAGCCCGTTGGCGTCGCACTGGTCGTAGTCGACGATCACCCGCATGCGGGCACCTCCCACGCTGCGTCCCGCCCGGCTCCGCCGCGCGGCGAGCCGGGTCCCACCGCGTCATCGTCGGCGCGGCGCGGCCGGCGGCGCATCTTCCGGAATGCGGCGCGGGGCGGGCTTCTTCGCGATTGCCGAGTCCGCCCGCACCCCCTCCGACGTGCGGGAACCGGAGTTAGGGTGAGGCCGCCCGGCCGGGTGAGCCGGGGCCCGCAAGCGAGGGGGGCGCCGCATCGTGGACCTGTACTGGTTCCTGCCGCTGCACGGCGACGGCAGGGAGATCGCGAAACCGTCCGGAGGGCCGCCCCCGCCGGGGGCGCGCCGCGAGCCCGGCATCGACTACCTCACCCAGGTGGCGCTGGCCGCCGACCGCCTCGGCTTCACCGGGATGCTGACGCCGTTCGGCCTGTTCTGCGAGGACCCCTGGGTGGCGGCGGGCGCTCTCGCCGCCCGCACCCGGCGGATCAAGTTCATGATCGCCCTGCGGCCCGGCCTGGTCGCGCCGCTGCTGGCGGCGCAGATGGCGGCGACGTTCCAGCGGGTGTCGGACGGACGGCTGCAGCTCAACATCGTCACCGGCGGCGACCCCGACGAGCAGCGCCGCTACGGCGACCCGCTGGGCCACGACCTGCGGTACGCGCGCACCGCGGAGTTCCTGGAGGTGTTCGACCGCGCCTGGACGGGCGAGCGGTTCGACTTCGCCGGCGAGCACTACCAAGTGGAGGGGGCGCTGCTGGCCCGGCCGCATCCCGTCCGGCCGCACGTCTTCGTCGGCGGGTCGTCCGACGCGGCCCGGGCGGTGGCGGCCGCGCACGCCGACACCTACCTCGCCTGGGGCGAGCCGCCGCCGGACCTCGCCGGGCTGCTCGACCGGGCGCGGGAGGCGGCCGCCGCCCGCGGCCGGGAGCTGAGCTGCGGCACCCGCTTCCACGTGATCAGCCGGGACACCGCGGCGGAGGCGTGGGCCGTGGCCCGGCGGCTCGTCGAGGGCATCGACCCCGAGCGGGTCCGCCAGGCGCAGCGCCGGTTCGCGCGCAGCGAGTCCGAGGGGCAGCGCCGCGCGGCGGCACTGCACGGCGGCGGCGCCGCCGGCCTGGAGGTCTACCCGAACGTCTGGGCCGGCTACGGGCTGGTCCGGCCGGGCGTGGGAGCCGCGCTCGTCGGGAGCCACGAGCAGGTCGCGGAGCGGATCGAGGAGTACCGCTCGCTCGGCGTCGACCACCTGATCCTGTCGGCGCAGCCGCATCTGGAGGAGGCGTACTCCTTCGGCGAGGGGGTCCTCCCGCTGCTGCGGGCGCGCGGCGTGCTCGACGACCCGCCGCGCTGAGGCCCGCGGCGGCCCCGGCGGAACGGCGGTCAGCCGCCCGCCGCGGGCAGCGACCCCAGGAGGTCGTCCAGGCGCGCGGCGGGGACGAGACCGGGCAGCAGGACCCGCCACATCTGCGACACGCAGGTGTCCGGGTCGAGGGGGCCGCCGCGCACCATCACGATCATCTGCAACCCGAGGAACGCGGCCGCCAGCGACTGCGCGGCGCACGGCGGGTCCACCCGCGGCGCGAGGTCGCCCTGCTCCCGCGCGGCCACGAGCAGTTCCCGCACGGTGCCGATCCTGCGGGCGAGCGGCGGCGGGCCGGCCAGGTCGCGCAGCCGGCCCTCCAGCAGCAGCCGGGTCCCGGCGCGGGCCACCACGTCGTCGCTGAAGGCGCGGCCCACCTGCTGGGTGTACTCGATCAGCAGCCTCATGGCCCGCGGGAAGCGCGGGCGCAGCTCCTCCACCAGGTCGATGTGCAGTTCCTCGCCGCGCCGGATGATCTCCAGGGCGAGCGACTCCTTGGACGGGAAGTGGAAGTACAGCCCGCCCTTGCTGACGTCCTCCCGGTCGGTGATGTCCTGGAGGCGGGCCGCGCCGTACCCGTGCGCCTCGAAGGCGGCCGCCGCGGCCTCCAGGATGGTCTGCCGGGTGAGCCGAGCTCGTTCTTGCATGGAAAGTACCGCTTTCCGGTGAGCGATTGACCAGATGGTCATTCTTACTGCTCCCGGGCCCCACCGGAATGGAAAGACCGCCTTTTTCGGGAGCGGTGCCCGCGGCGGGGCCGCAGCGCACGCCGGAGGGCCGCCCGCGTGCGGTTCCGCGGGCATTTCCGAAGATGCACAGCCGATTTGCCCCATTTTTACTGAACTGTGTTGCTACGCCGTGTGAGGAGACCGCATGGAGACCGAGAGCCCGACCGGGGCCGCCGGCAGGACGCCGACACTGGAGGCCTTCGCCGACACGATCGTGCCCGGGGAGAAGCGCGGGCCGGACGACCGGGCCGTTGCGGGCGCCGCCCCCGGCCCCGGCGCCGTCGCCGCCGGCGCCATCGCCCTGCTGGAGATGCCCGCGACCGGCATCGCGGACGCGCTCGACGACTACGCCGCGGCCCTCGACCGGCACGCCCGCGAGCACGCGGACCGGCGCGGCCTGGACCTGGACGGCTCCGTGCCGCCCTTCGTCGCCCTCCCGTTCGCCGAGCGCACCGCGGTCGTCCGCGCGCTCACCGCGCCCGACCACCCGGAGAAGGACCTCTGGGTCCTGCTGGCGCTGTTCAGCAACATGGCGTTCGACACCGCGGCGCACATGCACACCACCGAGGCCGTCGAGCAGGGGCACCCCGGCCTGGTGGCGCTCGGGTTCGCCCGGCCCGACGACGACGGGCTGTGGCGGTTCCCGCGGTTCTCCTACCGGCGCGAGCTCGCGCCCGTCCACCCGGACACCGACGCGACGGGGAGCCTGACATGACCGCCCGCGACAGCGCCGACATCGTCGTCGTCGGCACCGGATTCGGCGGCGCGATCACCGCCTACCACCTGGCCGCCGGCGGAGCGAAGGTGGTCATGCTGGAACGGGGCCCGTGGGTGGCCAGCGACGAGTTCGACCACGACTTCCTGCTCGGCTCCTCCTACACCAGGATCTTCGACTTCGTGGTCGGGGACGGGATGAGCGTCCTCGGCGGCAACTGCGTCGGCGGCGGCAGCGTCGTGTACTTCGCCGCGATGCCCCGCGTCCCCGGGTTCGTGTTCGAGCGCCGGGGAAGCCTCGGCCGCCGGATGTGGCCGGCGTCCATCACCCGCGACACGCTGGAGCCCTGGTACGACCGGGTGGCCGAGTCGCTGCCGATCACCCGGCAGGACTGGAACGACGTCACCTACTCCGGCGGCCTGTTCGCCGCCGCGTGCGCGCACGCCGGCCGCACCGCCAACCCGGCGCCCGCCGCGATCGACCGGGACCGGTGCACCAACTGCAACTGGATGATGTCCGGGTGCCGGTTCGACGCCAAGCGGTCGCTGCTGCTGAACTACCTGCCCGCCGCCGTGGCCCACGGCGCGGAGATCCGCCCCCTGCACGAGGTGCAGCGGCTGTCGCGCACCCCGGACGGGGGGTACCGGGTGCACTACACCCACATCGACGGCGACGACTACCGGGTGACGGCGGGCGAGGGCACGATCGACGCCAAGATCGTCGTCCTGGCCGCCGGGGCGGGGGCCACCCCGGTGATCCTGCAGCGCTCGGCCGCGGAGCTCGGCACGCTGCCGCCCGCCGTCGGCCGGTACTTCTCCGGGAACGGCGAGCGGCTCAACACCGCCGTCTTCGACGAGGACCGGGTCCGCGAGGTGCTCGGGCTGCACCACCCCGGCGGCGCGTACGCCGCGTCCCAGGTCGGCAAGGGCCCCTGCGTGGCGAGCTGGGACCGGCTGGACGGGACGCTCCCGGAGTTCGAGCGGTTCACGCTGGAGCAGCTCTACTTCCCGCCCGGGTTCGGCACGATCCTCGCCCAGATCCCGGACGCCGGCGGCGAGCTGACCTGGTTCGGACCGGAGAAGAAGGAGATGCTCCGCCGCTGGCAGTCCTGGCTGACGATCTTCACGATGAGCGAGGACGACAACGAGGGCGTCTTCGGCCCGCCCCCGCCCACCGGGAACGCCGTCCGCATCTCCCAGCAGATGCTCGGCAGGGGGTCGCTGCGCTACGACCCGACGCCGAACACGCTGCGCGGCTGGGCCGCCGCCGACGCCGAGGTCAAGGACATCCTGGAGCGCGACGGCCTCGCCACCGTGGAGCCGTGGACGAACGACCTCGTCGGCGCCTACACCGTCCACCCGCTCGCGTCGTGCCGGATCGGGGACGATCCCGCGACATCCGCGCTGGACGACCGGCACGAACTGCGCGGCCACCCGGGCATCTTCGTCACCGACGGGTCGGCGGTCCCGGGCGCGCTCACGGTGAACCCGGCGTTCACGATCGCGGCGCTCGCCGAGCGGGCCGTGCCGGGGATCGTGCGGGCCGCCCAGGACCGCGGCGTCGCGGTCGGCTACGGGGCGCCCGCGCCCGACGGGGCGACCAGCGCGCGGCGGGCGGCGACCCCGCTGGTGCGCGACATGGTCGGCGGCGGCTGAGGGGCGGCGGTGGCACCGGGAATCCTGCGGCGCCCGCTGCGCCGGGCGCTGGAGCAGGTCAGGCATGTCGCGCCGGTCCAGCCGGGCGCGGCCCGCGGCACCGTCGCCGCGGTGTACGCGCAGGTGGAACGCGACTTCGGGATGCTCGCCCCGCCGGTCGCGCTGCACTCGCCGGCGCCCGGCCCGCTCGCCGCGTCCTGGGTGATGCTGCGGGAGACGCTGGTCGCCGCGGGCGTCGCGGAGCGGGCCGACAAGGAGGCGGCCGCGGCCGCGGTCTCGCGGGCGAACCGGTGCCCGTACTGCGTGGCGGTGCACGGCGCGACGCTGGGCGCGCTGTCGTCGCCGGCGGCCGCGGCGGCCGTCGCGGACGGACGGTGGGGGCGGGTCGGCGACCCGGGCCGCGAGCGGATCGCGCGCTGGGCGGCGGGCGAGGCGCCCGCGCCGCCGCTGGCGCCCGGGGCGCTGGCCGAGCTCACCGGGGTGGTGCTGACGTTCCACTACCTGAACCGCATGGTGAACGTGTTCCTCGGGGACGGTCCGCTGCCGGCCCGGGTGCCGCGGCGCGCGCACGGCCCGATGATGCGGCTGCTCGGCCGCCTCGCCGGGGCGGCGGCCCGCGGCGGCCCGCCGCCGGGCGCGGCGCTGCCGCTGCTGCCGCCCGCGCCGGCGCCGCCCGACCTCGCCTGGGCGGCGGACGCCCCGCCGGTCGCGGACGCGCTGGCGCGCGCTGCGGCGGCCGTCGAGGCAGGCGCGGCGGGCGCCGTCCCCGGACCCGTGCGCGAGCTGGTGCGGGCCCGGCTGCGGGCGTGGGACGGCCGCCCGCCCGGCCTCGACCGCGGCTGGGCCGCCCGGGCCGCCGCGGACCTGGCGCCGGACGAGCGGCCCGCCGCCCGGCTGGCGCTGCTCACCGCCCTCGCCTCGTACCAGGTGGGGCCGGCGGACATCGCGGCGTGGCGGCGCGAGCGGGCGGGCGACCGGGAGCTGATCGAGATCACCGCGTGGGCGTCGCTCACGGCGGCGCGCCGAATAGCCCAGGGAGGGCGGGCAGGGTCCGGGACGTCCAGAGGACCATTTATCTAAAAATGCCGGACTCCTGAGTTCACTCTTGCAAAAGACCGGTTTCCCGGTTTCCATCATGGAACGGAGAGATCGTTCCACCCGGACAGCCAACCGGTCGCTCGATGTCATGATCGCGCTCCCCACAGCGATCATCCATGGTGAGAGGTGAGACGGCGGATGGAGCCCAGCATGATCGCGGCACCGGCGGATTCCGCGGCACGGGCGAACGCCCCGGACGGGCCGGGCGACACCGGGGAGGAGCCGGCCGACGCGGTCCATTCCGTCCCCGTCACCTCGCTGCTGTCGGCCGACTCCCCGCGGCTCACCGGAGAGGACCGCGACCACACGCTGCGGCTCGTCGAAGCCGGCCGCGCGGTGCCCCCGATCCTGGTCCAAAGGTCCACGATGCGGGTCATCGACGGGATGCACCGGCTGCGCGCCGCGATCCTGCGCGGCGACGAGACCATCCCCGTCGTCTACTTCGACGGCGACGCGGACGAGGCGTTCGTCCGCGCGGTCGAGGAGAACGTCGCGCACGGGCTCCCGCTGTCGCGGGCCGACCGGCGCGCCGCCGCGGCCCGCATCATGGCGAGCCACCCGCAGCTGTCCGACCGCGCGATCGCGGCGCGGACGGGCCTGTCGGCGAAGTCGGTGGCCGGGGTCCGGCGTTCGTCCGCGACCGTGCCGCAGTCGAACGACCGGCTCGGCGCCGACGGCCGGATCCGGCCGCTCAACAGCGCGGAGGGGCGGCTCGCCGCCGCGCGGGCGATGGAGCAGCGGCCGGACGCGCCGCTGCGGGAGATCGCCAGGGCCGCCGGCGTGTCCCTGTCGACCGCCCATGACGTGCGCAGACGGCTGCTGCGCAAGGAGAACCCCGTGCCCGACCGGTACGCCGCGCCGCCCGCCCGGCGGCGCACCGGCGCGGCCGGGCCGCGGGCCGTCGGCAGTACCGGACGCGCGGAGCGGAAGCGCCCCCACGGCGCGGACGGGCCGCGCGACCACGGCGCGATCCTCCAGACGCTCATGAGGGACCCCTCGCTGCGGCACACCGGCGCCGGGCGCCGGCTCCTGCTGCTGTTGCGGGCGCGCGTCATCGCGCCCGGCGACTGGGCGGACCTGTGCGACTGCGTCCCCCCGCACTGCCGGGAGGCCGTCGCCGAGCTGGCCCGCCACTGCGCCACCGACTGGCACCGGCTCGCCGACGAACTCGACCGGCGCTGAGCCGGCCCGGCCGGCCCGGCCGCCCCGGACACCGGCGCACCCGCGCGCCTCCGGCGCCCCGCCCCCGCGCGCTCCCGGTGTTCGCCGTTCCGTCATCCGGAATGCCGAAAACAGTTACCGTAACTAATTACGGCGTTATGTTCGACGTTCCGTCCATTGACCTGGTCACACCATTTTTCTAATGTTATGACGCGATCAGATCAATGGTCAGCGGCGCACCGGAAGACGATCTTGGAAACGCCTTTCCCGGGCATTCCGCACCGGATTCCCGTGCCGGCTCCCGACCACGTCACGGACGGAAGGATGCCGCGTCATGCGCAACATCTCGGAAGAGGCCGTTGAACGTGTAATCGAGAACATGTACCTGAACTTGGGCGAGCAGCTCACCATCGACGACATGGCCCGTACCGCGCTCTTCAGCAAGTTCCATTTCTCCCGCGTCTTCCGTCAGGTGACCGGGGTGTCCCCCGGCCGGTTCCTGTCCGCGCTCCGGCTCCAGGAGGCCAAGCGGCTGCTCATCTCCACCACCATGACCGTGGCCGACATCAGCAACCAGGTCGGCTACACGAGCGTCGGGACGTTCAGCTCCCGGTTCAAGAGCAGCGTCGGCCTGGCGCCCTCCCTCTACCGGCAGCGCGGCGGGGTGCGGCCGCGGATCCCCACCGACCCGCGCCGCAACGACTGGGGGACGCGGTCGGTGTCGGTCGGCGGGCGGATCCTCCACCCGGAGGACGGCACCGCCGGCACCGTGTTCGTCGGCCTGTTCCCCGAGCCGATCCCGCAGGGCTCCCCCATCCGCTGCACCGTGCTCGACGGGCCCGGGCGCTACCGGCTGGACCGGGTCCCGCAGGGCACCTGGTACGTCCTGGCGCACTCCCTGCCGGACGACCGCCCCCCGGTGCCGGCCGGTCCCCCCACCGACGAGCCGGTGCCGTGGGTGGGCAGCCACGGCCCGATCTCGATCGCCGCGGACACCGTGCCGCTCCCCGTGGACGTCCAGCTGCGCCCGATGCGGATGATCGACCCGCCGGTGCTGCTCGCCCTCACCGACATCAGGACGGACGCCCTCAACGCCACCACCGGCTGACGCCCCCGCCGAGAGACGTCCGGCACCGCTCCGCCCAGGGGGGCGGAGCGGTGCCGGACCCGCTCGGGGCGCGCCGGACCCGCCGCGAAGGGCGGGCAGGGCGTCATCGGCCGCCGGACTCGACGGGACGGACGTTCATCGGTAGGCCGCCGCGCATCCGCAGCGACAGCATCGGCTCGGGGACGACCCGGTGCCCCGGGGGCACCGAGAGCCGCAGGTCGCGGGCGATCAGCGCCAGGACGAACGTGGCCTCCAGCATCCCCAGATGGTTGCCGACGCAGAACCGGGGCCCGGCGCCGAACGGGATGTAGGCGTACCGCGGGCGGGCGGTGGCGTTCCCGGGCGCGAACCGCTCGGGCTCGAACCGCTCCGGGTCGTGCCAGAAGGCCGGGTTGCGGTGCAGCGTGTACGGCGAGATCAGCACGTCCGCCCCGGCGGGGACGTGGTAGCCGCCCACCTCGTCCGCCGCCTGCGCGGTCCGGGTGAGGATCCACACGGGCGGGTAGAGCCGCATGACCTCCTCGAGGACCATGCCCGTGTAGGTCAGGCGGTGCAGGTCCGCGTACTCGGGCAGCCGGTCGCCGAGGACGGCGACGGCCTCCTCGTGCAGCCGCCGCGCCACGTCCGGGTGCCGGTCGATCAGGTACAGCGACCAGCCGAGGGTGCTGGCCGTCGTCTCGTGCCCGGCGAGCAGCAGCGTGATCAGCTCGTCGTGCAGCCGGCGGCGGGCGGCCTCCGGGTCGGCGGCCGAGCGGGCCGCCGCGATGAGCAGCGCGAGCGCGTCGTCGCCGTCCGCGCCGCGCGCCGTCCGCTCGGCGACCAGCCGGTCCACGACCCGGGCCAGCTCGGCGCGGGCGCGCCGGAACCGCAGCTGCTTGGGCAGCGGCGTCCACGGCGGCACGGCGCTGAGCGTCACCATGTCGAACATCGCCTGGTCCTGGACGGCCTCGAACGCCTCGCCGATGCCGCCGTGGGCGCTGAGGTCGGCGTCCAGGAGGGTCCGGCCGAGGACGCCGAGCGTGAGGCCGGTCAGCTCGCCCATCAGCTCGACCGGGCCGCGCCCGGCGTGCTCGCGGAGCCGCCGGACGAGGCCGGCGGCCTCCTCGGCGACGGCGCCGGCCTGCGCGGCGATGCGGGACTGCCGGAACGCGGGCTGCACGGTGCGGCGCTGCGCGCGCCACCGCTCGCCCTCGCTGGTGAGCAGCCCGTCCCCGAGGGCGCGGCGGGCCTGGGCGAGGCCGATGCCCTTGTGGTAGTTGCCCGCGTTGTCGGCGAGGACGCGCTTGGCGTGCCGGGGGTGGTTGAAGATGTAGAGCGTCTTGGGCCCGGCCGCCACCCGGACGGCGTCCCCGTACTGGGTGGTCGCGTCCATCATCAGGCCGAGCCGGTCCCGGACGAGCTTGGCGAAGATGCCCGGCATGGCCCGCCGCGGCGGGCCCGGCGGCGTCCGCCGCCCGCCGGTCGCGGCGTCCGGCTCGGCGGCCACGCCCGCCCCCGCCGCCTCCGGCGCGGGGACGGCCTCCCGCTCCGCCGCGCTCATGCCGTCACCTCCGTGCGCTCGGGGCGCAGCGGGTGGAATCGCCCGTCGAAGAACAGCAGGGCGCCGTCGTCGTCGCGGCGGGCCATCGACAGCAGCCGGGCGGTGAAGATGGTGTGGTCGCCGCCGTCGTAGCGGCGCCACACCTCGCACTCGAACCCGGCGAGCGCGCCCGTGATCAGCGGCACCCCGGTCAGCGCGCCGGGATGCCAGTCGACGGCGTCGAACTGCGCGGCGCCGAGCGCCCGCGCCGGGTCGGCGAAGTGCCGGGCCACCGCCTGCTGCCCGGCGCCGAGCACCGACACGCCGAACTGGTCGCCGGTGAGCAGGTTGCGGTGCATGTTGGCGCCCCGCCCCACGCACACCAGGATCAGCGGCGGGTCCAGCGACACCGAGGTGAAGGAGTTCGCGGTCATCCCGTGCGGGCGGGGCCCGCCGACCGTCACGACGGTCACGCCGGTCGCGTACGCGCCGAGGGCGCGCCGCAGCCCCGCGGGATCGAGGGCGCTCACGCCGTCCTCCCCGCCTCGGCGAGGCCCGCGGTGTAGGGCTGCAGCGCCCGGCCGAGGGCCTCGGGGATGCGGGCGGGGGCCGTCCGGCCGTTGGGGCCGCGCATGCAGGCGACCCGCTGCCGCCCGCGCGCCACGAGGGTCTCGGCGCCGCCGCCGTCCAGCCGGACGTAGTCGAACCCGAACTCCAGCTGGGTCTGCGCGAGCTCCAGGAGCCGCATCCGGATCGAGACCTCGTCGAAGGCGGTGATCTCCGCGAAGAACTCGCAGTCGACCCGGAGGGTGAACAGCTTCAGGTCGGCGTTCAGGTCGTCCAGGACCGCGGGGGCCCGCTGCTTGAGGAACATCTCCCGGCACCGCCCCTGCCAGCGCAGGTAGTTGACGTAGTAGACGTTCCCGACGAGGTTGGTCTCCTCGAAACCGACCGTGTGCAGGTACTCGAAGTAGTTGCCCATGGGTGTGCTGCGACCGCCCTTCTCGGGTCACGCGCGGCCGGTGGCGACCGGCCGGCTCAGGACTGCGAACACGACCGGCTCCGGGACGTCCCGCAGGGTCGTGGCGAACGTGGCGACGCGCAGGTCGCCGGAGGCCAGCACCACCCACCCGGGGCGGGCGGGCGGCAGCAGCGTCAGCGGCGCCGTGGCGGGCAGCCCCGCCTTCTGCAGGCACTCGCGGGCGGCCCAGATCCGGGTGCCGGCGGTGCCGGTGTCGGAGTCCTGCTCCGCGGCGACCAGGTCGAGCAGCGGGCGGTGCGGACCGAGCAGGCCGTCCCATTCGGAATCCGGGCGGGGGACGGCCCGCTCGGCGTCGCAGCCGAGCGGACCCGGCGCGGCGACGGCGAGGGTCAGGCCGGGGCCGTGCGCGGCGGACACCGCGACCTCGCCGTCCGGGCCGCCGGAGCCGGCGTCCAGCTCGGGCCGGCCGTCGGGCCGGTGGCGCAGGGCGGCCGGGCGGCCCAGCGCCCGGCTCACCGCGAGCGCGGACCGCTCGCGGCGGTCGCCCTCGCCCCGCCCGTCGCCCGGTCCGTCGCCCGGGGCCGGGCCGGGTTCGAGGCCGACCGCGACACGGATCCCGGCGACGTCCGCGAGGGTGCGCTCCAGGTGGGCGGCGAGCAGCGGCACCGCCCACGGCCCGGTGCCGTCGGACCTGCGGACGGCCCGCAGCCGCAGCCCCTCCCAGCGCTCGACGACGGCGCCGGCGGCGTCCCGGACCGCGATGTCGTAGGTGTAGGTGTCGCCGTCCTGCTCGCGTTCGACGGCGCAGTACCGGAGCGTCCCGGTCAGCCTCTCCCCGCCCGGGTGGACGCGGTCGACCGCGACCGGCAGGAGGGTCGCGTCGGGGACGCAGACCTGGTTGCCGTGCATCAGCGCGTCCCGCAGCCCCGGGTCGCCGAGCAGCAGCGCCTCCGGGAGGTATCCGGCGAACCAGTCGGCCGGTCGGGCGGCCACGTCGGCGTCGACGTGCCGGGCGGCGGCGCGGTGGTAGCGGCGCAGCCGGTGGAACCGCTTTCCCTGGAACAGCACGCCGCCGTACAGGTCGCCGGCGGGGGCGAGGGGGACCTCCGGCAGCCCGTCCGGCACCTGGGCGGGCGGCCCGCCGGCCGGGGCGCCGGCGCCGTAGCGCAGCCGCGCCCGGAAGTGGTCGGCGGCGAAGCCGGTCTCCGCGCTGCGGATCGCGACCTCGACGGTGTCGTCGCCGGTGGCGACCGCCGCGATGCGGACGGCGGTGGACCCGTCCGGCGGCACCACGACGGGCCGCAGGAACGCGGCGTCCTCGACGACGGGCGTCGTCTCGTTCCCGGTGACGGCGCGGGCGACCTGCGCCATCGCCTCGATCCCGAACACCGCGGGGAACAGCATGTTCCCGTCGAGCAGGTGGTCGGGCAGGTACCGGTCGGTGCCGGCGCCGAGCTCGACCTCGGTGACCAGCTCGACGCCCGGGTAGTGGACGAGGACGCGGTCGACGAAGCGCAGCAGCGGCAGCTCGGCGCGGTCCCGGCGGACGGTGTCCACGCGTCCGGTCCGGCCGCTGACGACCACCACCGGGGGCGCGTCCGGGTCGGCGACGAGCCGGCGCATCAGCGCCACGCCCTCGTCGGGGCCGATCGGGGTGATCCCGTCGCGGGCGAGCGATTCCACGACGGACAGCCGCTCCCCCATGCCGACGCCGGACCAGACCGACCACTCCAGGCACAGGCACCGGCAGTCGGGGTGCCGCTCGGCGAACTCGCGGGTCAGGTGGGCCATCCAGTCGTTGGCGACGGCGTAGTGCGCCTCGCCGGGGAGCCCGCTGCGGCCGATGATGCTGCCGAAGGCGACCAGCAGCCGCAGCGCCCCGGGGTCGACGGCTCCGAGCACCGCCCGCAGGCCGCCCGTCTTCGGGGCGATGGCGCCGTGGAAGGCGGCCGCGTCGAGGTTGGGCAGGGCGGCGGGCTCGTTGCGGCCCGCGCCGTGCAGCACCCCGGTGACCGGGCCGAGCATCTCGCCGATCTCCGCGACGGCGGCCTCGACCTGCGCGGCGTCGGTCACGTCGGCGCGGACGTAGTGGACCCGCGCCCCGGAGTCCGCCATGCGCCGCAGGTTCGCGGCCAGTGCGGCGTCGCCGTCCGGGTCGGAGCGGCCGAGGACGCCGAGCGCGGCGCCGGTGTCGGCGGCGACGGCGAGGGCGCACTCGGCGGTGATGCCCTTGCCGCCGCCCGTGACGAGCAGGACGTCCTCCGGGCCGAGCGGCTGCTCCTGTCGGGCGGGGGTCACCGGCATCGGCCGCAGCGTCGGGACGAGGCGGCGCCCCTCGTCGTCGTGCACGGCCTCGCTGAAGCCCGTGGTTGCGGCGACCTCGGCGACGACGCGGTCCACAGCGCCGGACCCGGCGGGCAGGTCGACGACGGTGACGCGGAGCCGGGGGGCCTCCAGGCGCAGCGTCCTGGCGAGCCCGGCGGCGCCCCGCCCCCGCCCGGTCAGCACGAACCGGGTCGCGGCGCCGTCGGCGAGCGCGGCGTGCGCGCCGTCCAGCGCGAGGCGCAGCGCGTCCTCGTCGCAGTCGGGCGGCAGGCACACCAGGACGCCGGTGCCGACACGGGCCCGCTGCAGCGCCTGCCGTAGCGCGTCCGCGAACGGATGGCCGGGGGGCGCGAACAGCGTCCAGGGGCCGTCGTCCTCGGGCTGGGCGGGCGGCGGAACCGGGACCGGGTCGAGGTCGACGGTGAACGCGCGCGCCCACGCGGCGGCGCCCTCGACCACCGGCGCGGCGGACGCGCCGGACGCGGTCTCGGCGAGGGTGTCGAGGGCGTCGGCCAGCTCGCCGAGCGAGGCGGTCGCGAAGTTCGCGGCGGTCTGCGCCGGGGGCAGGTTCAGCAGCAGCGCCGCCTGGTTCATCAGCTGGCCGACGGTGATCGAGGACAGGTGCAGGTCGTCGAGCAGCCTGCTGTCGTCGCGCACGAGCTCGGCGGGCAGCTCGGCGCGCTCGGCGGCCAGGCGGCGCAGCAGTTCGACGCTGGACTCCCCGCCGGCCACGGCCGCCGCGGCGTCTCCGCTCGGACCGCCGTCGCCCGCGCCGTCCGGGCCCGGGACGGACGTCTCGGCGGCCACGTCGAGGCTGAGCTCCGGCGCCGCCTCGCACGGGCTGGCCAGGAAGTCGAACTCGGCGCCGATCTCCAGCGGCCGGACCAGCCGCCCCCGGAACAGCGCCGCGGTGTCGACGGGCGCACCGGACACGAACGCCGCGGCGGCGACGCGCAGCAGCGAGGCCAGCGACTCGTCGTCGGTGTCGAGCGCGACGGCGGGGGTGCCGGTGATGCCGGCGACCAGCCCGGTCAGCACCCGGCCCGGCCCGACCTCGACGAACAGGTCGGCGTCCTTGGCGGCCAGCTGCAGCGCCTGGCTGAACAGGACCGGTTCGGTGATCTGCCGGCGCAGCAGCTCCCGGACGTCGGTGCGGGAGGGCAGCGGCTCCCCGGTGACGGTGGACACGATGCGCCGCTCGACGTCGCCGAACCGCTCCTCCGCCAGCCCGTCGACGAACGCGCCCGCCGCGGGCGCGACCAGCGGCGAGTGGAACGCGTGCGAGACGGCGAGGCCGGTCCAGGGCAGGCCCGCGTCGGCGGCGCGCCGCCCGGCCTCGCGCACCGCGTCGTCCGGTCCGGCGATCACCGTCTGGGCGGGGCCGTTGTACCCGGCGATGACGACGGGCAGGCCGGTGACGAGGTCGGCGACCCGCTCGGGCGGCGCGCTGACGCTCGCCATCGTCCCGGACGCGCTGTGCTCGGCCATGGTCCGGCCCCGCAGCGCGGTCACCCGGAGCAGGGCCTCGTCGTCGAGCGCGCCCGCCCAGTGCAGCGCGGCGATCTCGCCGAGGCTGTGCCCGACCGCGACCACGGCGTGCACGCCGAGCGACTCCAGCACGCGCAGCCCGGCCATGGACCCGGTGGCGATCCGGGGCTGGGCGACGGCCGTCGCGGTGACGTCCCCGGCCGACGGGAGCGCCGCCCTCAGGTAGACGTCCTCGGCCTCGGCGAAGCGGCGGCGCATCGCCCCGCCGCTCGTGCCGCGCCCCGACCCCTGCCCGGGGAACAGGAACCCGACCTTGGCGGGCCGGGCGACCCGGCCGAGGAAGGACGTCCCGGCCGGGGTGAGCCGGGAGGTCTCCCCCGCGTCCAGCGCGTCGACGAGGCGGCGGATGCGCTCCGCAGCCTCCTGCGGGGAGGAGGCGACCACCGCGGCGCGCGCGGAACCGCCGGTGAGCCGGGACTGCAGCACGGCACCGAGGTCCGACAGCTGCGCATAGGACAGCGACGACACCCAGTCGGCCAGCCCCGCGAGGCGGTCGCGCAGCTCGCCGGGCGTGTCGGCGTCGAACAGGAGCAGCTCGGCGTCCTGCGCCGAGCGCACCAGGGCGTCGGACGCGGCGGAGGCGGGCGCGGAGCGGCGCCGGCCGGTGCCCTCGACGACCAGGTGCGTGTTGATGCCGCCGAACCCCATGGCGGTGACGCCCGCGCGGAGCGGCGCGTCGTCCGGCCACGGCTCCGCCCGGCGCAGCACCCGCAGCGCGGCGTCCTCGGCGGCGAGGACGGGGTGCGGGTCGACGCAGCCGACGGTCGGCGGCACCATGCCCTCGCGCACCGCCATCACCGCCTTGACGAACCCGGCGATCCCGGCGGCGGCCTTGGTGTGGCCGATCATCCCCTTGACGGACCCGATCGCGGCCGGCGCGGCGCCGCCGCCCGCCTCGGCCCGCGCCTCCGACAGCGCGGTCAGCTCGGTGGCGTCGCCGACCGCCGTGCCGGTGCCGTGCCCCTCGAAGAACGCCACGGTGTCGATGCCGAACCCTGCCCGCTCGTAGGCGCGGCGCAGCGCCAGCCGGTAGCCGTGCTTCTCGGGCCGGGTGATGCCGCCCTTGCCGTCGGACGACACGCCCCACCCGGCGACCACCGCGTAGGGCTCCCGGCCGTACCGGCGCGCGTCCTCCTCGCGGACCAGCACGACCATCCCGCAGCCCTCGCCCGGCCAGAAGCCGTTGGACCCGCGGTCGTACAGCCGCATCTCACCCTTGGCCAGCGCGCCGGTCTTGGCGAACCCGACGATCTCGAACGGGTCCAGCGACAGGTCCACGCCGCCCGCGACGGCGGCGTCCAGCTCCCCGTCGAGCAGGGCGCGGCAGGCCGTCACGACCGACAGCAGCGAGGACGAGCACGCGCCGTCCACCGTGTAGCCGCCGCCCTTGAGGTCGAAGTGGTTGCAGATCCGGCCGGCGATCGTGTTGGACAGCCCTCCGGCGAGGGTGTCCTCGTTCACCGCCGGGAACGGCGCCTTGTAGCGGCGCTCCAGCCCGGCCAGGAACTCGGCGAGGTCCTCGTCCGCCCAGCCCTGGTCGCGCAGCGCGGCGGCGACCGTCCGGCGGACGTACGGCCAGCGCACCCGCATCAGGTTCGCGCGGGAGAACTCCCCGGTCAGCGTGTTGCCCACGATCACGCCGGTGCGCTCGCCGGGCAGTCCCTCCGCGCCGGAGAACCCGGCGTCGGCGAGGGCCCGCTCGGCGGTGTCGAGGGCGAGCCAGTGGGTCAGGTCCGTCGACCGGAACGTGCTCCCGGCGATCTTGTGCCGGACCCGGTCGAACTCGTAGCCCTCCAGGACGGCGGCGTTGCGGGCGTAGAACCGGTCGGGCGCGGCGGGATCGGCGTCCCAGTAGTCCGCCAGCCGCATGCGGACGTCGGGCAGCCGCCGGAAGGCGCGCCGTCCGGCCAGTGCGTTCTCCCAGAGTTGCGTCGGCGAGGTGGCGTCCGGGTAGCGGCACGCCATGCCGATGACGGCGATCCTGCTCATTCGGGGGCAGCCTTCTTTCAGCGGTCGCCGGCACGCGGCAGGAGCGAAACCGGCGCGGTGGTCGTGGAGTAGGGGTCAGTCCTGACCGGGGACGAGCGCCGCGGCGATGTCGCGCCGCCACGCCTCGTAGGCGGGGACCTCCGCGCGGGCGTCCGCCGCGGGGTCCGCGGGCCGCGCCGGCATCCGCTCGGTGCAGACCCGCGCCGCCTCCTGCGGCGTCGTGGAGCAGAGCACCTCGGTGGCGAGCTCGACGTGCGGGACGAGCAGGTCGGCGCGCAGCCGGGCCTCGGCGGCGAACGCGCAGCCCTGGGCGAGCTCCGGGCGGTACCGGCCGGCCCGCTCCCGGAGCACGCGCAGCTCCTTCTCGTCGGCGCCGCCCGCGTAGCCGGCGGCGAGTCCGGCGCCGGAGTACAGGTCGCCGCGGCGGTCCTCGGCGAACGCCTCGATCCGGTCGGCGACCAGGCGCGGGTCGGTGCCGCAGACGAACCACAGGGCCCGGCCGATCCCCTGGTCGACGGCACGGCCGGCGTAGGGTGCGCCGTGGACGGGCCAGGACACCGGGTCCACGGCCTGCCCGTCGACGTACCGTCCGGTGCGGAAGTACGCCTGGTGGAAGCCGTAGCCGTCCAGCGCCAGCCAGCGCAGCAGCGGGTCCGGGGCGGCGAGCCTCGACCGCCGGAACCCGGGCAGCCGGGCCGCGGCCCAGCCGACGCCCACGTAGACCATGTAGACGTGGTCGCGCCCGGCGCCGTCGAGGAACTCGGCGACCCGCCGGTTCCCGCCGCCGGGGAGGCCGTCCAGCATCGCGAGCCCCATCGCGGCGCCCTCGTAGGCGAACCCGCGGAACCGGGTCGGGACGTCCGCGAGTTCCGCGGCGACCTCGCCCGTGGAGGGGACACGGGTCGCGGCCGCGTAGCCGGTGAGGAATGTGCGGCCGATGGTCTCCAGCACGGCCTGGGATTCGTAGTCCTTGACCCTGAAACCGCGCACCGACATTTTCGTGGCCGAAATGCTCGGGGTCAGGATCCTGCTGCGGAGCCTTCTCAGTGAACCATTCAATTCAGCACCTGGATTCGCCGGTTCGTTTGATTCCAGAATTGGCCGGTCCGGCGGGCGCCGTCCACTCCGGTCGTGCTCAGGGGCGGGCGCGGCACCCGGGCACCGCTAATCCCGAGGCAGGCGCGGGCCGAGCCGGTCGCGCACGTTCGCGCGCCAGAGCTCGTACGCGGGCTCGCCCTGCGCGTCCGGGTCCACGGCGGCGTCGTCGGCGAGCCGGTCGGCCGCCTCGGCCGTCAGGCCCGTGATCGCCCGCAGCGCCTCGCGGGTGTGGCCGGGCACGAACCCGGCGTGGCAGCGCGCCTTCGCGGCGAACACGGCGCCCTGCGCGAGCGCGGCAGCGTGCTCGCCGGCGTGGCCGCGCAGGGCGGCGTAGCCGGCCGGGTCGCAACCGCCCGCGAAGGTCGCGGCGAGCCCGGCGCCGCTCCACAGGTCGGCGCGGCGCCGCTCGGCGAACCGTCCCACCGCGGCGGCGACGGCGTCCGGCGCACCCCCGTGGACGAACCACAGGGCGCGTCCGACGCCCTGGTCGAAGGCGCGCGGGAAGTAGTCGGACCGGCCCAGCCAGGGGTAGGGCGCGGGCACTTCCTGCGCGTCCACCCAGCGGCGGGTGTCGAAGTAGGCGCGGTCGAAGCCGAGCCCGTCCACGGCGAGCCAGCTCATCGTCGGGTGGTACGGCGACCCGGCGAGGTCGGGCAGGACCTTGCGCCACAGGACGCGCGGCAGCCGCGCCATCGCGAACCCGATCCCGATGTAGGCGAGGAAGATGTGCGGGCGCCCGGGTCCGAGCAGCAGGTCGCGGGTGCGGTGCCCGCGGCGCGGTCCCATCGCGTCCAGCACGGTGAACGCCATGGTCGCGCCCTCGTAGGCGAAGCCGCGCTGCTCCGGCGAGACCAGGGCGAGCCGCCGCTCGACCTCCCACTGGTCGCGGGCGTCGATGCCCCATTCGAAGCCGCAGACCACGGCCTGCGGTATCGCCTCCAGGGCGAGCACCCGCTCGGACGGGGTGACGGGGAAGCCGCGCTCGGCGAAGCCCACCTCAGCGAGGGACGGGGCCATGACGAGCCTGCGCAGCGAGCCGATGATCGTGGACATGGGGCACTCCTCAACGGCGGTGACGTCCACCGCAGTGTGCGCCGCGGCCCGCGCGCCCTTCATCTCCCGGTTTGCTGCCGCATCCGGCCCGACCGCCGGACGCGGGCGGCGCGGCGCGGCCTTTCCCCGCGGCCGGCCCTCGAATACCCGGCCAAATAAAATGACAGTGTTATTTTCTCTATTCCCGGCTTATCACGTTCCAACGGCAAAATCGGAGAAGACACGAGGATTGGCCTGCCGAACAATGGAGAGGTCGCACCCCGCCCCGGGAAATGGCGGGAACGCACCGAGGAAGGGGAGTTCGTGAGCGCATCCGAGGCCGACTTCGTTCCGGTTCCGGTACCGCGGCCGCGGCCGCGGCCGCGCGGCGCCCGCCTGCCCGCGGTGGTCGCCGAACCGGCCCCACGGTCGATGGCCGGGCTGCGGCGGGACCGCGACGAACTGCGCGCCGAGACCCTCGCCGGCCGCGCTCCGGCCGTCGAGCGCCAGCACGCGCTCGGCAAGCGGACCGCGCGGGAACGGCTCGATCTGCTGCTCGACCCCGGCTCGTTCATGGAAATGGGTATGTTCCGCCGCCGCTCCGAAGGCCCGGACGAACCGGCGGGCCCCCGCACCGACGGAGTGGTGACCGGATCCGGCACCGTCGACGGCCGCACGGTCTTCGTCTACTCGCAGGACTTCACGCTGTCCGGCGGGTCCCTCGGCGCCGCCCACGCCGCCAAGATCCACAAGGTGATGGACCTGGCGCTGGCGAACGGCGCGCCGCTCATCGGGCTGAACGACAGCGGCGGCGCCCGCATCCAGGAGGGCGTGCTGGCCCTCGACGGCTACGGCGGCATCTTCCGCCGCCAGGTCCGCGCGTCCGGCGTCATCCCGCAGATCAGCGTGGTGCTCGGCCCGTGCGCGGGCGGCGCCGCCTACTCCCCCGCCCTCGCCGACGTGACGTTCATGGTCCGCGGCACCGCGCAGATGTACCTGACCGGCCCGGACGTCGTCGAAGCGGTCAGCGGCCGGCGGGTCACCCACGCCGAGCTGGGCGGCGCCGAGGTGCACGGCGCCCGGTCCGGGGTGGCGACGTTCGTGCACGACGACGAGGAGAGCTGCCTGGACGACGTCCGGTACCTGCTGTCGCTGCTGCCGTCGAACTACCTGGAGCCGCCGCCCGCCGCGGCCGCGCGGAGCGCCGCGGCCGACGTGCGGCCGCGGCTGGCGGAGCTCGTCCCGGTCGAGCCGAACCGCCCGTACGACATGCGCGCCGTCATCGCCGAGATCGCCGACGACGGCGAGTTCATGGAGTTCCACGAGGGCTGGGCGGGCAACGTCATCTGCGCGCTGGCGCGCATCGACGGCGAGGTGGTGGGCCTGGTCGGCAACCAGCCGATGGTGCTGGCCGGCGTGCTGGACGCCGCGGCCTCCCAGAAGGCCGCCCGGTTCGTCCGTTTCTGCGATGCGTTCGGCGTCCCCCTGGTGACGCTCGTCGACGTGCCCGGGTTCCTGCCCGGCGTCGACCAGGAGCACGCGGGCGTCATCCGGCACGGCGCGAAGCTGCTGCACGCCTACTGCGAGGCGACGGTGCCGCGGATCCAGGTGATCCTGCGCAAGGCGTACGGCGGCGCGTACATCGTGATGGACTCCCGCTCGATCGGCGCCGACCTGTCGCTCGCCTGGCCCACCAACGAGATCGCGGTGATGGGCGCGGAGGCCGCCGTGAACGTCGTGCACCGCCGGGAACTCGCCGCCGCCGCCGACCCGGGCGCGCTGCGCGGCGTCCTGATGACCCGGTACGCCGAGCGCCTCACGCACCCGTACTTCGCGGCCGAGCACGGCCTCGTCGACGACGTCATCGACCCGGCCGACACGCGCGCCGCCCTCGCACGGGGCCTGGCTGCGCTGCGCGGCAAGCGGGAGATCGCGGAGCCGCGCAAGCACGCCAACATACCCCTCTAGGCACGGCAGGGCGCCCGGCTCCGCGGGGAGAGCAACCAAGAAGAAGACAGGCCGTCCCCGGCCTCACGAAAATCCTCTCCATCGGAGGCCCCCTCCGAAGCAGCCGACACTCGTGAGGACGCACTGATGCGAACACGGCCCGTGGGGGGTATCGCCTTCGCCCATCCCCCCGCCTTCTGGACCGGGTTCATCGCCTGCATCGCGGGCGTGGCCCTGCACCTGCCGATGTACCTCGACTCGGCGGACATGCACTACAACATGCGCGGCATGGAGATGGACGCCACCATGCTCACCGGGATGGCGCTCATCCTGGCCGGCATGGCCCTGACCGCCTATGGGCTCATCCCGCGCGGCCTCGCCGCCTCCCGGCTCGACGACGAGGTGCGCGTGCGCGCGGCGTACGACGCGCCGTTCCGGCCCGCCCACATCGGGCTGGTCGTCGTGATGACGACCGCGGTCACCATCGACGCGATGAAGCCGATCACCCTGTCGTTCGTGGCGCCGGGGATGGGCAAGGAGTACGGGCTCAAGTCGGCGCTGAACCCCGCCGGGCACTGGCCGGTGGCGCTGCTGCCGCTGTTCGGCCTGACCGGGACGGTGATCGGCTCGTTCCTGTGGGGCTGGCTCGGCGACCACATCGGGCGCCGCTCGTCCATCCTGCTGGCCGGCGTGATGTTCGTGACCACCGCGATCTGCGGGACGATGCCGTCGTTCGCGTGGAACCTGGCGATGTGCCTGCTGATGGGGCTCGCCGCGGGCGGCATGCTGCCCATCACGTTCTCGCTGCTGGCGGAGATGATCCCGGGCCGGCACCGCGGCTGGGTGATGGTGCTGATCGGCGGGAACCTGGCGCTGGCCTACATCTTCACCAGCTCGCTGTCCTCGGCGCTGGTGCCGCACTACTCGTGGCGGATCCTGTGGCTGCTGGGAATGCCGACGGGCGTGCTGCTGATCGCGCTGAACCACTGGATCCCCGAGTCGCCGCGGTTCCTGCTGGCGCACGGCCGCGAGGACGAGGCCCGCGCGATCATGACCCGGTACGGCGCGATCGAGGAGCACGTGCTGCCCGAGGCGGAGCCCGGTCCCACGGCCGGCCCGGTCGAGGAGCTCAAGAAGGCCGCACACGGCGCCGGTTTCACCCCGCTGTTCCGGCCGCCGTTCGCCGGGCTCAGCCTCGCGGTCGTGGTGCTGGGGCTGGGCATCGGGCTGGTGACCTACGGGTTCCAGCTCTGGATCCCGTCGAACCTGCAGAAGCTCGGTCTGGCCCAGAAGACCGCAGACGCGGCGCTCCGCGACTCCTCCCTACTGGGGCTTCCGCTGGTGTTCATCGCCGCCGCCATGTACGGGCTGTGGAGCGCCAAGAAGACGATCATCGTGCTGACCGCGCTGGTGACCGTGGCGCTGGCCGCCTTCTCGTTCTCCGGCGAGACCCTCGCCCACGACCGGACCTGGCTGTACGTCCTGCTGGCCGGCCCGATCGTCGGAACCGCCACGATCGCCGCGGTGCTGGCCGCCTACAGCTCGGAGATCTACCCGACGCGGATCCGCTCGCGCGGCTCCGGACTGTCGGCGGGCGTGGGCAAGCTCGGCGGCGTCGTCGTCACGATCGTCCTGGTGCTCGGCGCGACGGTCCCGTCCATCAACGCCACCGCGCTGCTCGGCGCGGTCCCGCTGCTGATCGCGGTCTTCGTCGTCGCGGTGTTCGGCGTCGAGACCCGCAGGCGGACTGTCAAGGCACCGGCCGTCCGCCCGGCCGAAACCTGAGGCGCACACCGTGCCCGGCCGGGAACACCCGGCCGGGCGCCGCCCTCCCTTCGATTCGCCCCCGACGTGGATCCCGACCTCACGCGCAACGTGGGCGATGGGGCGTGGGCCGTCCAAGACCATGCGGACGATCTCGCCCTTGCGCTCCTTGGTGAAATGCCGCCTCGCGCCCCCTGGGGCAGGACGCACAGCACCTTTTGACAGGGAGAGTGACCCTTTTTCATCCGTCCCGAGCGGGCACCGATCACAGCATGATCGCGATGCGGTCGTTCAGCGGGTGATGTGAAAAAACCCCGATAGACAGGTTGATCACCACAACCACCGCGTCCGGACCCCCGCGCGCCAAGCTCCGCGGACCCGGCGAACGCGCAAGCGCCCAACTCAAGGAGTGGAGGATCCCGCACCGGCGGGAGAAGGAAGACATCCGCCTCCTCGCCGACAAGAGCAACCGATTTCGCCATGCGGAACTGAGATCAATCTGCACATGGCGTTGATCAGGGCGCGTCGGCGGATAGACTTGTCTGGTGGATCCTCTGACGATTGAGGGCGCTTATCAGTTCACGCCCCGTGTGCAGTGGGACGACCGGGGCTCCTTTAACGAGTGGTTCCGGGAAGACCTGCTGGAACAAACCGGGTCTTCGTTCAGGCTGGCGCAGGCGAACTGCTCCACGTCGGCCAAGGGGGTGCTGCGGGGAATGCATTTCGCCGATGTCCCGCCGGGGCAAGCGAAATATGTGACCTGCGTGCGGGGCGCGATCCTCGATGTGGTCGTCGACCTGCGGGCCGGTTCCCCCTCGTTCGGGCGGCACGAGGCGGTGACACTGGACTCCGATAACCGATCCTGCGTCTATATCGCGGAGGGGCTGGGCCACGGCTTCATGGCGCTGACCGACGAAACCATGGTCTTGTATTTGTGCTCGGAACCGTACACTCCTCATCGGGAGCACGGCGTGCATCCGCTGGACGTCGATCTGGGTATCCAGTGGCCGGTGAACGTCCCCCCGGTGCTTTCTGCGAAGGACGCCGCCGCGCCGTCCCTGGCCGAGGTTCAGAAGGCGGGACTTCTCCCCGACTACCAAGTCTGCCTCGACTATCACGCCCAGCGCTGACTTGAACCGGGAAACCAGGAGGCCATCAGTTCCGGCCGGGCGGTGTGGAGGGCGTCCGGTGCTCAACTCCAGTCGCAGGTACCAGCCGCCGTGGCCGCGCTAGGCCGCCAACAGCGGGCACCTGCTGCCCAGACGAAGACGTGCGCGATCTGCAGGTCGCCGTGCGTGAAGGCCGGGGTCCACGGCCGGAGTGCGGCCTCGGCGACCTGGCGGTTGCGGGCGACCAGGTCGGCAGGCAGGACGCCCCCGGCCACGAGCAACTCGCACTCATACTGAACGACGTGGAGCCAGATGAGGAGCCGCTGCCCGGCGGCAACGTCAGTGCTGGTGTGGTCCGAATCGGAGACACCGTCCGTCGGCCTGCGGGGGCCTGGACGCCAGCGGTACATGCGTTGCTCACCCACCTTCACGGGGTTGGTTTCCGGGCGGCGCCGCGCCCCTTGGGCATCGATGAGCAAGGTTGTGAGGTGCTCAGCTTCGTTCCCGGCACGAGGGTGTGGCCCGATGGCTCCGCTCTGTTGGAAGGGCCGGAGAGCATCAGGCGTGTCGCCCGGCTCATCCGGGACTTCCATGACGCCGTGCAGAGCTTCACGCCGCCGCCGGACGCTCACTGGCAGGTGCTGATCCGTCCCGATACCTGCGACATCATCGCTCACCATGACCTGGCACCGTGGAACCTGATCGCCGGTGAAGACGAGTGGGTCTTTATCGACTGGGACACCGCCGCACCCGGCTCCCGCCTGTGGGATTTCGCTTACGCCTACCAAAGTTTCATCCCCTTGTCCGCCGATCCGGCATGGCAGCGAACCGACGCTGCCGCTCGACTACGCCTTTTTGTCGACGCTTACGAACTGGACGAAGACCAACGACGCAAGCTGGTCCCGCTTCTAGGCCGACGGACCCGGTCCATGCACGACTTCCTGCGGGCACAGGCCACTGCCGGCAACCAGCCCTGGACGAGGCTCTGGCAGCAGGGCCACGGCGACATCTGGCGCAGCAACGCCGAGTACATCGAGGCACAACAGGACCTGTGGACCCGAGCCCTGCTGGACGACCAGGCCTGACCGCACCGCAGACTCGGCTCGCCAGGTGCCGAGTGCCTCCTGGACGTCGCCGTCCAGGGAGTCGAAGTCCTGGTCGGGATCGTCGTCGGAGTAGTAGAGCAGCGGAACGTCCTCGCCGGCGAACTGGATGCGGAACCACCAGCGCTCGGCGGCGGCTAGATGGCGTAGCAGGCCGTGCAGGGACAGCGAGGAGGGCGGCACGGCCCTGTCGGAGAGTCGCTGGGGTGGGATGCCGCTGCATTTGAGTTCGAAGGTCTCCCGCTGCCAGTCCAGGGTCGAATTCAAGATCTCCCGTTCGTCCCCGACCGTTGGCGGGGCGGTGCGAGAGTCGTCGCTCCATCGGGGTGAGAAGTGCCTGGGTGTGGATGCACCGGTCATGGGGGGAATTTGTCAGCCGCTACCGACACTCGGGCCGTTGGAAGCCTGCCCTCCTTGCCTGACGGCGACCGATCGGCAAGAGCGTTGGGCTGCCGAATCGCCGAGTTGGCGGGGCGCCGGCCCGGCCGGTGTGGGCATGTCCGTCAGCCGGTCCAAGAGCTGGTCGAGGGCGGCTTGTCCGTCGCTGACCGCGGCCTGTTCGTCGTCGGTGAGGGGGATGGTGGCGACCACGCGCAGGTGCAGTATCCGTGGCCGAGGTCGTAGTGCTCCGCCGGGGTTCGTCGGCCGCGGTCGTGATCCGCCGGGACGACGCGGGTCGGTGCCGTCCCGGCACCACCCGAGCAGGGGACCGCGTCACGCCGGACATACGACCTGTCCCGCCCGGCCCCCACTTCGTTGCGCCGGCGTCCGGGATGGGGGTGCCGACATCGCGGGGGCCACACGGCGGAGGAGCCTGCGGCCCGGTTCGGCAGGCGCTCGCCGAACCGGGCCCGCGTCTCATCGAGGCCGTCGTACCGCCGCTGGGGCGGGTCAGAGGCGGCGCCAGAGGTCGGGGGTCTTGGCCGGCTCCCAGCCGGGGGCCGCCTGATGAGCGCGGATGCACTCGTAGGTCACTCCGTCGAACGTCACCTTCTCGCCGAGCGAGTAGTACTTCTGCGCCTCCCACGCGGGGATCTTCGGGTCGTTGTTCTCCCCTCCACCGTCGCCGCCGCCGTTCTCTCCGCCGTTGTCGCCGTTCCCGTTCTTGCGGGGGTCGGGCTTCGACCAGTCCCACTCGGGGCAGTTCTGGCGGATCTCGTCGTCGGTCAGCGGGCGGAACTGGGCGAAGGTGGTGCCCTCACCGGTCGGCGTCTTGACCTCGAAGTCGTTCAGGTACCAGAAGTAGTGGTCCCTGAGCCGGTGTGGGAAGTTGAGCTTGAAGTCGCCTTTGACGACCTTGAGGTTCTGGCTGCTCTCCAGCCAGCCGACGTATCCGGGGAGTACGTCGATCGTGGTGCCCTCCCAGATCCAGGTGCCCGTTTGGTAGGCGCCCCCGGTGGACGCCTCGAAGCCGACCGTGAAGATGTCGAAGAGGCCGGCGCTGACCGAGGCGCCCACGCTCCAGTTGATGTCGTACAGGTCGACTCTGGTGTCCTGGTACTGCTTGGTGACCTTGTTGCCCTCCGTCTGGCTGCAGTTCCAGACGTTCGCCGACCGCCAGTCGCCCGGATATTTCTTGTGGACGTTCTGCTCCGTCCGCTCCTCCTTGACGGTGAACTCACACCCGTCGGCCTCGACCGGCGACCAATCGCCGCCGCTTCCGGTGTGCCACCGGTATTTCTTGATTCCCTCGATCTCGCCCTTGGTCGAGCCGCACACGCCGGCCAGCATATCCACGAATTCCTGCGTGCCCTCCTCGGGCACTTCCGGCAGGTCGCCCCAGGCGAAGGTGGACAGTCCCACCAGCACCCCCGCTCCCAGAACCGCGGCCCCGCCTGCCGCGACCGCCTTCTTCCCTCTCCTGCCCATTCCTGCCTCCTTCGCCGCGCCGGACAGGCGGATGCCCATCCCGAACCGTGCTGGAGCCCTTGTCTACCGAAGGCCAACAGAACGGACACTAAAACTTGCTCAATATTCCAATAAGTACGCTTAAGGCGGCTCAGAAATGGCGCGTACCTGCATTTTTCTCTTTACGATGAGCGTCGTGCCTCGGTTCGCGGGGCCGGGCGGCCCGGCGGACCACCCGGTCGGGACCGAGCATGCGCATCCCCCTTGACCCACGACCACATCCGGGCGTAAGCACATGACAATCCAACAAAACCGGGAGCGAACCCACATGTACGCGGAGGAGCGGCAGGGCGAGATTCTGCGCCGAGCGCGAGCGGAGGGACGGGTGGACGTGGTGCGGCTGGCCGAGGACCTGTCGGTGACGAGCGAGACGATCCGCCGGGACCTGCGCGTCCTGGAGCGCGCGGGCGCGATCCGCCGGGTGCACGGCGGCGCCATCCCGGTGGAGCGGCTGGGCTTCGAGCCCGCGCTGGCCGCCCGCGACGCGGTGATGCGCGAGGAGAAGGAGCGGATCGCCAAGGCGGCGCTGGCCGAGCTGCCGGACGAGGGGTCGCTGATCATCGACGCCGGTTCCACGACCGAGCGGCTGGCCGCGGTGCTCCCCGCGGACCGGGAGCTGACCGTGGTGGTCAACTCTCCGCCGCTGGCGGCCCGACTCGCCGACCGCCCCAACCTCACCGTGGTCATGCTGGGCGGACGGGTCCGGCCGCGGACGCTGGCGACGGTCGACGACTGGAACCTGCGGCTGCTGTCCGAGCTGCACGTGGACGTGGCGTTCATGGGCACCAACGGCCTGTCCCTGGAGTGCGGGTTCACCACTCCCGACCCGGCAGAGGCGTCGGTGAAGCGGGCGATGGTCGCGGCGGCACGGCGCGCGGTGGCGCTGGCCGACCACACCAAGGTCGGCAACGACTACCTGGCGCGGTTCGCCCGGCTCTCCGAGATCGACACGCTGATCACCGACGCAGGGCTCGACCGCGGGCTCACCGAGGACTTCGAGCAGGCCGGGCTGCGGGTGGTGGGCGCGTAGGCCATGCGCAGGACACTCGCCCTCGTCTCACTCGCGGTGACCTCGATGGTCGCACTGGCGACCCTCGTCCCGGCCGCGCTCATCCTCCGGCAGCTCGCGAACGACCGCACGGTCATCGACGCGCAGCGCAGGATCGGCATGCTCGTCCCGGTGGTCACCGCGTCGGCCGGCCGCGCCGCGATCGACCGGGCGCTCGCCGAGGCCACCGCAGGGACGCGGGCCAGGGCCGTGGTCATGCTGCCGGACGGCACGGAGGTCGGCGGGCGCTCCCTGGTGCCGTCCCGCGAACTGGCCGCGGCGCGGAGCCAGGCCATGGCGACGGAACTGGACCGGCCCGGGGAGCGGGTCGTGCTGCAGCCCGTCCCGGCGCGCGAGGGCGTGGCGGTCGTCCAGGTGAGCGTGCCCGAGGACGAACTGCCGGATGGCGTCCTCGCCGCCTGGGCGGTCATGGGCTCGGTCGGCCTGCTGCTCGTCCTGTGCTCCGTCGCCGCCGCCGATCGGATGGGCGCCCGGATGGTCGGCGCGGCGCGCCGGCTCGGCCGGGCGGCCGGACGGCTCGGCGGCGGCGACCTGAGCGTCCGGGTCCGGCCCGAGGGCCCGCCCGAGCTGCGGGAGGCGGCATTCGCGTTCAACACGATGGCCGACCGGGTGGGCCGGCAGATCGCCGCGGAGCGGCGGATGGCCGCGGACCTGTCACACCGGTTGCGGACGCCGCTGACGGCGCTGCGGCTGAACGTCGACCGGCTCGGCGAGGACGGCCGGATGGGGCCGACCCGCCTGGCGCTCGCCCGGCTGGAGCAGGAGATCGACACGGTGATCCGGCTGGCCCGCGGGCGCGACGCGCCGGACGGGACCGCCGGGTGCGACGCCGCGGAGGTCGTGCGGGAACGGGTCGGCTACTGGTCGGCGCTCGCCGACGACCAGGAACGCAAGTGGCACCTGTCCGCCCCGGAGGGCGCGGCGCCCGTGCCGGTCGGCCGCGGCGAGTTGGCCGCGGCGCTCGACGCGCTGCTCGGGAACGTCTTCCACCACACCCCGGAGCGCACCGCGTTCGGCGTGACGCTCCAGGCCGGCCGGGACCGCGTGGGCATCCTCGTCTCGGACGCGGGGCCGGGCATCCCCGACCCCGCGGCGATGTCCGAGCGCGGCCGCAGCGGCGGCGGCTCCACCGGTCTCGGGCTCGACATCGTCCGCCGGCTCGCCGAGTCCACGGGCGGTGAGATGCAGATCGGACGGTCGGTCATGGGCGGCGCGCACGTCGGCGTATGGCTGCGCACGTCCACCGTTCCGGCCGGCCCGCCCCGGCGCGCCCGCCGTAGGCGGGACGGACGGCGCCCGGCCCGGACGCCGGCGAAACGACCCCTGGGAGAACGCAATGGCTCGAATACTGATCGTTGAGGACGACGACGAGGTGCGGACCGCGATGGTCAGGGACCTGTCCGACCGGCGGCACTCGGTGCGCAGCGTGGCGGGTGCGTGGCACGCCCTTCAGGAAGTCCACGCGAGTCCCCCGCAGGTCGTGGTCCTGGACCTCGGCCTCCCCGACATGGACGGGCACGAGCTGCTGAAGATGCTCCGCGCCGTATCCGACGCCGCGGTCGTCGTGGTCACCGCCAGGGACGGCGAGGAGGAGATCATCCGGCTGCTCAATGCCGGCGCCGACGACTACATGGTCAAGCCGTTCACGATCGGCGAGCTGGACGCGCGGCTCGGCTCGGTGCTGCGCCGGGCCTGCGGCAAGGCCGAGTCCAGCGTGCTGCACGCCGGTGAGCTGCGGATCGACCTCGTCCGGCGCGAGGCGTCCCTGGAGGGCCGCCCGCTGGACCTGACCCGGCGGGAGTTCGACCTGCTGGCGTTCCTGGCGGCACGTCCCGGCGAGGTCGTCCCGCGCGCGGAGCTGCACTCCCAGGTGTGGCGCCAGCCCTACGGCAACGACCAGACGATCGATGTGCACATGTCGTGGCTGCGCCGCAAGCTCGGGGAGACCGCCGCCGCGCCCCGCTACCTGCACACGGTCCGCGGGGTGGGGGTCAAGCTGGAGATCCCGGCATGAGGGGCCGATTCGTGCTGCTGTCCGCCGCGGTGAGCTCGCTGGTCGCGCTGACGCTGCTGGTGCCGTCGCTCGTGCTGGCCCGGGAGCTGGCGCACAGCCGCGCCCTCGCCGGCGCGCAGCGGCTCGCCAACGACCTCACCCCCCTGGTGGCGACCGGCGCGGACGCCCGCGACGCGGTCGTCGACGTCAACGCGGAGGGCGGCGAGCAGGTGCGGGTGCTGCTGCCCGACGGCGGCCAGATCGGCTACGGGCGGTCGGCCGTGCCGGCGCGCACGCTGGACCGGGTGCGCCGGGAGGCGCGGGCCGTGGAACTGCGGACCGGCGAGGGCGGCGTGCTGCTCCAGCCCGTCCCGCGCAGCCGGCAGGGCATGGCGATCGTGGAGGTGACCGTCCGGGACGGCGACCTGTCGCGGGGCGTCGGCACCGCGTGGACGGCGCTGGGCGCGATCGCGGCCGTCACCGTCGCCTGCGCGGTGCTCGCGACCGACCGGCTCGCCGCCCGCATCGTCCGCCCGCCCCGCCGCCCACGACTCGGAGGATCAGGTGACGCAGCGCTCAGCTCCCGGGAAACGACGGCCGGACGGCCCCGCCCACCGGCGGCCGAATGAGCGGGACCCGCGCCGCTACCGGTACGCGCTCGGCTGGGCCGGCGTCGCGGTCTGCGTGGTCGTGGTCGCCGCGCAGGCGCTCGCGGGGTCGGCGGCGCGCGGGACGCGCGAGGAGGGCGGGCCGGTCGCCGGTTCGGGGGGCGCGGCGGGCATGGTCTCGCCTCCCTCGGCTCCGGCAGGCCCGACCGGGAGCCCGGCGGCGTCGCCTTCGCCGACGCGGACGCAGCCCCCGCGGCGCGTCCCGCGCGCGGCCGCGCCCGCCAGGCCGTCCCGGAAGCCCCGCCGGACGCCGCCCCGCGTCACGATCAGCTCTCCGCCCCAGGGAACCGAGGTGCACGGCCAGGCCGGCGTCACGCTGACCGGGACGGCCACGGGCCTGGGCGGCAGCCGGCTGCGCATCTTCGAGCTCGCGCCGGACGGGCTCTACTACGTCGCGGACGAGGGGCGGGTTCCGGTGCACGCCGGCCGGTGGCGGTTCCACAACGGCACCATCGGGTCGGGCGCGCAGGACGTCGGGAAGGTGTTCACGACCATCGCCGTCATCGCGGACGCGGCCTGCGGGAGGACCCTGGCCGCCGCAGTGCCGAACGGTGAGGGCAACGTGGTCTACCGGACGCTCCCTCCCGGATGCCGGGAGGGCGACAGTGTCCGCGTACGCAAAGTGGCGCCCTGAACCACCACCCCCTTGACGATACAACACAAGTAGGCGTAAACAAACTTAAAACAAACCGTCACTTGTGTCCGTTCGCACGGTGGAGGCTCCCATGCCGGAAGAGACCCCGTCACCGCATCGAGATCGCCCGGCGACGCACCGCAAGGTGCCGAACCGGCCCCGGCGGTGCGGGTTCCTGGTCGGGTGGATCGCCCTGACGACCGGCACGATCGTCGCATCCTCGCTCGCCCTTCAGGCCGCGCTCAAGGCGGACCGCGACCACCGTCCGACGCACGCCCCACCGCAGGCTCTGCGCCTGCCGCAGTCCGCCACCGTCTCCCCGGGCGCGGCGGCATCGCCGTCGGAGTCACCGAGCCGCCGCGTCCTCACCGGCCCGCCGCGCAAGGCCCCGGCGAGCCCGCCGCCCGCCTCGCGCCGCGCGGCACCGGCCCGCCCCAAGGTGACGATAGCCTCGCCCGGCGAGCAGGCCCGGGTGCCGGGCGAGCAGGGGGTGCTGCTCAGCGGCACGGCCACCGGCCTCGGCCACCTCACGCTGCACATCTTCGACCTGGCGGACAACGGCAGCTACTACCCGGGCTCCCTCGCCCCCGTCACCGTGCACGACGGCCACTGGAGCTTCCGCAAACGGCCGATCGGGCAGGGGAGCGCGGACGTCGGCCGCACCTTCACCATGATCGCGGCGCTGGGCGACGACGCCTGCCGGGCGGCGCTCCGCTCCCCGCCCGTCAACCCGGAAGGCGACTACGCGTTCGGTGCGCTGCCCGCCGGCTGCCGCGAAATGGACAGCGTCCACGTGGTCAAGGCGGCCCCCTGATCGGTTGGCCCCACGCCATTCGGGCCCCCGTCAGACGCCGAGGCCCCGGTCGGTGAAGTGATATGAATCTGCGCTTCTCGACCTAGCGCAAACAGCGGGAGCGATGCGAACGAGAACGCCCACTCCGAACGGGCCCACGAGGTTCTCAAGGCGGCCAGTGCAGCTTCTGCCATCGAACTCGGCCGCCCAGGACGAGGCAGTTCCGTTGATCGACCGTCTGGGTGAGCGTTTCGGGACTCCGCAAAGCTCCCTCACCGGCTCCCGAGCCTACGAAGAGGTCATCGAGACGCACGCGATCACGCTTAGAGAACACTCTGACCTGTGGAAAGCTGGGGTGGGCGATACTGGGTTCGAACCAGTGGCCTCTTCGGTGTGAAGTTAGCTGGACCGCCGTTTCGGCTTCATCGCACCTTTGCGAGGGGGCCGGACTCGCACGGCGGAGATCGGCTGAACACGCCGGTACGCCCGCGGTCCGGCACGTGGCAGCCACAGGTCAGTCGAACCGCAGCACGAAACGCCCGCGGACGCCGCGTCGCTCGAGCGAGCGGTGCGCGTCGGCGGCCGCGAGGGCGGGCAGTCGACCGGCGACGCGGATGGTGAGCCGTCCATCGCCGGCGAGTTCGGCGAGCCGGTCGAGTGCGGCTGCGGCCGTGGCGTAGTCGCGGACGAAGATCGGGGCGACGCGGACCCGGTCGGTGCCGTCGCCCCGGTAGCCGCGGACGGTGACGACGGTGCCGCCGTCCTTGGCCGCGGGGAGCGCGGCGGCCTCCAGCGCGGCGGCGTCGAGGAGCCCGTCGACGCCGCCGGGGTGGTGGCGGCGGACCGTCGCGGCGAAGCCGTCCCCCCGCGGCACGACCTGGTCGGCTCCGCAGTCGCGGACGAAGGCCTCGTCCTGCCGGGCGGCGTCGGCCACGACGACCAGCCCGGCCTGCTTGGCGAGCTGGACGAAGTACCCGCCGACGGCGCCGGCGGCGCCGGTGACGGCGACCGTCGCGCCGGCCGGCAGCGCCAGCGTGTCGAGCGCGAGTTGGGCGGTGAGCCCGTTCATCGGGATGGTCGCGGCCTGGACGTCGGAGAGCCCGGCCGGGATCTTCGCGACCGACCGCGCCGGCACGACCAGGTCCGCCCGGTAGCCGCCGTGCTCGCCCGAGGGCACCACGATGGCCATGACGGCGTCCCCGATCGTGAACGGGCGCTCGACGGCGGGGCCGATGTCGGTGATCACGCCGGCGACCTCCATGCCCGGCACCCGCACCGCGTCCGCCTCATCCTGCCGCGGACGTGAACGGATCACCGCGTCGACCGGGTTCACCGTGGCGCTGGTGACCCGGATCCTGACCTGGCCGGGACCGATCGGTTCCGCCGCCAGGTCGAGCTCTTCAAGGGCGTTCGGTCCGCCTGGCCGGGTCACTGCGATCGCTTGAACCATGATTGTTCGTCACTCCTCGTTCGTTGCCGGCCGGATGCTGGTGGGCGGGACCGATCGCGCCGCTGACGGCGACCGCGGCGTCTACTCGACCCGGCCCGGTCATGGCGGTGCGGGGGCGCGCAGTCCCTCGAGCAGCAGGCTGCACACCTCGTCGAGTTCGGCGCCGATGCCGGGGTCCTGCCATTCGGAGGCATGGGCGAGGTGGTTGAACTTGGCGGTGGCGGTGAAGACCACGCGGGCGGTGGCCTCCGGGTCGTCGGTGCGGAAGCTGCCGTCGGCGGCGCCGTGGGCGATGATGGCCGCCAGCTGGCCCATGAGGTCGGCTACATGGTCGGTGGCGACGCTGCTGTGCGCGGCCGCGAGGATTCCGTAGGCGGCGAACAGCTCCGGGTCCTGGCGGATCTTGGCCTGCTTCACGGCCAGGACGGCGTGCAGCCAGGCACGCAGTCGTTGCGCGGGCGGGACCGCACGGTCGGCCGCGATGACGGCGAGGGTGTCGCGGTTGTGGTCGAGCCAGCGTCGGGTCACGGCCTCCCGCAGCACCTGCTTGGAGGCGAAGTGCTTGTAGACGGCGGCGTGGCTGACCCCCAGGGCCCGGGCGACGTCGACGACCGTCGCCTTGTCCGGCCCGTGGCGGCGCAGGATCTCCTCGGTGGCCGCCAGAATGGTGTTCGCGTCCAGCGGGGTCCGGGCCCGCATCAGTGCCTGCTTCCTGTTCGCTCGCTGTCCAGGAGCGCGAGCAGAGCAGGGGCATGGCGTTCTCCGGCGACGGCCCCTCGCGGGACGGCCTGCTCGATCACGTCCAGGTCGTCCTGGGTCAGCCGCAGGCCGGCGGCCGAGGCCGTCTCGGCGCTGCGGCGCGGTCGGCCGGCCCCGACCAACGCGACGATGTCTCGGTGCACGCGCCCCTGCGCGAGCACCCATGCGATCGCCAGCTGTGCGACCGTGGCCCCGCGATGGCCCATCCCCTGGTGGTCGGCGGTGCCGGTGAACGTCATCCCGGCGTTGAGCGCGCCATGAAGTGTCGCAATGCTCTGCTCGTCGGCGCTGTGTCCATCCGCGCCGGACATGCCTGACCAGCCGAGCCCGACCGCCCCCGCACAGACATTGGCATCGAGTGTTCTCCGCTCCATACGGGAAACACTAAGCCAACAGGTTACAGATATCAAATCCTGTAACTTGAACCCTTAGACGCTAGGACGCCGCTCCGGTGAAGCAACCCGGGGCACACCAACCCCTCCACCCGACCCGGAGCGTTTCAGTGCGGCTTTGCGCCGTACCGCCTGACCGCGGCCACAGAGACCCTGGCGAGTGGGAGCGGGCTGCTCAGTGAGCGGCCTGGTACTGCTCGATCACGTCGGCTGGGATACGGCCGCGGTCGTTGACCGCGATGCCCTGCTCCCTGGCCCATGCCCGGATGTCGCCCGACCGTCCCCGGTCAGAGGAAGCGCCGGCGGCTCCGCGGCCGGTTGCCTTCCCGCCTTTGACCGCCTTCAGGCGCCGCCCGCCGCCCATGAACGGGTGCAGGGCCGCGCGAAGCCTGGCAGCGTTGGCCTCACTGAGGTCGATTTCATATGCCGCACCGTCGATACCGAACGACACCGTCTCGGCAGCCTCGCCGCCATCGACATCGTCGGTCAGAATAATCTGTACTTTCTGCGCCATACCGAACTCCTTATGTCACCCTACCGGTCAACCACGAACGATACCCGAACGCACTGACCGGTCGACCGAAAACATCGAATCACATTAACCGACCGCGGCCACGTCGTCACACCAGGCTTGATCGCCGGGTCATCCATCCACCCCTCTTCCCTTTGGCGCGACAGCAAAGAGAAGAACACTGCATGAAGTAGTGAGGCGACGACAACAGGGGGCATTGCCTCCCGATGCCATCTACAGCGAGTCAATCAGAGCGTCCCGTGAAGACGGCCGGCCTGTTGTGGATTTGATTGAGTGCCACAAAGAACGCGAGCGGCTGCGGCCGCCATCGTAGAGGCCGAGGCGGTCAGGCGATGTCCGGATGAGCTGATGGGCTCGATGGCCGCATGTTTCCGGGAGTGCGGGTGGGCGAAGTACACCTCGATGGCGGCGGCCACGGCCAGAGCGGCATGGCAGGCCATCTCGGCGCCGCAGTCCCAGGTCATACTCGCGAGCTCGCCACGGCTTAATATTGCCTGCCCTCAACCGGTCGTAGCAATTGATCTAGCGGTGGTGTAGTCCTGCTCGGCGAGTTGATCGTCGGGGGGAGCTGCCGTGGGGCTGGTTC